>WRBL01000139.1 GCA_009784565.1 Streptosporangiales bacterium | reverse complement strand
GGTCTCGGCGCCGACGCCGTGGTAGTGCGGCAGGTCGAGCGGCGGGACCGGGAACCGGGTGGGAGTCCCGGATTCCCGTGCGACCTCGGCCTGGGCCTCCGGGGTGACCGGATCCTGCGGCCCGACGCGCTCGGCCCGATTCACCGCGGAGTTGTCCCAGAAGGTGACCAGGAGGACCACCAGCGCAAGGACGATGATTCCCACGATGATGACCGTGGGGGTCAGGCCCTGGTTGCGGGCGACCCGGATGGTGGCGATGACCAGGACCCACACGATGGACAGCGGGATGAGGACCTTCCAGCCCAGCGCCATTAGCTGGTCGTACCGGGTCCGCGGCAGCGTGCCCCGGAGCCAGACGTAGCCGAACAGCAGGATGAAGACCTTGATCAGGAACCACAGGACCGGCCACCAGCCCTCGTTGACACCGGGGCCGATCAGGGTGAGCGGCCACGGGGCGCGCCAGCCGCCGAGGAACAGCGTGGTGGCGAGCGCGGAGACCGTGGTCATGTTGATGTACTCGGCGAGGAAGAACATCGCGAACTTCATCGAGGAGTACTCGGTCATGTGCCCGGCCACGATCTCGCCCTCGCCCTCGGGCAGGTCGAACGGGATCCGGTTGGTCTCGCCGACCATGGTGATCAGGTAGACGAGGAACGACGGGAACAGCACTACGCAGTACCAGGACGGGTAGTGGAGCGTGATGCCGAGCAGATGGAACGCGCCGCCATGCGCCTGGGCAGAGACGATCGCGCTGGTGGACAGCGAGCCGGCGTACATGAAGACCGCGACGAACGACAGGCCCATCGCGATCTCGTAGCTGATCATCTGGGCGGTGGAGCGCAGCGCGCCCAGGATGGCGTAGGGCGAGCGGGACGCCCATCCGGCGAGCACGATGCCGTAGATGCCGATCGAGCTCATCGCCAGCACCAGCAGCACCGCGACCGGAAGGTCGGCAACCTGCAGCGGCGTCCAGTGGTGGAAGATCGAGACCTTCGGTCCCCACGGGATGATCGCGAAGCTGATGAACGCGGGCGCGGCCGTGAGCATCGGCGCGATCACGAACACCAGCTTGTCGACGCCGGTGGGGACGATGTCCTCCTTCATCGGCAGCTTCAGCGCGTCCGCGACGGGCTGAAGCAGGCCCCACGGGCCGGCCCGGTTCGGTCCGGGGCGGTTCTGCATCCGGCCGATCACCCGGCGCTCGAACCAGATCATGAAGATCGTGGTGAGCAGCAGGAAGACGAAGACCATCCCGACCTTCAGCAGCACCATCCACCAGATGAGCTGATTGAAGTCGTTCAGCGTCGAGTCGACCGCGAGCGCGTGCATTACTCGGCCCTCCTCAGGGTTACCCGGCTGCCGTGCCCGGCCCGCAGGTCAGCGCGCACGGCGCTGCCCGGACTGTTGGCCGGCAGCCAGACTACGCCGTCCGCCATCGGCGCGATCTCGACCGGGACGGTGACCGATCCGGCGGCCGTCGCCACGGTCACCTTCTCGCCGTCTTCGACCCTGGCCGCGCTCGCGGTGGCCGCCGACAGCTTCGCGACGACGGGCCGGGCGGTGCCGGCCAGGTACGGCTCGCCGTCCTGCATCCGGCCCGCGTCGATCAGCTGATGCCAGGTGGCCAGGCGGGCCGCGACCATCCCGCCCTGCGGGGCGGCGTCGGCCATCGGGGTGAGCGGCGCCGGCGGCGCGGTCCGCTCGCCCTTCCAGCCGCCCAGTGCCGCCAGTTCGGCCCGGGCCGCGGCGGCGTCCGGCAGGCCGAGGTGAACGTCCATCGCGTCGGCGATCGCGCCGAGCACGTACAGGTCGGTCCGGACTCCGGGGACCCGCAGGGCGGCGGAGAACGTGCCGCCCCGGCCTTCCCAGTCAACGAACGTGCCGGCCTTCTCGGCCACGGCCGCGACGGGGAACACCACGTCGGCCCGGCCGGTGATCGCGCTGGCCCGCAGTTCCAGGCTGACGATGAACGGCGTGACCTCCAGGGCCCGCAGTACCGCCTCCGGGTCCGGCAGGTCGGCCGGGTCGACGCCGGCGATGACCAGCCCGCCCAGCTCTCCGGCCTCGGCCGCGGCCAGCATCCCGCTGACGTCACGGCCCGGCAGGGTCGGGAGGGAGCCCTTGTTCCAGGCCCGGGCGACCTCGGCCCGCGCCTGCGGGTCCGTGACCGGCCGGCCGACGGGCAGCAGTCCGGGCAGCGCGCCCGCCTCGATGGCGCCGCGCTCGCCCGCCCGGCGGGGTATCCAGGCGATCCGCGCGCCGCTGGCGCTGGCCAGGGCCGCGGCGGCGCCCAGCGCGCCGGGCACCTCGGCCAGCCGCTCGCCGGCCAGAATGATCGCGCCGGGCTCGCCCAGGGCCTCGGCCGCGCGCTCCAGTTCGGCGTGACCGGAGCCGCCGGCCGCCAGCGAGGTCAGCGTGCCGGTCTCGCCGCCCGGCACGGTCGGCAGCAGCGTGCCGCTGGTCTTGGCCAGGCCCGGGGTGGTCAGCGAACCGATGGAGAAGACCCGCAGTCCGTGCTTGCGGGCCGCCTTGCGGAGCCGCAGGAACACGATCGGGGACTCGTCCTCGGGCTCGAACCCGGCCAGCAGCACCGCCGGGGCGGCTTCCAGGTCGGCGTAGGTGACGTCGATCGGCTGTCCGGCCACCTTCGCGGCGAGGAACTGCTCCTCCTCCGGCGAGTGCGGCCGGGCCCGCATGTCGATGTCGTTGGTGTCCAGCGCGACCCGCGCGAACTTGGAGTACGCGTACGAGTCCTCGAGGGTCAGGCGCCCGCCCGGGAGTACCCCGACTCCCGAGGCAACCGGCCCCTCGTAGTCAGCGGGACGGGGGTTCTGGCCGTCGCGGGCGGCGGCGAGGCCGCGGGCGGCGGCCTCGAAGGCCTCGGTCCAGGAGGCGGGGCGCAGGACGCCCTCGGCATCACGGACGAGCGGGCTGGTCAGCCGGTCGGGCTGGGTGGCGTAGTTGAACGCCCACCGGCCCTTGTCGCAGTTCCACTCCTCGTTGACCTCGGGATCCTCGCCGGCCAGGCGGCGCTGTACCTTGCCCCGCCGGTGGTCGGTGCGCTGCCGACAGCCGGAGGCGCAGTGCTCGCACACGCCGGGCGTGGACACCAGGTCGAACGGCCGGGACCGGAAACGGTACGCGGCGCCGGTGAGCGCGCCCACCGGGCACACCTGGACGGTGTTGCCGGAGAAGTAGGAGTTGAACGGCTCGCCCTCGGCGGTCCCGATGTACTGGTTCGGTCCGCGCTCGAGGAAGTCGATGAACGCGTCGCCCGCGATCTCTTCCGAGGTCCGCACGCACCGGGTGCAGGAGATGCACCGTTCCCGGTCGAGCAGCACCTCGGTGGAGATGGGCACCGGCTTGTCGAACTCCCGCTTCTCCTCGCGGAACCGGCTCTCGCCCCGGCCGTTGGACATGGCCTGGTTCTGCAGCGGGCACTCGCCGCCCTTGTCGCACATGGGGCAGTCGAGCGGGTGGTTGATGAGCAGCAGTTCCATGACCCCGTGCTGCGCCTTGTCGGCGACCTCGGAGGTCTGCTGGGTCTTCACCACCATGCCGTCGGTGCAGACGGTGGTGCAGGAGGCGAGCGGCTTGCGCTGTCCCTCCACCTCGACCAGGCACTGGCGGCAGGCGCCGACCGGGTCGAGCAGCGGGTGGTCGCAGAACCGGGGAATCTGGATGCCGATCATCTCGGCGGCCCGGATGACCAGCGTGCCCTTGGGGACGCTGATCTCGTAGCCGTCGATGGTGACGGTCACCGTGTCGATGGAAGTCTCAGCAGTCATTAAACGTCATCACCTATCCGCACCTGCCGAATCAGCCCAGGCAGTCGAGGCGGCCGGGTCGAAGGGGCAGCCGCCTTCCTTCTGATGCTGGATGATCTCGTCGCGGAAGTACTTGATCGCGGAGGTAATGGGCACCGGAACGGAGTCGCCGAGGGCGCAGAACGCGCGGCCCATGATGTTGCCGCTGACGTCGAGGATCATGTCGAGGTCCTCGTCGGTGCCCTTGCCGTTCTCCAGCCGCTCGATGGCCCGGACCAGCCAGTAGGAGCCTTCCCGGCACGGCGTGCACTTGCCGCACGACTCGTGCTGGTAGAACTCCGTCCAGCGCAGCGCGGCCCGCAGTGAGCACGTCGTCTCGTCGAAGATCTGCAGCGACCGGGTGCCGAGCATTGACCCGGCGGCGCCGACCTGCTCGTAGTCCAGCGGGACGTCCAGGTGCTCGTCCGTCAGGAACGACGAGGACGATCCGCCGGGCGTCCAGAACTTCAGCCGGTGCCCGGGCCGTATCCCGCCCGCCAGGTCGAGCAGTTCGCGCAGGGTGATGCCCAGCGGCGCCTCGAACTGGCCGGGGTTCGCGACGTGCCCGGACAGGGAGAAGATGCCGTGTCCGTTGGACTTCTCGGTGCCCAGGGCGGCGAACCAGTCCGCGCCCTTGGTGATGATCTCCGGTACCGAGGCGATCGTCTCGACGTTGTTGACCACCGTCGGGCTCGCGTACAGGCCTTCAACCGCCGGGAACGGCGGCTTGTTCCGCGGCAGCCCGCGGTACCCCTCCAGCGAGGTGAGCAGCGCGGTCTCCTCGCCGCAGATGTAGGCGCCGGCGCCCGGGTGCACCACAATGTCCAGGTCGAATCCGGAACCGCGGATGTCCTGCCCGAGGAAACCCGCCTCGTACGCCTCGGCGACCGCGAGCTGCAGCCGCCGGATGACGTGCAGGACCTCGCCCCGGATGTAGATGAACGCGTGGCTGGACCGGATCGCGTAGCAGGTGATGATGATGCCCTCGATGAGCACGTGAGGGTTCGCCATCAGCAGCGGCATGTCCTTGCACGCGCCCGGCTCGGACTCGTCCGCGTTCACGGTCAGGTAGTGCGGCTTGCCGTCGCCCTGCGGGATGAAGGACCACTTCATCCCGGTCGGGAAGCCGGCGCCGCCGCGGCCGCGGAGCCCGGCGTTCTTCACCGTGGCGATCACGTCGTCGGGCTGCATGGCCAGGGCCTTGTCGAGGGCCTCGTAGCCCCCGCCGCGCTTGTAGCCCTCCAGCCGGTAGGCGTCGTGCTCGTCCCAGTTGACGGACAGGATGGGGGTCAGGGTATCGGTCATGGCTGCGGCGCCTCCCAGCCTCGCTCCTTGGCGATCTTCAGGCCGAGCAGGCTGGCCGGGCCGGCCGTGGGGCCGTCGGCCGCCTGGCCGTCGCCGAAGCCGGCCAGCACCCGGGAGGCTTCCTTCCAGGTGCACAGCCGCCCCGGGCCGCGGGTCGGCCGCACCGGGGTCCCGGACCGGAGGTCATCGACCAGTTTCCTGGCCGACTCAGGGGTCTGGTTGTCGAAGAACTCCCAGTTCACCATGACCACGGGGGCGTAGTCGCAGGCCGCGTTGCACTCGACGCGCTCCACCGCGACCTTGCCGTCGGGGGACTTCACGTCCTCGCCGTGGCCGGGCTCGTGACCGTCGCCGCCCACGTGCGTGACCAGGTCGGAGTAGATCTGGTCGCCGCCCATGATCGCGCACACGGTGTTGGTGCAGACGCCGACCTGGTACTCGGCGGCCGGGCTGTGCTTGTACATGGTGTAGAACGTCGCCACGCCCCTGACCTCGGTCTCGGTACACCCGAGCACCTCGGCGCAGAACGCGATGCCGTCATCGGAGACGTATCCGTCCTCCGACTGCACCAGGTGCAGCAGCGGGAGCAGCGCGGACCGCGCCTTCGGATACCGGCCGACGATCTCGGCGGCGTCCGCGCGCAGCCGCGCCCGCGTTTCGTCATCGAACGCCATTACCGGTCCACGCCTCCAATCACCGGGTCGATGGACGCGATCGCCGGGATCACGTCCGCGAGGTTGCCGCCCTCACACAGCACGGAGACCGCCTGCATGTGGTGGAAAGAGGGGTCGCGCAGGTGCGCGCGGTAGGGCCGGGTGCCGCCGTCGCTGACCACGTGGCACGCGAGTTCGCCCTTGGGCGACTCGATCGGCACGTAGGCCTGGCCGGCCGGAACGCGGAAGCCCTCGGTCACCAGCTTGAAGTGGTGAATGAGGGCTTCCATCGACTGGCCCATGATGTGAGCGATGTGCTCCGGCGACGGTCCCATCCCGTCCGGGCCGAGCGACAGCCGCGCGGGCCAGCCGATCTTGGCGTCGCTGACCATCCAGGGGTCGTCCTTGACGCCGGACCGGTCGGCCAGCCGGTCGACCGCCTGCTCGACGATCTTCAGCGACTCCTCGATCTCCCGGACCCGGACCATGTAACGGCCGTAGGTGTCGCAGCTGGACTCGGTGATCACGTCGAAGTCGAACGTCTCGTACCCGAGGTAGGGGCGGGACTTGCGCAGGTCCCAGGGAAGCCCGGTGGCCCGCAGCATGGGACCGGTCACCCCGAGGGCCATGCAGCCTTCGAGGTCCATGTAGGCCACGCCCTTGGTCCGGGCGGAGAAGACCGGGTTCGCGTCGATCAGCTTGCGCAGGTCCCTGACCCGGGACGGCGCCTTGCGCAGGAACTCCCGGACCTTCTCCAGGCCGCCGGGCGGCAGGTCCTGGGCCACGCCGCCGGGCCGGATGAACGCGTGGTTCATCCGCAGGCCGGTGATCAGCTCGAACAGGTCGAGGATCTCCTCCCGCATCCGCAGGCCGTGCAGGAAGATCGTGGTCGCGCCCAGTTCCATGCCGAACGGCCCGATCCCGCCCAGGTGGGAGGTGATCCGCTGCAGCTCCAGCAGCAGCACCCGGATGAGCTGCGCCCGCTCGGGGATCTTGTCCTCGATGCCGAGCAGCCGCTCCGTCGACAGCACGTAGGCCATCTCGTTGTAGAGCGGCATCAGGTAGTCGGCCCGGGTGATGAACGTGGTGCCCTGGGTCCAGGTGCGGTACTCCATGTTCTTCTCGATGCCGGTGTGCAGGTAGCCGATGGAGGCCCGCACGTCGGTCACCGTCTCGCCCTCGAGCGTGAGAACCAGCCGGAGCACGCCGTGCGTGGACGGGTGCTGCGGCCCCATGTTGACGACGATCTGCTCGTTGTCCGAGCGGTCCTCGTCGCCCGCGGTGATGATCTTGTCCCAGTCCTCGCCGGCGACGTCGTAGACGCGGCCCTCGGCCGCGTCCTCGTCGGCCGCCGTCGCGGCGCCGGTCACATGCGGAGTGGTCACGAGTACGACCTTCTTTCGTCCGGCGGCGGCACCTTGGTGCCCCGGTACTCCACCGGGATGCCGCCGAGCGGGTAGTCCTTGCGCTGCGGGTGGCCGAGCCAGTCGTCGGGCATCTGGATCCGGGTGAGGGCCGGGTGCCCGTCGAAGACGATGCCGAAGAAGTCCCAGGTCTCCCGCTCGTGCCAGTTGGCCGCCGGGTACACGCTGGTCACCGACGGGATGTGCGGGTCGGAGTCGGGCGCGCTGACTTCCAGCCGCAGCAGGCGGTTGTGGGTGATGGAGGTCAGGTGGTAGACGGCGCGCAGTTCGCGGCCCGTCTCATCCGGGAAATGCACCCCGGAGACGCCGGAGAAGATCTCGAACCGCAGGTCCGGGTCGTGCAGCAGCCGCTCCATGACCTGAACCAGGTTCTCGCGCCGCACGTAGAGGGTGAGCTCGTCGTGGGCGACGAGGACCCGCTCGACCGCCGCGTCGAACCCCGAGCCCGCCGACTCCAGCGCGGTGCCGAGCGCGTCGGCGACGTCGTCGAAGTACCCGCCGTAGGGCCGCTGGGTCGAGGCCGGCAGCGGCCTGCGGACCTGGAGCCGGCCGTACCCGGAGGTGTCCGGGGTGCCGTGGACGCCGAACAGGCCCTCCCGGACCACCGGCGCCTCCAGGCGTTCGGTCCCCAGCTTCGCGGGAAGGTTGCCGTTCTCCGTCTCCGGCGCGGGAGGCTCCTGGCTCACAGTTCACCTCCCGCGCTGCCCGCCCCGGTCACGTGCAGCGGCAGCATCTTCAGCCGGGCCTCTTCCCGCTCGGCGATCTCCTGCTCGCGGTCCGAGCCCAGCTTGGAGTTCATGATCTTGTCGTGCAGCTTGAAGATCGCGTCCAGCAGCATCTCCGGCCGCGGCGGGCAGCCGGGCAGGTAGATGTCCACCGGCACGATGTGGTCGACGCCCTGCACGATCGCGTAGTTGTTGAACATGCCGCCGGAGGAGGCGCAGACGCCCATCGAGATGACCCACTTGGGATCGGGCATCTGGTCGTAGATCTGGCGCAGCACCGGGGCCATCTTCTGGCTCACCCGGCCCGCCACGATCATCAGGTCGGCCTCGCGGGGAGTCGCCCCCGTCTTTTCCATGCCGAACCGCGCCATGTCGTGGCGCGGCCCGCCGGCCGACATCATCTCGATAGCGCAGCAGGCCAGGCCGAACGTGGCCGGCCAGACCGAGCGCGCCCGCGCCCAGCCGGCCAGTTTCTCCACGGTGGTCAGCAGCACGCCGCTGGGGAGTTTTTCCTCGATACCCATTTCGCTAATCCCACTCCAGCCCGCCGCGGCGCCACACGTAGGCGTACGCGATCAGAACGGTCAGTACGAACGCGACCATCTCGATGAGGCCGAACGGCCCCATCCGGTTGAAGGTGACGGCCCAGGGATACAGGAACACGATCTCGATGTCGAAGACGATGAACAGCATCGCGGTCAGGTAGTACTTGACCGGGATCTTGCCACCGCCGAGCGGCTGGGGAGTCGGCTCGATACCGCACTCGTACGCGTCCAGCTTGGCCTTGTTCCAGCGCTTGGGCCCCATCAGGGTCCCCGCGGTCACTGAGACTACGGCGAAGCCGAGCGCGAGCACGGCGAGCACGAGGATCGGTATGTAGAGCCTCACCGCAAGTGCGCCCCCTTTCTGGGGATTGTCGTCTTTACCGGGGAACCGGTGCGATTCGGGTCAGGCCGTTGATCAGCCGGTCCGAGGCGTCGCCACCAGTCGGATCGGTGAGGTTAGCCAGGAGCTTAAGGGCGAAGCGCATCAGCGTCGGCCTCGACATGCCGTGCGCCGTCGCATAGCGCATGAGTTTCGGCCGCCCGATCAGTTCCACGAACAGCCGCCCGAGCGTGTAGTAGCCGCCGTAGGACTGCTGCAGCTGCACCGGGTAGGTACGCAGGACCCGCTCCCGCTCGGCCCGCGTGGGCCGGGCCATCGCCTGGGCGATAGTGCGGGCCAGGATCTCCCCGGACTCCATCGCGTAGGCGATGCCCTCGCCGTTGAACGGGTTCACCATCCCGGCCGCGTCCCCGGCCAGCAGCAGGCCCCGGTAGTAGTGCGGGGTCCGGTTGAAGCCCATCGGAAGGGCCGCGCCGCGGATCGGCTCGGTGCGGTTCTCCTCGACGTAACCCCACTCCTCCGGCATCGACTTCAGCCAGCGGCGCAGCAGTTCCCGGTAGTCCGTCTTCCCGAAGGCGTCGGAGGTGTTCAGCAGGCCCAGGCCGACGTTGGACGTGCCGTCGCCCATCCCGAAGATCCAGCCGTAGCCCGGCAGCAGGCGGTCCTCGTCCCACAGGTCGAGCCAGGACTCCAGGTAATCGTCGTCGTGGCGGGGCGAGGTGTAGTACGTGCGCACCGCGACGCCCATCGGCCGGTCGTCCCGCTTGGCCAGGCCCATCGCGACGGCGAGCCGCGAAGAGTTGCCGTCGGCGGCCACAACGACCGGGGCGCTGTAGATCCGTTCGGAAGAAACGTCCCGGCCCGAGCCTTCGCGGGCCCGCACCCCGGTGATCACGCCATTGTCGTCGAGCACCGGGCCGGTGACCGTCGCTCCCTCGACCACCTTCGCCCCGGCCGCCTGGGCCCGGCGGGCCATGGTCTCGTCCAGCGACGACCGGGGGCGGACCAGGCCGTAGCCCGGGAAGGAGTTCAGCTCCGGCCAGGGCATCTCGAGGCGCAGTCCCCCGCCGATGACTCTCAGGCCCTTGTTCTGCAGCCAGCCCGCCTCCGGGCTGACATCGACCCCCATCGCGATCAGCGCCTTCACGGCGCGCGGGGTCAGCCCGTCGCCGCACACCTTGTCCCGGGGAAACCGGGACTTCTCCAGGAGCAGGACGTTCAGTCCGGCCTGGGCCAGGTAGTAGGCCGTCGTAGAGCCGGAGGGGCCGGCGCCGACGACGATTACGTCCGCATCTGCATCGCGGATGACGTGCTCGGTCACGTGAAAGATCCTGCTGTTCTTGTGAACTGCTTCACAAATTCTTTGCCGTTATTTTAATCACAGGGGCACCCGACGGGTCGATCCGCCCCCTGTCGTAGGGCTTTGCGTTCTCTTTGGGAACCCTACGGGTTCTTGGGAAACCTTATGAGGAAGCCTGGATATTGCGGCCCACATGCACCGCGACGATCCCCATGCTGAGGTTCCGCCACCGGACCGCGGACCAGCCCGCGGACCGGATCAGGTCGGCCAGTTCCCGCTGGGCCGGCCAGTCGTTGATGGATTCGGCCAGGTAGTCGTAGGCGACCGGGTTGCGGGCCGCCATCTGCGCGACGCGAGGCAGGACCTTCGCCAGGTACCGGCGGTAGGCCGCGTCAACCGGCGGGACGGTGATCTGGCTGAACTCGCAGATCACCAGCCGGCCGCCCGGGCGGGTCACCCGGCGCATCTCCTCGAGCGCGTCACGCGTCCGCTGAACGTTACGCAGACCAAACGAAATCGTTACGACATCGAATGCGTCATCCTTAAACGGAAGCTGAAGCGCGTCCCCGGCGGCGAAGGCCACCTGGCCCCGCGTCTGGTCCTGCTTCGGGTCTTTCGCCAGGAGCTTGGCCTGGCCGGTGTGCAGCATGCCGTAGGAGAAGTCGCAGGCCACGGTGTTGGCACCGGTCTGGGCGAAGCTCCGCGACGACGTGCCGGTGCCGGCGGCCAGGTCCAGGACCCGGTCGCCCGGCTTGGCCGCGACGATCCGCTGGACGTCCCGGCGCCACAGCCGGACCTGACCGCCCGACAGGACGTCGTTCATCAGGTCATACCGCTCGGCCAGGGCGTCGAACATCTGGGCAACCTGCCTCGGCTGCTTATCAAGATCAGCGCGCGTCATAGGTGCCACGCTAGCGCAGCCCTCCGCGGTCCGTGCTTCCCCCTTACGGGGGTAACCGGGGCGGAACCCCTCAAAGCAGGCCCGGACGCCGCCACGGTTCGCCGAGGACGTGCCGCGCCAGGAACGCCTCGACCGTCTCGTACCAGACCTTCGCGTTGCCGGGGCCGAGGACCCAGTGGTTCTCGTCCGGGAAGTACAGGAACTTGGCGTCCGCGACCCCGGTCCGGTTCAGGTCCCACCACAGCTGGAGCGCCTCGCCGAACGGCACCCGGTAGTCCCGGGCCCCGTGGATGACGAGCATGGGCGTGGTGATCTCGCCGATATGCCGGTTCGGCGAATTGGCCTCGTACATCTCCGGGTCGGTCAGCGGGTCGCCGAACTGCGGATGCCAGGACTGCGGATGGTCCGTGGTGCCGAACATCTGCTCCAGGTTCCACAGGCCCGCGTGGCTGACGATCGCGGCGAACCGGTCCGTGTGGCCGGCGATCCAGTTCGCCATGTAGCCGCCGTAGGAGCCGCCCATCATCGCGGTCTTCGTCTCGTCGATGTCGGGCCGGGCGCAGGCGGCGTCGGTCACCGCCATGAGGTCGCGGTACGGGCGCGTCCCCCAGGAGTGGTAACCGCGGTCCACGAACTCCTGCCCGTACCCGGTGGACAGCGCCGGGTCCGGGAGCAGGACCGCGTAGCCGCGGGCCGCCATCAGCCACGGGTTCCACCGCCAGGACCAGTTGTTCCAGCTCATCATCGGCCCGCCGTGAACCCACAGCAGCAGCGGCGCCGGCTTCTCCGGCAAGGCGCCCTCCGGCAATACGAGCCAGGCGCGGACGGGGTGCCCGTCGTCCGCCGTCGTCTCGATCTCCTCCAGCGTGCCCGGCAGTTCCGGGCGCTGGCCGGGCGCCTGCAGGCGCTCGAATTCCCCGGTGGCCGTGTCCACCCGGACCGGCGTGAACGGCTCGTCCACGGCCATCCGGAGGGCGTAGACGGCGCCGCCGGTGACGTTCAGGTCGCCGTAGTAGCCGTCGTCCGGGGTGAGGCGCTCGCCGTCGCGGAAGACGGGGCGACGCCCGCCCTCGTCCGCCGTGAAGTAGACGCCGTCGGCGCCCCAGTGCGGCCCGCTGGGCCAGCGGTCGAGGTCCGGCAGGAGGTCGTCGGCGGCCTGGGCCGCGTCGCCGTTTCCGCGCAGCGGGACGGCGACCAGCGTCGTGTTCGGCGCCTTCTCCCGGGTGCCGTGGGTCTCCCGTTCGGCGACCACCGACTGCCCGTCCGGGGAGAACCGCGGGGTGGTGTAGTCGCAGGAGGGGTCGGACGCCAGGGTGGTGCGCTTGCCGGTGGCCACGTCGACAAGGACCAGTTCCGAGTGGGACTGGACGGTCCCCTCCCACTGCCACCAGCCCGTGGCCACGAGGGTCCCGTCCGGGCTCACGGCGAACGACTGGTTCACCAGGGCCCGGCCCGCGTCGGGGGTGAGGTCGCGCGGTTCCGCCTCGTCGCCGGAGGGATCGACGGCGAACAGGCGCAGGTCGTCCGGGCCGAGGTCGTGATCCCAGTACCGGACGGGGACGGTCTCGTGCAGGACCGCGGTGACCCCCGCGTCCTTGCGCGCCTTGCGGGCGGCGGCGTCGTCGGCGGCCTCGGCCGCGAGAACCGGCGAGGCGACCACGACGGTGCCGGAGCCCGTCTCGACGCCGGTCACTCCGCCGGGCAGGGCCGCGACCACCCGGGCCTCGCCGCCGTCCGGGGGCAGCAGCCACAGGGCGCTCTCGCCCTCGCCCGCCGAATCGGGCGACTCCGGGTCGGCCCGCTTGGAGGTGAACAGCAGTGACCCGTCAGGAAGGAACTCCGGGCCGCTCTCCCCCTCGGCCGACCGGGTGAGGCGGCGGGCGGGGCCGCCGCCGGACGACGCGGGGATCCGCCAGATGCTGGTGAGGTACTTCTTCTTGTCCGGACTCAGGACCTGAACGGCCGCCGCGAGCCAGGTTCCGTCGGGCGAGAGCCGAAGCCCTCCGACTCTCGGAACCGCCAGGTACTCGTCCAGGTCATGAAAAGGCGTCGTCACACGGGCTCCAGCAGGCAGATGGGCTTATGTTCGCAGTTTCCACTGCCATCACAGCAGAAACCGCGAACATAAGCCAAGCATCTGCAGAGCCCTTATCCCGCTTCGGTGATCATGACGGTGCCGACGGTGGTGTTCGTGGCCTGGTCGATCAGGATCATGCCGCCGGTCGTCCGGTTCCGGGAGTAGGAATCGGCGAACACCGGCTGCTGCAGGCGGAGCCGGATCCGGCCGATCTCGTTCAGGCTGAGCGACTCGGCGTCCTCGTCCCGGTGCAGCGTGTTCACGTCGATCCGGTAGTGCAGGTCCTTGACCATCGCCTTGACCGTGCGCGTGGTGTGCTTGGCGATCAGCTTCATCCCCGGGGTGAGCTTCCGTTCGGTGCTCATCCAGCAGATCATGCCCTCGATGTCCTGGGCCGCGGCGGGCTGGTTGTGCGGACGGCAGATCATGTCCCCGCGGGAGATGTCCACGTCGTCTTCCAGCCGCAGCGTCACCGACATGGGCGGGAACGCCTCGTCGACGGGCTTGCCCGCCAGGTCGATGCCGCCGATCTTGGTGGTGAACCCGGACGGCAGGTGCATGACCTCGTCGCCCGGCTTCAGGACTCCGCCGGCGACCTGGCCCGCGTAGCCGCGGTAGTCGTGCAGGTCGGGGTCGTTGGACGCGTGCGGCCGGATCACGTACTGCACCGGGAACCGGGCGTCGATCAGGTTCCGGTCCGAGGCGATGTGGACGTGCTCCAGGTGGTGCAGCAGGGACGGGCCGTCGTACCACGGCATGTTGGCCGAGCGCTCGACCACGTTGTCGCCCTTGAGCGCCGAGATCGGCACGAAGGTGAGGTCCTTGACCTCGAGCTTGGTCGCGAACTGGGAGAACTCCGAGACGATGTTCTCGAAGACCTCCTGGGAGTAATCGACCAGGTCCATCTTGTTGACCGCGAGCACCAGGTGCGGGACCCGGAGCAGGGTGGTCAGGAACGCGTGCCGGCGGGACTGCTCGGTCAGGCCGTTCCGCGCGTCGACCAGGACTATGGCCAGGTCGGAGGTGGACGCGCCCGTCACCATGTTCCGGGTGTACTGGATGTGGCCGGGCGTGTCGGCGATGATGAACTTCCGCCGCGGCGTGGCGAAGTAGCGGTAGGCGACGTCGATCGTGATGCCCTGCTCCCGCTCGGCCCGCAGGCCGTCGGTCAGCAGCGCCAGGTTGGTGCCTTCCTCGCCACGGTCCCGGGACGTGCGCTCCACGGACTCAAGCTGGTCCTCGAAGATCGACTTCGAGTCGTACAGGAGCCGCCCGATGAGCGTGGACTTGCCGTCGTCGACGGAGCCCGCGGTGGCAAACCTCAGGATGTCCATGACTAGAAGTAGCCCTCCTTCTTGCGGTCTTCCATCGCGGCCTCGCTGGCCCGGTCGTCGGCACGGGTCTGCCCGCGCTCGGTAATCCGCGTCGCCGCGACCTCGTTGATCACGTCCTGGACCGTGGAGGCCGTCGACTCGACGGCGCCGGTGCAGGTCATGTCGCCGACGGTCCGGTACCGGACGGTCTTGGTGAACAGCGGCTCGTCGTCGCCGCGCGTCACGAACTCGTTGTCGGCGATCAGGATGCCGTCCCGCTCGAAGACCTCGCGCTGGTGCGCGTAGTAGATGGAGGGGATCTCCAGGTTCTCGCGCTCGATGTAGGCCCAGATGTCCAGCTCGGTCCAGTTGGAGATCGGGAACACCCGGATGTGCTCACCGCGGTTGATCCGCGTGTTGAACAGGCTCCACAGCTCGGGACGCTGGTTCTTCGGGTCCCACTGGCCGAACTCGTCGCGGAACGAGAAGACCCGCTCCTTGGCCCGGGCCTTCTCCTCGTCCCGGCGGGCACCGCCGAAGGCCGCGGTGAACTGGTTGTCCTCGATCCCGGCCAGCAGTGCCGAGGTCTGCAGCCGGTTCCGGCTGGCCCAGCGGCCCTTCTCCTCGACGACGTTGCCCGCGTCGATCTGCTCCTGGACGCTCGCGACCACGAGGCGCACGCCCAGCTCGGCCACCCGGCGGTCCCGGAAGTCGATGACCTCGGGGAAGTTGTGGCCGGTGTCGACGTGCATCACCGGGAACGGGATCTTCGCCGGCGCAAAGGCCTTCGCGGCCAGGGCCAGCATCACGATCGAGTCCTTGCCCCCGGAGAACAGCAGCGCGGGGCGCTCGAACTCCGCGGCCACCTCACGGAAGATGTGGATGGACTCGGCTTCCAGAACGTCTAGCTGAGACAAGAGGTAATCAGTTGGCATTCGTCGCTTCCCGGATCGCGTTAAGCAGCAGGTCAGCAATTGCTGGCCGGCAAACTAGGATATCTGGCAGCAGCGGATTTTTACGGTTGTAAACGAGATCGGATCCGTCGATGCGGGAGGCATGAAGCCCCGCCGCCCGCGCCACCGCCACCGGTGCCGCCGTATCCCACTCGTAGAACCCGCCGGAATGCAGGTAGACGTCGGTCTCGCCAGTGATCACCGTAGCGGTTTTCGCCCCGGCCGACCCGCACGGCACGAATTCCGCGCCCAGCCCGGCGGCGACGTCCTTGACCAGCTGCGATGCCCTCGTACGGCTGACCACGAGCCGGAGTTTCCTC
>WRBL01000138.1 GCA_009784565.1 Streptosporangiales bacterium | reverse complement strand
ACGTCGTCGGCGGCCCCGACCCGCTCCATCACCGGCAGCGCGGCCCGCGCGTGCCGCACCGTGGCCGACCGGTTCTCACCCAGGCCCATGGACAAATCGGCGAGCAGGACGTGCGGCATGGTCATGGCCCACGGTCCGTCTTCAGGCCGGATCAGGTCCAGGGCGCGCTCGGCGGCCGTCACCGCGCCCTCGGGGTCCCCGGCGTTCCCGCGCAGGTGGCAGAGCCACTGGCTAGCGGTCGCCGCGGTGTAGCGGTTCGGGTCGTCAGCGAGCCGTTCCAGCCACTGCAGGGAACCGTCGCCGTCGTCCGGGTCGTAGGCCAGCAGCACCTGGACGAGCCCGGCGACATGCACGGCGTCCGCGACACCAGGCTCCGCGCCGGAACGGCACAGCCGCCGCAGGATCACGCTCAGCGGCCGGCTGCTCTGCGCCCCGGTCATCAGCGCGTTGGCCAGGGCGACCGTCACCGCGGCGCGGGCGTCGGCGGCCAGGTCCGACGGCGGCGACCAGTCGTCGAAGGCGTCGGCGACCGAATCGGCCACGGCGACCAGCCGCGGGTGGTCGCCGCGCACCGTCCAGAACAGCCCGAGCACCGCCAGCAGCCGGGCCAGCGCACCGCGGTCACCGTCGGCCAGCGCGGCCCGCAGCTCGTCGGCCAGGTTCGTCTCCTCGGCGGCGAGGGCGTCGATGGCCGCGAACTGCCCGGGCCCGGACAGCCGGCCGCCGTGCTCAAACGCGTACCCGGTCGCCCAGGACCGCAGCGCGCCGCGAGCCGCCCGCTCCTCGCCCGCCGCCGCGAGCCGCAGAACTCCGAACTCCCGCACCGTCTCCAGCATCCGGTACCGGATCCCGGCCGGATCCTCCCGGACGCTCAGCAGCGACTGATCCACGAGCCCCCGAACCGCGTCGACCGCTGTGCCGTCGGCGGCCAGCACCGATTCGGCGGCCGGCAGCGTGAACCCGTCGTGGAACAGTGCCAGCCGCCGCAACGCCCGCTGCTCCCCGGCACCCAGCAGGTTCCACGACCACTCGATGACGGCGAGGAGGGTCTGGTGCCGGTCCGGGGCGCTGCGGTCGCCGCCGCGCAGCAGCGCGAACCGGTCCTCCAGCCGGCGGTCGATCTCCTCCACCGACATGGCGCGGACCTTGGCGGCAGCCAGTTCGATGGCCAGGGGCAGGCCGTCGAGCCGGGCGATGAGGCTGGCCACGGCCTGCTCGGGAAGCCAGACGCCCGGCCGGGCCGCCACGGCCCGCTGCGTGAACAGCCGCGCCGAGTCGGCCGCGCCGAGTTCCCCCAGCGGGTAGACGCGTTCGGCGGCGATGGCCAGCGGCGCGCGGCTGGTGGTGAGCACCCGAAGATCCGGCGCCGTCGCGACACAGAACGCCACGAGGTCCGCGACGGCCTCGATCAGGTGCTCACAGTTGTCGAGCACCAGCAGGCACGGAGACTGCCCCAGCGTGCTCGCGATGCGCGCCCGCACGTCGGAACGCTGCTGGGGCGTCAGCACCCGCCGCCCGGTGACCGAGTCCCGGACCCCGAGCGCGGACCCGGCCTCGGCCACGACGTCCTCGGCCGAGGTCACGCCGGCCAGCTCGATGACGTGCACCGACGGCTCGCCGGCCGTGCGGGCGAGCGCGTGCGCCAGCCGGGTTTTCCCGATCCCGCCCGGCCCCACGATGGACACGACCCGTGCGGTGGCCAGCAGCGTGCCCAGTCGCTGCCGGTCGAGGTCGCGGCCGATCAGCTCGGTCGTGTCGTGCCGGACCCCCTGGCGTACCGGATGATCGAGGGAGAGCAGGGCGCGGTAGGCGCGCTGGAGCGGCTCCCCGGGATCCGTGCCCAGCCGCTCCCGCAGGTCGTTCCGGTACCGCTCGTACCGGGCGAGGGCCGCCGAGGGGCCGCGCACGGCGCCCTCGCTGCGCAGCAGGTCGGCGAGCAGTGCCTCGTCGCCGGGATGGGAGTCGTGCGCGTCTTCGAGCGGCGCCAGGGCGGACGCGTGCTCTCCCGTCCGGCTGGCCGCCCGCGCCAGGATGATCCGCGCGGCGGCCGCGTCCGCGGCGGCGGCCCGGCGCACGCCGGCCAGCGGGCCGTCCTCTCCCTCGCTTGCGGCCGGGAGGGAACCCGCCAGGGTCATGGCCTCCCGGGCCAGCGAGGCAGCCGCACCCGGATCCCGTTCCAGCCGCGCCGCCGCGTCCCGTGCGCACCGGTTCAGCCGGCAGCTGTCGACCTCGTCAGGGCCGGCGCCCAGCCGGTACCCGGAATCGTCCCGGACGATCACGTCCGCGCCGCAGGCGGTCCGGACCCGCGACACCAGCACCTGCAGGGCCTTGAGCCCGTTGGCGGGCGCGTCGTCACCCCACACGGCCTCGATGAGCTTCCCGGCGCTGGCCGCGCGGCACTCCCGCGCGGTCAGCGCCGCCAGCAGCGCCCGCGGCCGCTCGCCCGCCACCGGTCGTCCCCGCCAGCGCACGTCCGCCAGGAGGATCAGCGCCATGGTCACGCGCCCAGTCTAAAGAGGTCATACCGGCGGCTGGCCGGATTAACCGGGTCACGGCTCTGGCCGGCCGCGGGCGGTCGAAGTGCCGCCGGTGACGTTAGAGGGGTACCTATGTGACATCGAGTTCGGCGGCCGGGCGGCGGGGTAACGAAGATCCGTTAGGTGGAAGGCTTGGTGGTCGTGTCGATGATCCAGGAGAGGACGAGGGCCTCTTCCTCCCAGGCGTCGTAGCGGCCGCTGCGGCCGCCGTGGCCGGCCTCCATCTCCGTCTTGAGCAGGAACGGGCCGCCGCCGGCGGTCGCGCGCAGGCGGGCGGTCCACTTGGCGGGCTCGTGGTAGAGCACGCGGGTGTCGTTCAGGCTGGTCAGCGCGAAGATCGCCGGGTAGCGGGCGTCGGTCACGTTCTCATACGGGGTGTAGGACTTCATGTACGCGTACACCTCGGGATCGTGCAGCGGGTCGCCCCACTCCTCCCACTCGGTGACGGTCAGCGGCAGCGACGGGTCGAGGATCGAGTCCAGCGCGTCCACGAACGGGACCTGTGCCACGATGCCCGCGAAGGCCGACGGCGCCAGGTTCGCGACCGCGCCCACCAGCAGGCCGCCGGCCGAGCCGCCGCGGGCCACCAGGCGTTCCGGGGACGTCCAGCCCTGGGCCACGACATGCTCGGCGCAGGCGACGAAGTCCGTGAAGGTGTTCTTCTTCGCCAGCATCTTGCCGTTGTCGTACCAGGCCCGGCCCATCTCCCCGCCGCCGCGGACATGGGCGATCGCGTAGACGAAGCCCCGGTTGAGCAGGGACAGGCGCGGGATGGAGAAGGCCGGGTCGACCGAGTGCTCGTAGCTGCCGTACCCGTACAGCAGGCACGGCGCCGACCCGTCGCGCGGCGTGCCCTTCTTGCACACGATCGAGACCGGCACCCTGGTGCCGTCCGGGGCGGTGGCCCACTCGCGGAACTGCTCGAAGTCGTCGCCGGCGTACTCGCTGCCGTCCGGGGCGGGCAGCACCGGCTGCCGCTTCAGCAGCGTGAGCTCGCCGGTGGCCAGGTCGCAGTCGTAGATGGAGCCGGGTGTCACCATCGACGTGTAGACCAGCCGGTAGGTGCCGGTCTCGTACTCCCAGTTCGCGCTGGGGCCCGTCGTGTAGACCGGTTCGGGGAAGCTGATCTCGCGCCCCTCGCCTCCCGTGGCCGCAGAGCCGTCGCCGTCCGAGGGCAGGATCCTCAGGCCCGTGAGTCCCTCGCGCCGGAAGTAGATGACCAGGTAGTCCTTGAACGCGTCCACGTCCAGCAGCCGCGTGCCGGGGTCGTGGCCGATCAGCGGCGTCCACGCGGCCGTGTCGCCGTGGCCCGGCAGCGGGGCCGTCGCCAGCTCGAAGTTCTCCGCGCCGTCGTTGTGCAGGATCAGCAGCCGGTCCCCGGCCTGCTCGACGTCGTACTCCACGCCCTGCCTGCGCGGGGCCACCACCGCGAACTCGCCGGTGGGATCGGAGGCGTCCAGCAGCCGGACCTCGCTGGTCAGCTTGGACGCGGAGTGAATGACGATGTACCGCTCGCTGCGGGTGAGTCCGACGCCGACCCAGTACCGCTCGTCGCTTTCGGTGTAGACGACCGTGTCCTCGGCCACCGGCGTGCCGAGGATGTGCCGGTGCACCTGGCAGGGCCGCCACGCGTCGTCGACCGTCACGTAGAAGATCGCGCTGCCGTCGGCGGCCCAGGCGCAGCCGTAGAAGACGTCCGGGATCTCGTCGGCCAGATCCTGCCCGGAGGCCAGGTCCCGGATCCGCAGCGTGTACCGCTCGTTGCCGGAAAAGTCGGTGGAGTAGGCCAGCCGCCGGTCATCCGGGCTGACGGTCGCGGTGCCGAGCCGGAAGAACTCCTTGCCCTCGGCCAGCTGGTTGCCGTCGAGCAGGATTTCCTCGCCGTCCAGCGGCTCGCCGTCGGCGGGCATCGGGGGAGCGGTCTCCCCGGACCGCACCCGGCGCCGGCACATAATCGAGTACTGCTGCCCCTCCACCGAGCGGGAGTACCGCCACCAGCCGCCCTTGCGGGCGGGAACCGACAGGTCGGTCTCCTGGGTGCGGGACTTGATCTCGTCGAACACGCGTCCCCGCAGGTCCGCCAGGTGCGCGGTCATCGCCTCGGCGTAGGCGTTCTCCGCCTCCAGGTAGGCGATCGTCTCGGGATCCTTCGGATCGGTCAGCCAGGCGTAGTCGTCGATGACGGTGTCGTCGTGATGCGTGCGCTTGGCCGGGACCCGCTTCGCGGCCGGCGGGGCGAGTTCGGACGGCGCGGGCGGCTCGGTGCTCATGGTCGCCCAGTGTAGACCCGGGAGTCCTTACGGGAAGGGCACCGTGGGGGGTCCGCCCGCCACGATTTCGGTGCCGCGGCGGGCGACGGAGCCGTTGCGGTTCTGCGACGTCAGGATGTAGAAGCGTCCCGACCGGATCCCGTCGGTGACGATCCCGGCCACGTCGTCGGGCGAGCGTCCCCGCAGGGACAGCTCATCGAATCGCGCGGCGGCGGCCTGTTCCTGAGGGGACTTCTCCAGAGGGGGCCCGGCCCAGTCCGGGCGGTTCCGGGCCGACGTGCCGAAGTTCGTGTTCACCGCCCCCGGGCACAGGACCGACAGGCCCACGTTCGTGGCGCCCGCGCTCTCCAGGTTGAAGTGCAGGGTCTCGGTCAGCGCGACCACCGCGTGCTTGGACACCCCGTAGGGTCCCAGTGCCCCGGCGAACGCGCCGAAGATGGACGCGGTGTTCACCATGTGCCCGGCGTCGGCCTCCAGCAGCACCGGCATGAACGCCCGCACCCCGTTGATCACGCCGCCCAGGTTCACGCCCATCACCCAGTCCCACTCGCCGGGCGGGCACTCCCACAGCGGGCCGTGCGGCCCGCCCACCCCGGCGTTGTTGCAGACCACGTGGACCCCGCCGAACGCGGCCAGGGCGGCGTCGCGCAGCCGGCCCACGGCGTCGGCGGAGGAGACGTCGGTGACGACGGGCAGGACCCGGGCGCCGGCCTGCTCCAGCGAGGCGGCGGCCTCGCCGAGAGCGGGTTCCTCCACGTCCGCCATGACGACGCTCATGCCCTCGGCGGCGAACCGCCGGGACAGGCCGAGGCCGATGCCGCTCGCGGCGCCGGTGATCACCGCCACGCGTCCGGGGGAGATGAGTTCGGTGGGAGAAGTCACGCTTCCAGCAGACTCCCGGCCGCCTCTCGCGGCAATGGCGTCGGCCGCAAGAGCGGGGCGGCCCGGTTTGTGGCGCGGCTACGGGGGCCGGGCCTACGGGGCCGGGCCGGTTACCTGATCAGGGAAACGGCCGTTGAAGTGGAACAGGGCCAGCACGCCGGTGGTGAGGGTCAGCCAGCGCGTGAGGCTGTTGCGGGGGAGCAGGGCGAGGGTGATCCAGGCGATCGACGCGTACCAGGGCATCGACCACGGCGCGACGATGACCCAGGCGAAGGTCAGCGCGCAGGTGCCGGCGACCACGGAGGGGACGTCGGGTGACAGCCGGTTATACAGGTACCAGGCCAGGGCGAGTGTCAGCAGCGGCCAGAGGTAGCCGAAAACACCCGTGACCAGACGCAGCGCGTGCTCGCCGAACTCGTCCCGCACGATCAGCTGTGCCAGCCGCCAGCCCGACGGGGCGATGACCAGCCGGGACGCCGCGCTCAGCGGCTTGAGGAACGTCGTTCCCCAGGTGAGCAGGTACAGCGCGGCCACGGTGACGGCGGACACGGCGGCGGTGCGGGCCAGCCGCAGCCAGGCCCGGTCGTGCAGCAGCGGGATGGCGATGCCCAGGGCCACGAACACCGCGTTGATCTTGAGGGCGGCGGCGATGCCCACCAGCAGCCCGATGCCGAGGTCGGTCCAGAGGCCGGGCCTTCGCCGCGACAGCACGACGCAGGCCAGGGAGAGCAGGGCCACGAACGTGTCCAGGTGCCCGCCCAGGACCAGCTCCACGATCAGCAGCGGGTTCACGGCCCACAGCAGGAGGGCCCGCGACGGGTTGGCCGCCGTGCGCAGCAGGAGGTAGCCGCCGGCGATGAACGCGGCGCCGGTGGCGATCATGAGAACCCAGATCGTGAGCCAGGGCCGCTCCCCGCCGATCATCGCGGCCAGCTGGTGCATCCAGGTCGCGACCGGCCCGTACACCGACGGGGTGGCGCGCCAGCGCGGGCTGACCACCGCGGTGTAGGGGTTGCTCAGCCCGCCGGGAAGGCGGAGCGGTGTCCAGGTGTAGGGATTATGACCGAGCGCGGCGATACGCCCGTACGCGGCGTAGCTGGCGATGTCGGCCGACCCGGCCGGGGTGATGTTCACCAGGACGGCGACGACCCCGGACGCGGCCCACAGCAGCTTGCGCGGGTCCGGCGTCCAGCCCCGGCTGTTGGCCCAGAGCATCATGGCCAGGCCCAGGCAGCAGAGCGCGACGGACACGTCCATGATCACGTCCCCGACCGTGACCGGCAGGCTCGGGGCACCCAGGCGCCGGGCGAGCGCGGTCAGGGGCAGCAGGACCGGCGGGGTGACGGCACTGTCCTGAGACGGGGTCGCGCACAGCCCGAGGAACGCGGTTCCGGCCAGGCCCGCCGAGCTCAGCGCCACGGCGGGCACGGGCCGGGCCAGCGGGCTGCGCGAGAGCACCCGGATAACGTGTCCGGCCAGCGCCTCGACGCGGCCGCCGGAAATGGGGGGATCGGCGAGCTTCGCCGTGGGCACACTCACGTCTGATGCTTTTACCCGCTATCGTCCGACACCGACCGCTAGCGATGCTCTCACGTCACGGAGTCGGGCCGACCTTCGGGTTGATCGGAAAGCCGCCGTTGAAATGCAGCAACGACAGCACGCCCGTCGCCAGGGTGAGCCAGCGGGTGAGCGTGTTCCGCGGCAGCAGGGCAAGGGTGACCCAGGCGATGGCCGTGTACCACGGCAGGGACCAGGGCGCCACCAGCGCCCAGGAGAAGATCAGCGCGCAGGTGCCGGCGACCACGGTGGGGACGTCGGGTGACAGCCGGTTATACAGGTACCAGGCCAGGGCCAGCATGATCGGCGGCCAGGCGAAGCCGAAGACCGTGGTGGCCGCGTGCTCCCCGGCCGGCCCGTACAGGTTCGCCGCCAGGACCTGGACCAGCCGCCAGGGCGACGGGGAGATCACCATCTTCGACGCGCTGGCCAGCGGGCCGAGCATGCTGGTTCCCCAGCTGAGCAGGTACAGCGCGGCCACGGTGACGACGGACACGCCGGCGGTGCGGGCCAGCCGCAGCCAGGCCCGGTCGTGCAGCAGGGGGACCGCGATGCCCAGGGCCAGCAGGTTGAGCTTGAAACCGAGCGACACGCCGATCATGAGCCCGACCAGGATGTCGTTTCCCAGGCTGGGCCGCCGGCGGGACAGCACCACCGCGACAATCGCCACGAGCGCCAGCAGCGCGTCGAGGTGCCCGGCCATCACCAGTTCCGCGATCAGGATCGGGTTGGCGGTCCACAGCAGCGCCGCCCGTACCGGGTTGGCCGCGTTGCGCATCAGCACGTAGCCGGTGGCCAGGAAGCCCAGGCCGGCGATGATCATGAGAATCCAGATCGTGGCCCAGGCCCGGGAGCCGCCGATGTCGGCGGCGAGCATCTGCGTCCAGGTCGCGATGGGCCCGTACACCGACGGGGTGTTCCGCCACTGGGGGCTGACCAGGGACGTGTAGGGGTTGGCCGCTCCGCCGGGCAGCCGGATCGGGGCGAAGGTGTAGGGGTTATGGCCGAGGAGCGCGATGCGCCCGTACGTCGCGTAGCTCGCGACGTCGCCGGAACCCACGGGGGTGATGTTCACCAGGACGGCGACGGCCCCCGAGGCGGCGGCGAAGACCTTCTTCGGGCTGGGGGACCAGCCCTTGCTGTTGGCCCACAGCATCATGGCCAGGCCCAGGCAGCACAGGCCGATCGCCACGTACATGATGGCGATGGCCGCGGAGTCGGGCAGGTGAGGAGCACCGATATTCCGGGCCACGGTGGTGAGCGGGAGCAGGACCGGGGGCGTGGCCATGCTGGACTTCGGCGCGGTGGCGCACAGTCCGACGAAGGCGACGCCGGCCAGTCCCAGCGCGCTGAGCGTGACGGCGGGCAGCGGACGGGCCAGCGGGCTGTGGGACAGGACCTTGATGAGGAGACCCATGAGGGCCTCGACCCGGCCCCCGGGGATCGGCGGCTCGGCGAGCCTGCCCGGTGCCGTGTCCGGGGCTGGCGCGGCGGTGGACGTCTGGCCGTCTGTGCTGTTGTGAGGTGGCGGATCTACCGACACAGCCACTTAAGCACTCCTCGTCAACAGTCTCCGGACGCCGCATTCACTGATCAGGGCTCGCCAGGCCCGCGGCTGACCACTCCTGATCATAACTCCGGCCGACGGCCCGAACCCGGGTCACGACACGCAGGGATGTTCTTGCAACTGTCAACGCACCCAACCACATGTCCCGTCCCGGCTGGCCTGCACGCGATCGTTCCGCCGCTCATCCGTTATTCGCGTGTGACTGGTTTCACCGCATTTCGGATACTCGATGGGCAAGAGCGGAGTTTGTCGTCATGGCGCGGGCAGGCCGGCGGGCACGGCAGAATAGGGAGCATGACTCGCGAGAAAGCGCGGTTCGCCGACGCGATGACGGCGGTGGCCCGCGTCCTTCCGTTCGGGCTCTCGCGCTACGTGGGGCCCAGCGAGGTCGGTTTCCTGCTCATCAGCTTCGGCACGTTCCTCCTGAACCTGGTGCTTCTCGCGCTGTTCCACGGGGTGCTGCGGGCGGGGCTCTCGCTGGCTATCGCGCTCGCCTTCGGTCTCGCCGCGGTGGTCAACTACGTGCTCAACCGGGTATTCAACTTCCGGTCGCATGGCGCCGCGGGCAGGCAGTTCGCGCTGTTCGCCGCCATCGAGGTGAGCAACTTCTTCCTCCTCGTGCTCGGGCTCACCGATTTGCTGGTGGCGCTGGGCGTCTACTACGAACTGGCCCGCGTCATCTCGGCCTGCTGCGAGGGCGTCTACCTGTACTGCGGCATGCGGTGGCTGGTCTTCCGCGACCCCCAGGGCGAACCTGGGGCGCGGCCCGCTGGGACTCCTGTGGCTGTCGAGGTTCCTGTGATCAGGGCAGACGTCCTGGAGGGCCAGCCCACTGACGCCGGCAGCGGAGCGTAAGCTACGGATATTGAGAAGCTTTCCAGAGAAAACCGCTGGCCGCTTCAACGAATATGCTTATTTTCCCGGACGCGAAGTCGTAGCATCTCCTCTGATCCGGCCCGTCCGCCGCCCACACAGGAGTGATATGCGCCCGTCCCCTCGAAGGATGCTCATCGTGTGCGCGGGGGCGCTGGCGGCGGTAGCGATGGCGGGATGCTCAGGTGTCCCCGGGTCGGCGTACACGGCCGCGCCTTCCCGCGCGGCGGGCCCGGTCGCCCCCGCGGCGAGTTCCGCGGCCCCGAAGGCTAAGGACGCCTCGACTCCGATCGTGGCCAAGCCGTCGCCGTCGCCGTCGGGACCGTCCCTGGTGATCTCCGGCGCCCCCGCCAGGGTCAAGGCCAGGGAGTCCGTGCTCGCCGACGCCTCCAACGGGCAGGTGCTGTGGTCGAAGCAGCCGGGCGCCCAGCGGCCGATGGCGAGCATCACCAAGGTGATGACCGCTTACCTGGTCATCCAGTCCGGACACCTCGACCGGACGGTCACCGTTCCCAAGGGCGTCGTGAAGTACGTCTCCAGGTACGGCGGGGAGAGCGGCGGCACCCACGCGGGGGAGAAGCTCACCACGCGGGACCTGCTGTATGACCTCATGCTGCAGTCCGGGGCCGACGCCGCCTACACCCTCGCCAAGACCTACGGGCCCGGAATGGGAGCGTTCATCGCCAGGATGAACGCGACCGCCAGGCAGCTGGGCATGGACCACACGCGCTTCGCCTCGCCGGACGGCCTGCCGTACCCGACGGAGACCTCCACCTACTCGACCCCGTCGGACCTGCTGGTCCTGGGGGAGACGGCGATGAAGTCCCCGGTGTTCCGCTCGATCGTGGGCACGACCCAGTTCCACGTGACGAAGGGGAAGGGGCGCAGCGAGCACTGGTGGTACAACGACGACAGCCTGCTCCGCACCTACCCGGGCGCGGACGGGATCAAGACGGGCTTCACCGACACCGCGGGCCACTGCCTGCTCTTCGAGGCCACGCGCCACGGACGGACGCTCATCGGCGTGGTCCTCGGCAGCCCGGCGACCGGCTTCAGCGCCAGCGAGGACGACGCCACCAAGATCCTGAACTGGGGCTTCTCTCTCAAGAAGACCAGCTAGCGGCCCGGGGCCGTTCCACCGGGCACCGCGGGCACCGCGGGCGCCGGAATCGCGGGCGGCTAGTCCTGCTGGCGGGAACTGCCGAGCATGATCTCGTCCCAGGACGGGACCGACGAACGGCGGTTGCGGGCGCTCTTCTTCGCCGGGCGGGGCCGGGGCTTCTCCTCGGCCGCGGGCGTGGGCGTGGGCGTGGCGTCGGCGTCGGCGGCGCTCGTGTCGGCTGCCGCGGCGGCGGGAGCGGCCTTGGCGGCCGTCTCCTTCCTGGCCGGAGCGGCCGGGGCCTCCTTCTTCGCCGCGGGCTCCTTCTTCGCGGCGGCCGTCTTGGCCGCCGGACGCGCCGGGGCCTTGGCCGGGGCGGGCTTCTCCGGCGCCGGAGCCGGCTCGGGTGCGGCGGTCGGCTCGGGCGCGGCGGCCGTCTCCTCAGCCGGAGCCTCGGCGGCGGGCTCGGCCGGGGCCTCGGCGGCGGGCTCGGCGGGCTCGGCGGGCTGAGCAGGCTGGGCGGGCTCCGCGGCGACGGGCGCGGGTTCTTCCTCGACGGCCGGCGCGGGCTCCTCGAAGACGACCGGGGCCTTGGCCGCCGGCGCCGGCGCGGGCGCGGGCTCCGGCGCGGCCTCGCGGGCCGGGGTCTCCCCGAACTGGTAGTCCCCCGGCTGGAATCCGCCGCGGTCCAGGGCGGACGGCTGCTCGGGCATCCGGCGGGCGGACTCGCTCCACGGCGCGCCGGACGGGCGCGGCTCGGGAGCGGTCTCGCGGTAGGCGGTCTCGCGGTAGGACGGAGCCGGAGCCGGCGAAACGGGAGCCGACGGGGCCGGGGGCGCCGGGGGCGGCGCGTAGGCCGCGGGCTGGCCGGGGGCGGGCCGCTCGGGGGGCGGCGCGGGACGGAACCGGTTCACCGGCGGGGCGGCCTCCATGCCGCCGCCCATGCCCGCGGCCGCGCCCAGCCGGGACGCGATCGGCGTCACGGTCGCCTCGCCCGGAACGCTCTCCGGCTCCGGCGGCAGCTCGGACTCGGGCAGCGACAGCCGGGCCGCCGTGTCGTCCTCCGGCACCACGTGCCGCCGCCGGGGATCGAACCTCCACTCGGCGATGTGCAGGCGGCCGCCGGCCGAATAGGTCAGCTGGACCTGCCAGCTGCCGTCCCCGCGCTTGCGGGAATCCCACTGGCCTTCCTCCGGATCGCCGCCGGAGGCGGCGACGCGCTCGTCCACGATGTCGCCGAGGTGCGCCCCGGGCCCGGCGGAGTCCCCCTGGCGGCGGACCGTCGCCGTCAGGGCCTGCTGCGCGATGTAGGCCCGCTCGGCCAGAACGGGGCCTTCGAACCAGCGCACGCGCTCGACCGGGATTCCGGCCGCGTCCGCGATCTCTTCCGCCGTCTCGCCGGCGCGGATCCGTGCCTGGATCTCCTTGGGTCGCAAGGGACTCTCCACTTCGATCTCATACTGGGCGAGCCGGGACGTCTGACCGAGCGCGACCGCCCGAAGGCGTTCATCGATCGGCAACATAAAACGCGCGCTCCGTCCAGGGACGGCAAGAACAGCGTAGCTGCCGTCCTCGCTCACCGCGACGAAGCGCAGTTCCTGCATCGGCGTCCCTTCCCTGGCTGCCCGGGCTGCACCCGCCGTACCCTATTCCGCTTGCCCGCGGCGTACTACCTAATAAAGAGAGTGTCCCGGTCAGGAGGCCATAAGACCAGCACCCCGCCCGGCATGTCCGAAGTTCATCCTGGCATTTAATGTTTCCGGACACGCGGGCGGGGTAGTCGTAACGCTACTATCAGCGACGACGTCGGCGGGGAGGATCCGGCGGGATCGCCGGGAAGCCGTCCGCCGCCGTCTCCGCGAGGCCCAGCGAGTCCGCGTCCGCGGCGACCGACCCGCCGGCATCCGTGCCGAGCCTGGACGGCCACCAGTTCCACCGGCCCAGCAGCACCGCGGTGCAGGGCACGAGAACCGTGCGGACGACGAACGTGTCCATCAGGATGCCGGCCGCCAGGCCGATGCCCACTTCGCGGATCATGCTGCCGCCGGAGCCCTTGCCTCCGATGATCGCCAGGACCGCGAACGATCCGGCCAGCACCAGGCCGGCCGCGGTGACCGTGGAACCGGTGACCCCGACCGCCCGGACGACCGCCTCGCGCAGCGGTCTGTGCCGGGCCTCCTCCCGGATCCGGGTCATCACCAGGATGTTGTAGTCCTCGCCCAGTGCGAGCAGGAAGATGAAGAGCAGGAACGGCAGGATGAACGTGATGCCGCCGTCGTGGCCGATCTTGAGGAAGACCAGCACCGCGAGGCCCAGTGCCGCGAAGTAGGAGATCGCGACCGACGCGATCAGGTACAGCGGGGCGACCAGGGACCGCATCACCAGGGCCAGGAGCACGCCGATGACGATGATCGCGATCGGGATCACGTGCATCAGGTCGCTGTTGGAGATGGAGCTGATGTCGTAGAAGGCCGGGGCCTCGCCGTTCACGCCGGAGTCGGTCGCGTGCAGGGCGGAGGCGACCGAGGTCGCCTCGGTCCGGACCGCCGGCACCGCGTTCATCGCCGCGGTGGTCGTCGGGTCGCCCGCCGTCAGGCTGGTCATGAACTGGATCGTGGTCCCGTCCGGGGACACGAACTGCGAGGTCGCCCGGTACATCTCGTAGGCCGCCGCGGGCAGGTGCGCCGCCGCGAGCTTCACCGCGACCGGGGCCGGCGGGGCGGGGGGCAGGACCGCGGCCGGCCCGAGGAGCGCGTGCAGCTTCGTGTACTCGGCCGGGGTGAAGCCGGTGCCGCCGACCGGGGTGAGCGGCCCGGTCGCGCCCTTGAAGAGCGGGCTGCGGGAGATCTGCTCCGTGGCGGCGGGGATGGCGGACGGGTCCTGCCAGGCTGGCGCGGAGAGCCGGTAGACCAGGGTGGTCGGGTTGGCCGAGCTGGTCGGGAAGTACTTGTTCTGCAGGTTCGCGGCCGCGGCGGAGTCCGATCCGGATGGCGCGGTCAGGGACCCGCCGAAGCCGCCGCTCTCGTACGCGGTGACGGCGGCCGACAGCGCCCCGAAGACGAGCACGCCGATGGTCAGCGCGGTCGCGGGCCGCTTCAGGATCCGCGCGGCGATCGCCCCCCAGGAGAACCGCTGGCCCAGGCGCTGCAGCGGTCCTGGCTGGCGGACCGGCACCGGCTGGCCCTTCGCCATCTTGCGGGCGACCCGCCAGGTCCGGGACGGGAAGAACGCCCAGCTGCCGAAGATGGCCAGCAGCGCCGGAAGCAGGGTGAGGCCGGCGAGCAGGGCCACGCCGACGCCGATCGCGAGCGGGACGCCGAGGGTGGAGTAGATCTGGAAGGTCGCGAACAGCAGCGACAGCAGGGCCGCGATCACGGTCAGGGCGGAGAACGTGATCGACTCGCCGACCTTGGTCATCGCGTTGACGATGGCCTCGCGCGGGGCCTCGCCCTGGTGGATGTGCTCGCGGACCCGGAAGACGAGGAAGAGGCCGTAGTCCGTCCCGGCGCCGAGAACGAGCACGATCATCAGGAGCTGGGCCAGGCTGGAGACCTTGAGCCCGTGGTGCCCGAGTTCGCCGACGATGGGCCCGGCGATCATGGACGCGGCGATAAGCGGGGGCAAGACGGTGACGAGCGGGGCCAGCAGGGCCCGGAAGATGATGATCAGCAGGATCAGGATGAAGACGAACGAGGCGTACTGGAGCTGGTTTCCGGTGTTCCCGGACTGCTTCTGCTGGTCGACCTCGATCGCCGCCTGCCCGGCCGCGTGTACCTGCATGCCGGGCGGCGGTCCGGCCCGCGTGATGGCCGAGCGCACGTTGTCGACGAGCGTCTTCAGGCCGGGCTGGTTGCCCTGCGGGGTGTTCGACATCACCTGGATCTGCGCGGCCTGCCCGGCGACGCCGTGGGCGGGCGCGGACACGCCGGTCTCGTTGACCTTCACCACGGTCGGGACCCTGGCCAGGTCGCGGGCCAGGCCCGACACCCACTGCTGGTCCCGGGCGGTGAGCGAGCCCGACGGGACCGCCGCGATCACGGGCACGGGCACCAGGTTCGTGTTCCCGAACGGCTTGGCCAGGATCTGCGCCTGCGCGCTGGGCGCACTCGAGGGCAGAAAGGCCGTGTTGTTGCCCTGCGTGACGCTGGCCAGGCTCGGGAGCATCATGGAGATCGCCACGGCCGCCGCGGCCCAGGCGATCAGGACGAGCCAGCGGAACTTGACCGAGAATCGTCCGATCGCCCGGAATATGTCGTCGACATGCACCGGCACAGGATAGTCGGCCCTCGGAACTAGGCGGTTTCGTTACCTGGGATTCGTTGCGGCCGGGGCGCATCCAGGACACCATAGGGGGCCACGACAGGAGGTGACATAATGCGACATGTACTTGGATTTATTCTTGCGATCATCCTGGCGGCGGCGGTCTACGCCGGCGCGTCCTGGGGCTTTGTCCGGCTGCACGCGGCCACGAAGGCGGTGTCGAGCGGCAACCTGCTGCACGACAGTCATGCCCTGCTCGCGATCGCCGCGCTGGCCGGCGTCGCCCTGCTGGGCGGCATCCTGCTGGTGGCGCCCCGCGTCTCCCCGCTGGCGACGGTGCTGCCCGGCCTGGTGCTCATCGCGCTGACCGTGTACTACGTGCTGAACGTCCACCAGGCGCTCGCCCTGATCCCGATGAAGGGGCAGGACTTCGGGCGCGGCTTCAAGGCGCTGCTCGAAGACGGCGCGCTCGGCGCGGCCGGCATCGTGATGATCGTTCCGCTGTTCGTACCGTCCCGGTGGCGCCGCCGCCGTGTGTACGACGACACGGGCAGCGCCAGCGGCCTGCTGGCCGACCTCGGCGAAAACCCGACGATCGTCCAGTAACGGCCCGGCTGAAAACCCCTCAGAAAAGCGT
>WRBL01000137.1 GCA_009784565.1 Streptosporangiales bacterium | reverse complement strand
TTGGAGTTCCTTAGGAGCGGAGCCCCTCCCGGACCCGTTCCGCTTGCCGCCGAACGGCTTCCATGACCTGGGGCGGCCCGCTTCCGTTGGTGGCGGCGTCGACGACCTGGTCCAGTAGCTCGGTGATGAAGGCCAGGACAGGCCAGGTTCGGCACCGAGCCTAGGCGTCGAGTTTGTCGAGCCAGTGCCAGATGCCGCTGACGGTGGACTCGGCGCCGGAGATCTCGTCGAATTTCTCCGCCAGGGCGGGGTCGGCGTCCGGAGCGTAGGCCTTGTAGCGGGACAGGGTCTGCTCCCGGACCATCGCCACCGCGTGATCGAGGTCAAGGCCGGCGTTCCGGGCCGAACGGGTGTGTTCCACCCAGACCCGGATCTCCTCCTCGGACCGGTCCAGGATCTCCGGCACGCCGGACACCGGTCCGTAATGGCTGAACAGCAGCCGCGTCGGCTGCAGCGCGCGGAACTTCGACAGCGAGTCCAGGGCCACGTCCAGGTCGAAGTCCGGCGGCGGGGTGGCGGGGCGCAGGTCGTCGGTCTCGGGGATGTAGACGCCGGCCGCGTCGCCGACGTACAGATCACCCGTGGAAGAGTCGATCAGGCCGACGTGGTGCTTGGCGTGCCCGGGGGAGTAGTGGCTGTCCAGCCGCCGTCCGTCGCCCAGGTCGACCGTCCCGGTGTCGTCCAGCGCCCGGAGCCGGTCGCCGGGTACCGGGGCCATGGTGCCGAACAGCCGGTCCAGGGCGTCGCCGTAGACCATCTTGGCGCTGGCCATGAGGCGGGTCGGGTCGGCCAGGTGCCGGGCGCCCCGCTGATGGACCACGACCTCGGCCGAGGGGTACATGGCGGCGACGTCGCCGGCCCCGCCGGCGTGGTCGAGGTGGATGTGGGTGACCACGACGGTCGCGAGGTCGGCGGCGTCCAGTCCCAGCGACGCCAGGGCCCGCCGTACGACCGGGGCCGAAGGAGCGGTCCCGGTCTCGACCAGGCACGGGCGGCTGCCCCGGATCAGGTACCCGGCGGTGATGCCGGAGTACCCGGCCATCTTCGTGTCGATCTGGAAGACGTCATGGCCCAGGTCCACGACGTCTGGTTCGCCAGGATTGAAGGACTTCTGAGCAGGCGTAGCGATGTCGTCTCCCATCCCGCTATTGTCCCAGACATAAGAGGAGAGAGGGGGAAGCCCGTGGAGCTCACGCTGAACGAGTACGCCGCGCCTTCGGGGCGGACCGTGATCGCGGTCGGCGGGGAGGTGGACGTCTATACCGCGCCCCGGCTGCGGGAGGCTATCGCCGCCCACGTCGATAACGGCGCCTATCGCCTGATCATTGATCTGGACACGGTGGATTTCCTGGACTCTACCGGGCTGGGCGTGCTCGTCGGGGGACTCAAGCGGGTCCGGGCCCACGATGGCTCCATCGACGTCGTGTGCACGCAGGGGAAGATCCTGAAGATCTTCCGCATCACGGGGCTGGACAAGGTGTTCAGCATCCATGAGTCCGTCCCGGCCGCCGACCGGGCCGACGGGGCCGACGGCGGCCCGGGGGCCGGAGCGGGCGGAGCGGGCGCCTAGTCGAAGCCGCGGAAGACCAGGCCGGTGCGGGGCTTGGGCCCGAACGACGTGGACTTGCGGGGCACGACCTCGCCGGCCGCGGCGATGTCCCGCACCGCCTCGAACGGCACCGGGGCGCACAGTACCGCGGCACCCGCGGGTGAAGCCGAGCGCGCCATGGATACCGCTTCCGCAGCATCATGCGATATCCCGACATCGTGCTCGTTGTCGGTGATGCCCCACAGGTTGCCGAGCAGGACGTCCCGCAGTACTTCCGCGTCCAGCCGCCCGTCACCCGGCCGGCTGAGCAGCCAGTACCGGTCCGGTCCGGAGAGAAGGAACGCGGCTCCCTGGGTCTCGGACACCAGGCGCAGGCCCGCGTCGAGATCATCCGGCAGGCAGCGCACGGTGAAGCCCGCCGCCGCCCGCCGGGCCGCCTCCTCGGCCTCCAGGAACGGAAGCACCCGGTGGATCGCCCCGAGCTGGGGCGGGAAAGCGTCCGCGTCGACCAGGAACGCCAGTCCGTAGTCCCAGGGCCCGGATCCGGGGAACGATTCACTGAGCTCCCGGTACGCCGCGTACCTGTGGTGCCCGTCCGCGATCAGGGCCGTTCCCCCGGACAGGCCGGCGGCCAGGCCGTCGCCCGCGGCGCCGGTCACCGCCGACAGCCGGTGCGTCACCCCGTCGGGCGTCGCCGTCGAGACCAGCGGCGTCCCGGCGGGCAGCGGAGCCCCGCCGCCGTTGTAGACCAGGAAGATCGGCTCCAGGTTGGCCCGCGTCGCTTCCATCAGCGCCTTCCGTCCCGCGACCGGCCCCGGCATGACCGCCTCGTGCGGATGGATGCCCGAAGCGGACGGCGGCCCGACACGGACCAGCGCGATGATGCCGCGTTGGAGACCCGAAGGTCCGTTCTGCTCGTAGATGTAGATGCCGGGGCGCGGGTCTCGCACCAGGACGCCCGACCTCAGCCAGTCGTCCAGCCTCCCGGCCGCCATCGCGCCCGCCTCGGCGGCCGAGGAGGGCCCGGGCAGGATCAGCCGCACGCTGTTGTACGGAGACGACGAGAGCAGCGAGCTGAGAACCCCCGGACCGATGACGTCGTACGGTGGTGAAGTGACTCCCGCGATATCCCCCACACGATCCGGGGCATACCGGATACCACGGAACGGTTTCACGATGAGGCCGGCATCGCCGTCGGCTGGAAGGGTCATCACACTATGTCAGAAGGCCCCGGTGGTCATCAGGATTCCCGGAACCGGGACAGTGCTGGAGAAAACAACGACGTACACGCGTGGTACAGGCGGGGTCTGGACCTGCTGGGGAAGGGCAGCCCGGCGGCCGCGGCGAATCTGCTGCAGCGGGCGGCGGCCGAGGTGCCGGATTCGCGCAGTGTCCGGGAGGCCCTGGCCCGGGCGCAGTTCAACACCGGCCATTACACCGAGGCGGCCGACAACTTCCGCGTGAACGCCGAGGCGAGCCCGACTGACGACTACGCGCACTTCGGGCTGGGACTCTCGCTGGCCCGCACGGGCGATCACGCCGGGGCCGCTCCGTGGCTGGCGCTGGCCGCGGCGATGCGCCCGGACCGCAAGGCGTATAACGACGCGCTCCGCCAGGTGCGGGCCACCCTTCGCGCGCGCCGGAGGACCGGCGGATGAGACACTGTCCGGGTGACGAACCTGCACCAGGCCTATGATGTCGCCCTTCTCGACCTTGACGGAGTCGTCTATATCGGCGGCACGCCGATCCCCGGGGCTCCCGAGGCCCTGACCGAGGCCAAGAACGACGGCCTGCACCTGGCCTACGTCACCAACAACGCCTCCCGTACCCCCGCCGCGGTCGCGGACCTGCTGAAGGGCATGCGCGTTCCGGCGGAGACCGAAGACGTCGTCACCTCCCCGCAGGCCGCCGCCCGGCTGCTGGCCGACAAGCTTCCGGCCGGGGGCAAGGTGCTGGTCATCGGGTCCGCGGCCCTGCGACTGGCCGTGCGCGAGCGGGGCCTGGTCCCGGTGAGCACCGCCGCCGAGGAACCGCTGGCGGTCGTGCAGGGGTTCTACCCGGCCGGCATCGACTACTCGCGGCTGGCCCAGGGCGGCCTGGCGGTCCGGGCGGGCGCGCTGTTCGTGGGCACGAACGCCGACAGCACCATTCCCGCCCGCGGCGGCATCGCGCCGGGCAACGGCTCGCTGCTGCGGGTCATCGCGCAGGCGTCTGGCGTGGAGCCGGTGATCGCGGGCAAGCCGGAGACGCCACTGCACCGGGAGTCGGTGATCCGGACCGGGGCGGAGCGCCCCCTCGTCGTGGGGGACCGGCTCGACACCGACATCGAGGCGGCCTGCCGGGCCGGGTGCGACAGCCTGATGGTCCTCACCGGCGTGTCCCGGCCGGCCGATCTCGTCACCGCCCCGGAGGGGCAGCGGCCGACGTTCATCGGGGAGAACCTGCGCGCCCTGCTGGCCCCGTACCCGGAAGTCTCCGGTACGTCGGTCGGCGGGTGGACCGCGACCTCCGATCTCGCGCTGAAGGGGGAGGGGACGCCCGTCGACGGCCTGCGGGCGCTGTGCGCGGCGGCCTGGGCGTCGCCGGCGCCGGTCTCGCGCCAGCGGGCGGAAAGCGCCCTCGAGGCCCTGCACGCGGCCGGGCTGCCGCGTTGATGATCCTCGATTTGACAACGCAGCGTGATTAGTGTGTCCTTAGGCGCATGACACCGCAGTCCACGAGCCGCCGCCCTGCGCTCGTGCTGTGCTGTTGTCTTTCTTCGTGTTGTCGCTGACCTCGTGTGTGTCAGCCCGCTGTTTTCTCCCGCCCCACGAAGGAAGATCTGTGTCCGCCGACTTTTCGGTCGCCCCTGAGATTGCCCAGCTCGCGGCCCCTCTCGTGCCCTCGCCCGCCGTGCGTCCCGTCGCCGCCACCGCGGGGCGCCGCGCCGCGGAACTGGCCCGGCTCGCGGCCCGCCCGACCGAGTGGTGGGACCTGGTGCGCTTCGACCCGCTGGCCCCGGCGCGCGTCGCCGTTCCGGCCTCCGGCGGCGCGTGGCTGCTGATCACCCCGCCCGGAATGGTCACCCACTGTGAGTGCGGCTGGGCGACCCTGCTGGCCGGCGAGGCGACCGAGGACGGCCGGCCGCTGCGACCGGGCCGGGTGCGCCTGCACGCCGCCGGGGGTCACCCGGTGCGCGGCTCGGAGCACGGCTACGCCGTGAGTTTGCACCTAACGGCTCTTCGGTGACTGTCCCGCTGGCTTAGGTACTCCTTAGGTAGGAGGGGGAATCAGCATCGTGGCCGACGCGGCCCGGCGGGCAACTCCGGCACACTGTGGGACGTCTAAGTGATGGAGAGGACGGATTCCCATGATCGAGGTACGGGGCCTCACAAAACGATATGGCGCGAAAACCGCGGTTGACGGCCTGTCGTTCACCGTGGAGCCAGGCAAGGTGACCGGTTTCCTCGGGCCGAACGGCGCGGGCAAGACCACGACGATGCGCTGCATTCTCGGCCTGGACTATCCGACGTCCGGCTGGGCGACGATTGACGGCAAGAAGTACTCCGAGCTGGAGTACCCGATGCGGGAGGTCGGGGCGCTGCTCGACGCCAAGGCGGTTCACGGCGGGCGCAGCGCCTACAGCCACCTGCTCTGCCTGGCCCAGACCAACGGCCTGCCGAAGCGGCGGGTGCGCGAGGTGCTGGAACTGGTCGGCCTGGAGGACGTGGCGAAGAAGCGGTCGAAGGGATTCTCCCTCGGCATGGGCCAGCGTCTCGGCATCGCGGCCACGCTGCTCGGCGACCCGAAGGTCGTCATGTTCGACGAGCCGGTCAACGGGCTGGACCCCGAGGGCATCCTGTGGGTCCGGAATTTCATGAAGTCCCTGGCCGCCGAGGGCCGCACTGTCCTGGTCTCCAGCCACCTGATGTCGGAGATGGAGAACACGGCCGATCACCTGGTCGTCATCGGCCGGGGCAAGCTCATCGCCGACTGCACGATGGATGAGTTCATCGCCCGGAAGTCCGGGTCCGAGGTGAGCGTGCGGACCCCGTCGCCGGACGAGCTGGTGCTGGCCATCGCCGCCGAGGGCGGTCAGGCCAAGACCGGCAAGGACGGCACGCTGACCGTGACCGGCGTGACGGCCGAGAAGGTCGGCGACATCGCGTTCGACAAGAGCATCCGCTTGCACGAGCTGGCGACCCAGCGGGCGTCCCTGGAGTCGGTGTTCATGGAGCTGACCCACGACAGCGTCGAGTACCGGGCGGAGGCCTAAGCAATGACGACAGCGACTTCCGCCCCCGAATACCCGCGGGCGGCCCTTCCCGAGGCCAGGGGCAGGGCCGGCCTGGCCGGCGCGATCCTGTCCGAGTGGACCAAGATCCGCACCGTCCGCTCCACCTACTGGACGATCTTCGCCCTGGCCGTGATCTCCCTCGGCCTGGCCGCCGGCGTCTCGTGGGGACAGGCCACCGCGCTGAAGGACCCGCACCGGCACATCATCGCGGTGGACGCGACCGCGACTCCGCTGTTCATGTTCCTGCTTCTGGGTCCGCTCGTCATCGCGGTCCTGGGCGCGCTGGTCATCACGTCGGAGTACTCCACCGGGATGGTCCGCACGTCGCTGACCGTGCAGCCGCGCCGCGCCGTGGTCTACGCCGCGAAGCTGGCGGTGTTCGCCGTTCTCGCGTTCGTCGTCTCCATCGTGATCGCGTTCGCCGCGTTCTTCATCGGCCAGTCGATGCTCTCCTCGGCGGGCGTGTCGGTCACGCTGTCCCACCCGAATACGCTCCGGGCGATCTTCGGCGCCGCGCTGTACGTGACCGCGGCGGGGCTGCTCGCCTACGCGCTGGGCGCGATCCTGCGGCACACCGCGGGCGCGATCGCCCTCGCGGCCGTGATCCTGCTCGTCTTCCAGCTCATGGTCGGCTTCCTGCCGACCAGCTGGCAGAACGAGGTCATCCGGTGGCTGCCGACCTCATCGTGGCAGCCTCTCGTCTCGACGCACCCGTCGGTCAACCCGCACCTGTTCAGCATCTGGCCCCAGTTCGGGGTGACCGCGGGGTGGGTCGTGGTCCTGCTGATCATCGGCGGGGTCCTGTTCCGCACCCGCGACGCGTGAAGCGCGTTTAACCGAGCGAGCTGACCGCGTCGGCGGTCAGCTCGTCCAGCCCGCCGAGTACCAGGCGCGCCTTGCCGAGGGCGTCTGGTGCCGGCGGGTATTTTTCGTGGGGGACGGCGATGACCGCCGCGTACCCGGCGGCCGCGGCCGACCGCAGCCCGTTGGAGGAGTCCTCCACGGCGACGCACGCCGCCGGGCCGACACCGAGCCTGGCCGCGGCGGACAGGTAGCCGTCCGGGGCCGGCTTGCCGCGCTCGACTTCCTCGGTCGAGACGGTGGCGGCGAACTGACCGGTCAGGCCGGCCGCGTGCAGGACCGCGTCGATCAGGGTGCGGGGCGAGGAACTGGCCAGCCCGACCGTCCAGCGCTCGCTCATCCGGGTGACCGCCTCGGCCGCGCCCGGCAGCAGCGGCAGGTGCCGGGTGTACTCCTCGGCCATCGCGTCGATCACCGTCCGCGCGACCTCGTCCGGAGTGAGCTTCACGCCCTGGTCCTGGCTGAGATAACGAGACCACTCGCCGGTGCTCATCCCCATCATCCGGTCCTGGGTGTCGTCGTCCCAGCGTCCGCCGTGATCGGCCACGAGCTGCCGCCGGACTTTCTCCCACACCGGCTCGGAGTCGACCAGCACCCCGTCCATGTCAAACACAACCGCCTGGATCATGCCTGCAGGCTAGCGAAGCGGGGGCTGCTTCCGGCCGGCGCGGGCCGCCCAGCGGCCGTCTTCGCGGGTGACGGTGATGGGGTGATCGAAGGCCGTGGTGACGTTCTGGGTCGTGACGGTCTCCCCGGCGGGACCGGAGGCGACGACCTGGCCGTCGGCCAGCAGCACCGCGTGGGTGGTGGTGACCGGCAGTTCCTCCAGGTGGTGGGTGACCAGCACCGAGGCGATTCCGGGGTACTCGGCGTCCAGGAGGTCGAGGGTCTCCAGGAGCTGTTCCCGCGCGGCCACGTCCAGGCCGGAGGACGGCTCGTCGAGCAGGAGCAGCCGGGGCTCGGCGATGAGCGCCCGGGCGATGAGCGTGCGGCCGCGCTCGCCCTGCGACAGCGACGGCCAGCGGGCGTCCGCCTTCGCGCCGAGTCCGAGGGTGCCGATCAGGCCGGCCGCCCGGGCTTCCTCGTCGGGCGTCGGCTTCCAGCGCAGAGGCCACTCGACCGTGCCCGTGATACCCGAGAGCACCACCTCACGGATGGTGCGCGGGGTTCGCAGGGGATGGCGGGGATTCACGTGCCCGATTTTCCGGCGAAGAGCGGCAAGTTCCACCTTGCCGAGCTGTTCTCCCAGGACACACACTGTTCCTGAGGTCGGGAACGTGACCGCGCCGCAGAAGGACAGTACCGTGCTCTTGCCCGCTCCGTTTGGACCCAGCAGCGCCCAGTGCTCGCCCGCGCGCACCGTGAAGGAGACGCCGTGCAAGATCTGCTTCTCCGCGCGGCGGTATGTCACGTCCTTGAGCTCCAGCACGGGCGCCGGGACATCTGCGGACGAGAGGCTCATGCGGGGGCTCTTTCTGGCATGGCGGCAGGGCCGCGTGACCGGGGGTTCCGCACCAGGTTACCCGCGGGGCCGGGCACACAGCTCACCAGACCCTATTAGCTATCTTTTCGATCTGTATTGACCAAAATAGACGAGAGGTGAGAGAGTCCGCCCGTGGACAGACGAGTTTTTCTGCGCACCGCAGCCACCGGATCGATGGGAATCGCGGCCTGGCCGCTGCTCGCCATGACCTCGTCGCCGGGTTCCGCCCGGCCGTCGGGCGCCCCCTCCGGGGCGGCGGCGCAGACTCTTCCCTTCGACGGCGGATGGCTGTTCGGCGCGGCGGTCCCCGGCAGCGACCAGCCGGACTTCGATGACAGTTCCTTCGCCACGGTCACGCTTCCGCACTCGGTCGCGCCGCTGTCCTGGCAGGACTGGGACCCGTCGGACTGGGAACGCGTCTGGTCCTACCGCAAGCACTTCGACGCCCCCGACGGGCTGGCCGCCTCCGGCGGCAGCAGCCTCGAGGCGCCGCGCGTCTTCCTGGACTTCGCCGCGGCCCTCACCCGGGCCACGGTCACCCTCAACGGCACGCAGGTGGCCGACCACTACGGCGGGTACCTGCCCTTCAGCACCGAGATCACGTCCAGGCTGAGGAACAAGGGCAACCTCCTGGCCGTCACCCTCGACTCGACGTTCGGCATCGACGTCCCGCCGGACCGGCCGGGGCAGGCGAGCAGCTCCGTGGACTTCTGGCAGCCCGGCGGCGTCTACCGGGATGTCAGGCTCCGCGCGGTCCCGCAGATCTACGTCTCCGACGTGTTCGCCCAGCCGGTCAACGTGCTCGATGCCGCCAGCCGCCAGGTGAAGATCGAAGCCACCGTCGACGCGGCGGTCGTTCCGGCCAGCGACGTCACCCTGACCGTCGTCCTCACCGACGCCGACGGCGGCGCGACGGTCGCCACCGCCACCGCCCCGGTCACGATCAAGGCCACGGGCGAGACGACGGTCGACGCCACCCTCACCGGCCTGGCCGGCGTCACCCTGTGGGACACCGGGAACCCGAAGCTCTACACGGTGGTGGCCACGCTCAGCGTCGACGGCGCGCCGCTGCATGACTACCAGACCCGCATCGGCTTCCGCGAGGCCTCCTTCACCACCGGGGGCTTCTACCTCAACGGGGTGCGGACGAAGCTCTTCGGCCTGAACCGGCACCAGATTTTCCCGTTCGCCGGCTTCTCGCTGCCGGACCGGGTCCAGGCCAAGGACGCGAGCATCCTGCGCGAGGAGCTGAACTGCAACATCGTCCGCTGCTCGCACTATCCGCAGTCGGAGGCGTTCTGCGACGCGGCCGACGAGCTGGGCCTGCTGGTGTGGGAGGAGATTCCCGGCTGGGGCTACTTCGGCGACCCGTCCTGGCAGCAGGCGGGCGCCAGCGACCTGCACGACATGATCGTCCGGGACCGGAACCACCCGTCGGTCGTCATCTGGGGCGCGATGCCCAACGAGGCCGGCGCGCACGACGCCGAGTACGCCACGTACAACGACCTGGCCCACCAGCTGGACCCGTCGCGGCCGACCGGCGGCGACAACACCGACAGCGGCAGCGGCTACGTGTTCGACGTCTACAGCGCGCACGACTACTCCTCCGCCACCGACTCCAGCGGGGTCCGCTGGCCCCAGCTGGAGCCGCCCGCCGACCCGGCCGGCAGGCCGTACCTGGTCTGCGAGGCGGTCGGCACCCTGTCCGGTCCCGCGATCTACTACCGGCGGACCGACACGCAGTTCATCCAGCAGGGCGAGGCCATCGCCCACGCCAAGGTGCACGACACGGCCTACGGGGACGACGCCTACAACGGGGTGGTCGCCTGGGCCGGCTTCGACTACCCGTCCGGCAACGGCAACCAGTACCAGGGCATCAAGTACGTCGGAGTGGCGGACCTGTTCCGGATCCCCAAGCCCGGGGCCGCCATCTACCAGTCCCAGGTGGACCCGGCCGCCAGGGCGGTCATCGCGCCCGCGTTCTACTGGGACTTCAACCCGCAGTCGCCGGTCACGAGCCTGTCGCAGGCGATGATCGCCTCCAACCTGGACCAGCTCAAGGTCTACGTCGGCGGCAGTCTCCTGGCGACCGTCACGCCGGACAAGGGCAACTACGGCAACCTGCCGTACCCGCCGTCGTTCGTGGACTTCAGCACGGTCGACGGCGGCAAGAAGCCGGCGCTGCGCATCGACGGCTACCGGGGCGGCTCCCTGGCCTCGTCGCGGAACTTCAGCGCCGACCCCTCCGCCGACAAGCTGTCCCTGGAAGCCGACGACGTGACGATCAACGCCGACGGCACCGACGCTACCCGCGTGGCCTTCCGGGCCGTCGACGCCTACGGGAACGCCCGCCCCTACGTCGACGGCGCGGTGACGCTGGACATGAGCGGGCCCGGGGTCCTGGTCGGCGACAACCCGCTCGACATCGGCCCGACCGGCGGTGTCGGCGCCGTCTGGATCCGGTCCCTGCCCGGCTCCCCGGGCCAGATCACCGTCCGGGCGTCGCATCCGTCTCTGGGCACGTCCGCGGTCACGATCACCAGCCAGGCGGTGCCGGACTCCCCGGCGCCCGTGCCCTACGGGTCCCTCGCCGTGTCGGCGTCGCCGGCGCTGGTCACCCCCGGCTCGTCCACCACGGTCACCGCGAAGCTCAAGAACAACGGGCTGCCCGCGCTGACCAACGTCACGTTCGCGGTCACCGTGCCCGGCGGCTGGTCGGCGTCGGGCACGGACTCGGCCCGCGTCGCGTCCATGGCCCCCGGCACCACGGCGACGGCGTCCTGGACGATCGCCGTGCCATCGGGGGCCGACCCGGGGAAGGACCAGGTCCAGGTGCAGGCGGTGTACCACGGGGCCGGGCAGCGGGGCGTCACCCACGGCAGCACCAGCGTGGTCAGCTCCTACGCCACCCTGCAGGACGCGTTCGGCAACAAGGGCATCAGCAGCGACTCCGACGTGACCGCGGCCAACTTCGACGGCGTCGGCAACAGCTACTCGGCGCAGGCCCTGCAGGCGGCGGGCCTGGCGCCCGGCGCGACCGTCACGCACGACCAGATCACGTTCACCTGGCCCGACACCCAGCCCGGCCAGCCCGACAACGTCGTGGCCCAGGGGCAGACCGTCCTGCTGTCGGGAACGGGCACCACGCTGGGCATCCTCGGCGCGGGCAGCCCGGGAGACGAGTCCGGGACCGGGAAGGTGTACTACACCGACGGGACGACGTCGTCGTTCAGCGTCACGCTGGACAACTACTTCAACCCGGCATCGGGCAACGACACGATCGCCACCCTGCCCTACTGCAACGACAGCAACGCGGCCACGGCCGGCGGGACGGCCGGGAAGCGGAACCAGCCCGTGCACGTGTTCTACGCCCCGGCGCCCCTGACGGCGGGCAAGACGGTCCAGGCCGTGACGCTCCCGTCGGGCGGGTCGGCCCCGTCCGGCGGCCGGGTCACCGGCCTGCACATCTTCGCCCTGGCCATCGGCCCCCTCGACGCCGAGGGGCAGCCGATCAGCCGCTAGCCCACGCCCCGGCCACGCCTCGGCGCCTTGCCGCCTTATGTTCGCTGTTCCTGTTGTCCTGGCGACACGAAACGCGAACATAGCGCCCGGTTTCTCAGCGCAGCACGATGGCCAGCTGCCGGGACTGGGCGACCAGGGTTCCGGCGGAGTCCCAGGCCTCGAAGTCCTCTTCGTGGTAGCCGTCAGAGAGGAACCGGGTGGCGGTGCGGCAGCGCAGCCACCCGGGGGCGGGCCGGGCCCGCAGGTGCACGGTCAGCTCGATCGTGGTGACGCGCTCGATGCCGATCTCGAGGACGGCCGGGGACGCGGCGTCCACGATCAGCGGCAGCGACGCCATGTCCGGCTCGCGGCCGTCGCGGAACCGCATGTAGAACTCGGCCGACGGCTCGCCGGTCGGCGACCCCTGGATCCAGCCCGGAGTCTCGGCGTACCGGTACTCGAACCGCTCGGCGATCGAGATGCCCCGGGCCGAGGCCGGCTCCATGCCGACGCACTCGTCCGGCGGCGGCAGCGCCGGGGCGGCTCCGACGGTGAAGCCGGGCCCGGATGCCGTGGACAGATCGCTGAACGCGGCGCTGGCGCGCAGCGACTCCTTGCCCTCGCGCCACAGGCTGGCCTGCGCGAACGCGGTCGTCCGGCCCGCCCGGATCAGCTCGGTGCGGATCTGGGCCGGACCGGGCTGCGCCGGCCGCAGGTACAGGCCGGAGATGACGATCGGGTCCGGGAACGGCGTGACCGCGTCCATGGCCCGGGTGAGCAGGGCCAGCATGAAGCCGCCGTTGACGGTCTCGGCACCCCAGCCGCCGGGAATCCGGAGATCGTACGAAGGACCCTCGCCGTCCAGCGCGGTGGCGGCGTCGAACTCGAAGTCGCCCATCTACGGGAGCGTCAGGATCTCGGCGCCGTCCTCGGTGACGAGGAGCGTGTGCTCGAACTGGGCGGTCCGCTTGCGGTCCTTGGTGACCGCCGTCCACCCGTCCTTCCAGACCTCGTAGTCGATCGTCCCGAGGGTCAGCATCGGCTCGATGGTGAACGTCATGCCCGGCTCGATCACGGTGTCGGTGTCGGGGTTGTCGTAGTGCGGCACGACGAGGCCGGAGTGGAACGTGGTGCCGATCCCGTGCCCGGTGAAGTCCCGTACGACGCCGTAGCCGAACCGCTTGGCGTAGGACTCGATGACGCGGCCGACGACGTTGAGCTGCCGCCCGGGACGCACCGCCTTGATGCCGCGCATCATCGCCTCGTGCGTGCGCTCCACCAGCAGCCGGGACTCCTCGTCGACCTCGCCCGCCAGGAAGGTGGCGTTGGTGTCGCCGTGGACGCCCCCGATGTAGCCGGTGATGTCGACGTTGACGATGTCGCCGTCGGCCACCACCGTCGAGTCGGGGATGCCGTGGCAGATGACCTCGTTCAGCGAGGTGCACAGCGACTTGGGATAGCCGCGGTAGCCCAGCGTCGACGGGTAGGCGCCGTGGTCCACCAGGAAGTCGTGCCCGACCTTGTCCAGGAAGTCGGTGGTAACCCCGGGCTTGACGTTCCGGCCCACTTCCGCCAGAGCCTGCGCGGCGATCTTGCCGGCCACCCGCATGCGCTCGATGGTGCCGGAGTCCTTGACGTCCTCCTCGCCGAGGGTGGGGCGCTTCTTGCCCACGTACTCGGGGCGCTCGATGGTGTCGGGGACTTTCCGGGTGGGAGATACCCGGCCCGGCTGGAGCAGAGTGGCCATGTTTTGCGATTCTAGTTCCCATGACAGACTCAAGCGAGCAGTGGTGGTTCTGCACGAAGCACAACACGGTGGAGCCCGCGGACACCGCGTGCCCGGGCAAGCACCTCCTCGGCCCCTACGCCACGCGCCAGGAGGCCAGCCGGGCCCTGGAAAGGGTGCGCGAGCGCAACGACGAATGGGATTCCAGGGATTAGGCTGGTTCCGTGACCGAACACCTGCCGCCGGCCGCTGAGGCCCGCCTGGCCGAGATCCGGCGAAGCGGGACGTGGGGCTCGTCGCTGTCGTCCGAGGAGTTCGCGGTCATCCGTTCCGTCGGCTTCGAGCCGGTGGGCCAGGTGCTCGGGGCCGCGGTCTACAACGTGGGCTACACCGGCGGCTACGGGTGCCCCGGAGGCTGGGGCACCTACTCGGTCGCCTGGGGGAGACGGGCCAGCACCAGCATCTCCAGCCGGGGCGGGTACGGGTCGTTCGGCCCGCTGGTGGACGTGCTGTACCGGGCCCGCCGGACCGCGATCCGCCGGATGACCGAGGAATGCGCCGAGCTGGGCGGCCACGGCGTGGTCGGGATCCAGCTGTCGATCGGGGCGTTCCCGGCGGGCGGCCTGGAGTTCAAGGCGATCGGCACCGCGATCCGCGCGCCGGGCGTGCCCCGCCTGAAGCAGCCGTTCACCTCCGACCTGTCCGGCCAGGACTTCGCCAAGCTGGTCTCGAAGGGCTGGATGCCGGCCGGGCTGGCGCTCGGCATCTCTATCGCGGCCCGGCACGACGACTGGATGACCGTCGGGCAGACCCGGTGGGGCGCGGGGAACGCGGAGGTCACCGGCTTCACCGAGCTGGTGAACGACGCCCGGCACGACGCCCGCCAGCAGCTGGCCAGGGACGTGACCCGGATCGGCGGCGAGGGCGTGGTCATCGCCGACATGGACATGCGGGTCCGCGAACGGGAGTGCCCGGCCCAGGAAGGCCGCCGCGACCACATCATCGAGGCCACCACGATCGGAACCGCGATCGTCCGCTTCTCCACGCACCACGAACGCAACGGGGGCTCGACCCTCAGCATCATGTCCCTCGACCCGCAGCGCCGGCAGGCCGCCCGGGTAGACATCGGCCAGAACCGTCTCGGCTAGCGAACCTAAGGACGTTTAATGACGGACACCACGAACCTGGGCGCGGCGGGAGTCCCCCAGGACGCGCTCAAGCGGCTGGCCGAGCTGAAGCCGGGCCAGCCCGGGTCCATCTTCACCTCGGACCTGTCGGTGAACGAGTTCCTGCTCGTCCGCGAGGCCGGTTTCCGCCCGCTCGGGCTGGTGCTGGGCTCCTCGATCTACCACGTCGGCCTGCAGATCGCGCGGTGGAGCAAGAACCAGGAGCTCGACGTCCTGAGCCAGGCGATGTATCACGCCCGGGAACTGGCCATGACCCGGATGGAAGCCGAGGCCGACGCGCTGGGCGCCGACGGCATCGTCGGCGTGCGGCTGGACGTGGAGATGAAGGAGTTCGGCGCGGACGTCGCCGAGTTCATCGCCGTCGGCACCGCGGTCAAGGCCGAGCCGGGCGCGGGCGGCGGTGGGGTGGACAACTGGCGCAACAACAAGAACCAGCCGTTCACCTCCGACCTGTCGGGCCAGGACTTCTGGACCCTCATCCGCGCGGGCTACGCGCCGCTCGGCATGACGATGGGCTCGTGCGTGTACCACGTCGCGCACCAGCGCGTGGCGGCCAAGCTCGGCAACATCGGGCGCAACGTTGAGATCGAGCAGTACACCCAGGCCCTCTACGACGCCCGGGAACTGGCCATGTCCCGGATGCAGGCCGAGGCCGAGGCCCTGCACGCCGAGGGCATCGTCGGCGTGCAGCTCCGCCAGCACAGCCACACCTGGGGCGCGCACACCACCGAGTTCTTCGCCATCGGCACCGCCGTCCGCCCCCTCCGCGAAGACCACGTCATCGAACGCCCCACCATGGTCCTTTCCCTGGACTAGCGAAAACCCTTTCACGACGAAACGGGTCTTCGTTCCACTCCCGCCCGAATACCCTCCCCGGATGGGAGAGCCGGGTCCGGGTCCGCGTGATGCACAGTATGGCCCGGAGAGAAATCCTGCGCTCTGGTGTCACTGCCGTCCGTTGAGTATCCGGGGCTTTCTCGCGGCCAGGTGCTCCTGGAGTCGTATGTGGCGGAGCTGATTCGCCAGGCCGGCCTGACGCAGGACACCCCGGGAATGGGCATCGTCCAGGAAAGTCATAAGCCGCCACGGCAGCCGATTGGTAA
>WRBL01000136.1 GCA_009784565.1 Streptosporangiales bacterium | reverse complement strand
GGCGGCCTGGTCCGCAAGTCCGTGCTGTCGCCCGGGGTCCGGGTGAACAGCTGGTCCCGGGTCGAGGACGCGGTCCTGCTGCACAACGTGCAGGTGGGGCGGCGGGCGGTCGTGCAGAACGCGATCATCGACAAGAACGTCGTGATTCCCGAGGGCGCGCAGGTCGGGGTGGACAAGGAGAAGGACCTGGCCCGGGGCTTCACGGTGTCGGCGGGCGGGATCACCGTGGTCGGCAAGGACCAGGAGGTAACGGCGTGAAGGTCTCGCTGCTCACCCGGGAGTACCCGCCGGAGGTATACGGCGGCGCCGGGGTGCACGTGGAGTACCTGGCCCGCGCGCTGGAGCCGCTGGTCGATCTCACCGTGCACTGCCAGGGGGCGCCCCGGGAAGCCGCCACGGCCCACCAGGCGTGGGACGTCCTCACCGACCCGGCGCTGAAGGTCTTCTCGGCCGACCTGGCCATGGCGGACGCGGTCCGCGGCGCCGACCTGGTGCATTCGCACACCTGGTACGCCAACCTGGCCGGGCACCTGGCGTCGCTGAGGGACGGCATCCCGCACGTGGTCACCACGCACTCCCTGGAGCCGCTGCGGCCCTGGAAGGCCGAGCAGCTGGGCGGCGGGTACCGGCTGTCGTGCTGGGCGGAGCGGATCGCGCTGACCTCCGCGGCGGCGGTGGTGGCGGTCTCCGGCCAGATGGCCGCGGACGTGCGGGGCGCCTACCCCGAGATCCCTCCCGAACGGATCTCCGTTATACGCAATGGCATCGACACCGCCGAGTACGCCCCGGACCCGGGCCTGTCCGTCCTGACCAGGCACGGGGTGCACCCCGGCCGCCCGTACGTGCTGTTCGTGGGGCGCATCACCCGCCAGAAGGGGCTGCCGGTCCTGCTGCGGGCGGCGGCGGAACTCCACCCGTACGCGCAGCTGGTGCTGTGCGCGGGCGCCGCCGACACCCCGGAGCTGGCGGAGGAGGTCGCCACGCTGGTAGACGGGCTGCGCGAGACCCGCGACGGCGTGGTCTGGATTCCCGACATGCTGCCGCGCAAGGACATCATCCAGCTGCTCACGCACGCCACCGTGTTCGCCTGCCCGTCGGTGTACGAGCCGCTGGGCATCGTGAACCTGGAGGCGATGGCCTGCGGCACCGCGGTGGTGGCATCGGCCACCGGCGGGATCCCGGAGGTCGTGGCCGACGGCGAGACCGGCCTGCTGGTCCCGCCGGATGACCCGGCCGCGCTGGCGGAGGGCATCAACTCGCTGCTGGGCAATGCCGGGCGGGCGTCGGCGATGGGCCGGGCGGGGCGCACCCGCGCGGTCGCCGAGTTCAGCTGGGAAGCGGTCGCCGCCCAGACCGCGGCGCTGTACTCCACCCTCGCTTAAGTTCGCGGATTCTGCTGCCCCTACGACAGGAATCGCGAACATACGGTGTCGGGGTAAGGGGATGCGGACGGCCATCAGGCAGGCGTCGTCCCCGGTGTCGGAGTCGGCGCCGGCCAGGATGCGGGTGGCGTAGCTGTCGGCGTCCGGCCCGGCCGGGACCGCGGCGGCGGCGAACTCCGCGAGGGCGTCGCTGATCGAGGCGGCGCGCCGCTCGATCAGCCCGTCGGTATACAGCAGCAGGGTGTCCCCGGGCCGGAGCTGGAGCTGGACTTCCTCGTAGCGGGTGTCCTCGGTCACGCCAATGAGCAGCCCGTCGGGGGTGGGCTGCACGGTCGCGACGCCGTCGCGCACGAGCACGGGCGGCAGGTGCCCGGCCCGGGCCCAGCGCAGCACCCGGGTGCGCGGGTTGTAACGGCCGCAGACCACGGTGCCGGTGATGCCCTTCGTGAACACGCAGGCCGCGACGTTCAGCTGGAACAGCAGGTCGGCGGGGCCGGCGCCGGTGGCGGCGAGCCCGCGCAGCGCGTTGCGGGCGGTCACCATGCCGGTGACCGCGGAGATGCCGTGCCCGGCGATGTCGCCCACGATCAGCATGACGTCGCCGTCGGACATCTCCAGGGTGTCATACCAGTCGCCGGCCACCAGGTGGCCGGCCTCGGCGGGACGGTACCGGACGGCGATGTCGAGACCCTCGTAGTCCATGTGCCGTTCCCCCGGCATGATGGCCCGCTGCAGTCCGATGGCCAGCTCGTGCTCCTCGGCCGCGCGCTGCTCGCTGTCGGCGAGCTGAGTGCGGGTGGCGTCCAGCGCGACCTGGGTGTGGTACAGCGCGGAGACGTCCTGGAACGCGCCCCGCAGGGAGGTGACCTTTCCCGAGTCGGCGATCGGCTCGGCGAACACCCGGATCTGCCGCAGCGCGCCGTCCCCGGGCCGGACGATGCGGAACACCGCGGCGGCGGGGGCGTGCTGGGCCAGCAGCGTCTGCCGGAAACGGCGGACCAGCGGCTCGTCGCCTGCCACGACGTAGCTGTCGAGCTCATCCAGGGGAATGGCGCGGGCGTGCGCCGGGTCGAGGCCGAAGACGTCGAACGCGGCTTCGGTCCAGTGCGTGAACCCGAGCGCCAGGTCCTCCTCCCAGCCGCCGAGCTGTCCGATGCGCTGGACGTGGTCGAGCAGCTCGGCCAGGCGGCCGTCCTCGGCGGCCAGCCGCCGCCAGGTGAACACGACGCCGCCCTCCCAGGGGGCCGCGCAGACGTCGGCCACGGGAACGGCGTGGGCGGAGCCGGTCAGCGGCCCGGACTCGCCGGGGATCCGCTGCGGGCGGCCGTCGGCCAGCACCTGAGCGGCGCGGGCGAACAGGCCGCCGCCCGTGGCGCTGCCGGGGTAGGCCTCCAGCAGGGACAGGCCTGCCACTGACCGGGCCTCGCGGCCGTCCGGGTCGGCGAAGCCGGGGCTGAGATGCGTGATCGCGAAGTCGGCGAGCTTTCCGCCGCGGTCCCGGACGGGAACGACCGCCATAACGGATTCGGCGAGAGTATCCAGCAGCGCGAAAGTGCGCGACACGCCATTGCGTACCGCTTCACTACTAGCTGCCAACCCTACCGCCTCCCGTCATTACGTTCAGAGCACCGTATCACCGCGCATGTAAATCTGTCGGCTACAGCAGCGTAAATACGGATGAGACGCACTCTTTCCCCTAACGGAAATGGCATTTTTCCCGCCGCATTTGCGTAAGCCGCAATCGCGGCAAGATGCCCGGAGTGCCGCGCCTCACGTATAAAGGGTAGAACTGACCGTGAACTCGGGAGTCGATCGGAGCGAGAGATGACGGAGGCCTGGCCCCGGCGGCCGGAGCTGGAGGCGGCGAGCCTGCAGCGGCTGCTGGCCGCGCTGACCGCGGCGCGGGATGGTGATTACAGCGTCCGGCTTCCCGCGTCGCCCGACCCGCTGACGGACGACATCAGCGCCGCCTTCAACGCCCTGGCCGACCGGCTGAGCGAGCGGGCGGCGGCCCGCGAGCGCTTCCTGCCCTCGCTCTCCCATGAACTGCGCACTCCCCTGAACAGCATGCTGGTCCTGGCCCGCCTGCTCGCGGACAACCCGGGCGGCAACCTCACGGCCGAGCAGGTCGAATACGCCGGAGTCATCCACTCGGCCGGGTCGGACCTGCTCAGCGTGCTCAACGACCTGCTGGACGCCGGCGCCAACCCGCGGTCGGTCCCGGCCGGAACGCCCGCCGGGGCCGGGCAGCGGCTGCTGGTGGTGGAGGGGTCCCGCGGCGGGATGCTCACCCTGCTGGCCCGCGGGGCGATCTCCGGACTGCCGGACAGCGAGGGCCCGGTAGACGTGGCGGCCGCGGCCGGCCCGGACGAGGTGACCGCGGCGCTCGCCGACGGCCCGCCGGACTGCGCGGTGCTCGACCTGGGGGCGGCACCGGAACTGGTCCACGCCACGCTGGACCTGCTGCGGGGCCGGATCCCGGTCCTCGCCCACGCGCGCGACGACCTGACGGCGGCCCGGTTCTCCGGCCCGCTGGCCCGGACAGCGGAGCTGGTGCGCTCGCCCGGGGAACTGCGCGAGCGGATCACCTGGCACCTGTCCGCCTCGGCCCGGGACGCCGGCACCAGCCTCGATGACCTGGTGCGGGGAGCGACGGGAGCCCTCGGTCCCGCGCCGGCGGGCCCGGCCCGGGAGGACCCCGCCCCGGCCGCCGGCCAGCGAGGGCCGTCGGCCCTGCACGGCAAGAAGGTCCTCGTGGTCGACGACGATCCGCGCAACGTCTTCGCGATCACGAGCACGCTGGAGCATTACGGCATGACCGTGCTCGGCTCCCGCGACGGCCAGGCCGGAATCGAGGCGCTCCGCGGCCAGCCGGACACCGACCTGGTCCTGATGGACCTGATGATGCCCGGCATGGACGGCTACACCGCGATCTCCGAGATCCGGGAGATCCCGGAGTTCTCCAGCCTGCCGATCATCGCGGTCACCGCGCACACCATGACCGGGGAACTGGCGGGCGGAGTCCCCGGGGCCGACGACTGCCTCCCCAAGCCCCTGGACACCGACGAGCTCCTGGGCCGCATGGCCCGGTGCCTCGCGTCCTAGACGGCCTCGGCCTACTTCTCCGGGGCGCTGGTCAGGTAGGTGGCGGACAGGTCGAGGTCACCGTGCTCCTTCACGCCCGCGGCCAGCCGGCCGGCGATCGCGTCGGCGACCGGCAGGTCCAGGCCCCGGTCCCGGGCGGCGGCGCTGACCAGGTCCGCGTCCTTGGACGCCAGGCGCAGCGGGAACGACGGCTCGAAGTTCCGCTCGGTCATCGCCTTGCCCTTCATCCGCAGGTACGGCAGGTCGAGCCCGCCGCCCTCGATGGCCCGGAAGAACAGGTCAGGATCCAGCCCGAGCCCCTCGGCGAGGGCGATGGTCTCCGCGCCGGCCGCGACCACGGCCAGCACCCAGTTGTTGGCCACCAGCTTCAGGCGGCTGCCGGCGCCGGCCTCGCCGACCCGGATCGTCCTGGAGCCGATGACGTCGAAGACCGGGTCGATCCGGCCCCGGGCCTCCTCCGGGCCCGACTCGAGGACGACCAGCTGCCCGGCCTCGGCGGGCTGCCTGGTGCCCAGCACCGGCGCGTCCACGAAGCCCACGCCCCGGCCGTTGGCGAGTTCCGCGCAGCGCTTGGTGGCCTCTTCGCCAATCGTGCTCATCTGGACCCACAGGGCGTGGTGCGGCCCGTGCGGGTTGTCGGTGCGGTCGCCGCCGGGCTCGGCGTTGGGTCCGGGCATCACGCTCAGTGCCCCGTCCGGGCCGTCCATCGCGCCGGTGACCGCGTCCGCGTCGGCCAGCATGGTGATGACGATCCCGGCCCCGCGCGCCGCGTCGGCCGGGGTGTCCGCGACGTACACGCCCTCGGCCTCGAGCGGCTCGGCCTTGCTCCGGGTGCGGTTCCAGGCCCGGACGCCGAACCCGGCCCGCGCGATGTTCCGCGCGATCGGGTGGCCCATGATGCCGCCCGCGCCGAGGACCGCGATCGTCTCGGTCTCCGCGCCCTGTTCCGTCTTCCCAGCCATTCGCTTCTATCCCCTGGATGTCGTCTCGTCTCTGGCTCCTGACGAGCCTTCCCTACCCGGCGCCGGCGGCCGAAACCGGGTCAGGCCGGCTGGAGCTCGCGGACGCGGGGCAGGAGCGTGCCGGCGAAGAACTCGAAGGCGCCCTCGAGGTTCCCGCCGACCTGGGCCAGGTAGACGTCGTCGAACCCGGCGTCGGCGTAGGCCCGGACCGCCTGGACGTACGGTTCGGGATCCGGTCCGGCCGGGGCGGTCACCATGTCGTCGGTCACCAGGTCGCCGAGCTGGCGGAAGTGCCGGGGAAGCGGCAGCAGCTGGCCCGCCTCGCCGGGCAGGTAGTCGCTGGCCCACAGCCTCCGCATGGTGGCGCGGGACTGGTCCGCGTCGGGGCCCCAGCACACCTTGAGGCCGCCCTGCACCGGCCGGTCGCCGCCGCCGCTGTCGCGGTAGAGACGGACCAGGTCCTCGTCCGGGCTCATGCAGATGAAGCCGTCGCCGATGCCCGCGGCCAGCCGCGCGGACTTCTCCCCGAATCCGGACACGTGGATGGGCGGAGGTATCCGCGGCAGCGAGTACAGACGGGCGGTCTCCACCTGGTAGTACTCGCCGTCAAAGGTGATCAGCTCGCCGGTGAACATCCGCCGGATCACGTCCACCGCCTCCTCCAGCATGTCCAGGCGCTGGGCCGCGGCGGGCCACCGGGCGCCGGTGATGTGCTCGTTCAGAGCCTCGCCGGTGCCGACACCGAGGCTGAAACGCCCGTCGGCGAGAAGGCTCGAGGTCGCGGCGGCCTGCGCTACGACCGCCGGGTGGATGCGGACGCTCGGGCACGTCACCGCCGTCTCGATTGGCAGGCTGGTGACCTGGGACAGAGCACCGATCACGGACCACACGAAGCTCGACTCGCCCTGGTCGTCCAGCCAGGGATGGAAGTGGTCGGAGATCCACAGCGCGTCGAATCCGGCCTGCTCGGCCATCCGGGCCTGCCGGATCAGGGCCGCCGGGTCGTACTCCTCCGACGACAGGAAATATCCGATGCGTGCCATGGCCGTCGGCTACCCGGGGCGAGCCCGCGTAACCGGATGATGGCCGCCAGGACGCCGCCCAGGCAGGCCAGGCCGGCGATGACCCAGGTGATGTAGTCGTTGATAACGCCGCTCTGGAACCGGTCGGCGAGCCCGGTCCCCCGCGCTCCCGGTTCGTAGCGGCCCCGCAGAACCGGGATCCGCCGCCAGTACAGCCCGGCCAGGCCGACGCCGACCGCGCCCGCGGCCGAGACCAGGCCGGTGACCACCGACGACACGGTCACGTCGGCCGGCCTGGCTTGCGGCTGGGCCTGGAACTGGGCGGCCGCGGACAGCAGCGCGTCGCCCGCCCGGGGGACCATCGCCGCGATCCCGGTGGCCAGCCCGGCGGCCACCAGAAGGGCCAGCGGAACGCTCATGGTCAGCGGGGTCCGCTGCCGGGCGGAGTCGGTCTCCCCGGTTTCCTCGTTGGCCTCGGCCGCCATCCGCTCGTCTTCGCGGGGCGGGTCGCCCAGGCCGTAGAACACTCCCCCGGCGACGCGCAGCACCGAGCCCGCCGCCACGATGGTGCAGGCCAGCAGGATGATCGTCACCGCCGGCGACCCGGCGGCATCGTCGATCCAGCCCTTGCCGAGGAAGGTGCCGAACGGCGGCAGGTCGGCCAGGCCGAGGGCGGCCGCGGTGAACAGCGCGCCGGTCACGGGGAGCTTCCGGCCCCGGCCGTGAAGCCAGGTCTCGTTGACCGACCGGAGCCGGTGCAGCACGATGCCCGCGCCCAGGAACAGGGCGGCCTTCACGAACGCGTGCCCGGCCACGTACAGGGCGGCGCCCGCTAGCCCGAGGGGCGACAGCAGCGCGAACCCGGCCAGGAACACGCCCGCGTGGCTGATCGTGGAGAACGCCAGCAGCCGTTTCACGTGCCGTTCCCGGAAGCAGTACAGCGCCCCCACCACCGCGGTCAGCACGCCCAGGACCAGGAACACGCGGCCGATGGCGGCCCGGTGCCCGAGCCCGGGGCCGAACACCGACCAGTACATCCTCGCGATCCCGTACAGGCCCAGTTCCACCATCACGCCCGAGAACAGCACGCACAACGGGGTGGGCGCCACGGCGTGGGCGTCGGCCAGCCAGAAGTGGAACGGCACGATCGCCGACTTCACCAGCAGCCCGGCGATGACCAGCACGAACGCGATGACGACCAGGCCCGACGGCGGGTGGCGGCTGACCCAGGCGCCTATCTGGGCCATGTTCAGGGCCCCGGTCCGGCCGTAGATCAGGGCGATACCGGTCAGCGAGAGATAGGCGCCGACGCTGTTAGTGATCGCGAAGTTCAGCGCGCCCTGGATCGGGCCTCGTTCCTCCGGGCGGTAGGCGGTCAGCGCGTACGCGGACACGCCCATCAGCTCGAACCACACGAACAGGTCGAAGACGTCTCCGGTCAGGCAGAACCCGCACAGGCCCGCCAGGAACGTCAGCATGAGCACGTGGAAGTACGTGCCCACCCCGGTGAAGTACCGCCAGGAGAAGACCATCGCGGCCGTCATCAGGATCGCGCCCACGCAGGCCAGTCCCGCGTTGAGCGGCCCGACGGTGAAGGCGATGCCGACGGCGATCCCGTGAGCGGGACGGAAGCCGGCGAACCAGTAGGTGGAAGCATGATCCGTTCGGAAGATGAGTATTCCCAGCAGCACCGCGACCGCGGCCGACGTACCCGCGGCCACCAGGTCGAGGACCCGCCGGTACCGGGCCAGCGGACGGGCGGCGAGCAGGACGGCCGCCGCGATCAGCGGCAGCACGACGGGAAGAGACGGCATCAGCCTCGAAACTCCACGAGCTTGTGCGGGTCGAGCGTGCCGAATCGCTTGTGGGCCTGCACGGCGAACGACAGCAGGAGCGCGGTGACCGCGGCCTCCACGACGATGTCGGTGAGCGAGAGCGCCTGCACGACCGGGTCGACCGCCTTCGTGCGGGCGGAGATGTCGTAGAAGTAGGGTGCGACGCCGCCGGTCACGTAGCCGACGCCGAGCAGCAGCACGTACGTGGACGACTGGACGACGACCAGGCAGATGATGGTGTGGATGAGGTCGCGGCTGGTCACGATGCCGTGCAGGCCGACGGCGAGGATCCAGGCGACCACCACGAACGGGAAGTACTCCATCAGCTCCTCCGGACCAGCAGTGTCTGCTCACCGAACTCCCCGATGATCGCGACGAACGCGGCCGCCACCTCCAGGCCGACGAAGAAGCTGATCAGCGGGATGGTCCCGCCGGAGCTGACCGCGCCGGGGATGGTCCCCAGCGGCACGAAGTTGTCCAGGTACGGCAGGCCCATCGCGAGCGCGATGAGGCCGATCACCGCGAACCCGCCCGCGCCGACCGCTTCGACCGCGTCCAGGAGCGCGACCGGGGACAGCCGGCGGAACGCGATGAACTCCCCGGCCAGGTAGATCAGGATCAGGGCGCTGGCCAGCATGATCCCGCCCTGGAATCCGCCGGACGGGTTGGTCTGGGCATGGGAGGCGAGCCACCAGCCGATGAGGACGGTGGGGCCGGTGAAGATCAGGGCGGGAACGCGCACGGAGTCCGGGACCGGCAGCCTGTTGCTGTTATCAACAGGCCGGCTCTCGCGTTCGTCCCTCAGGCGCCTGAGCACCACGCTCAGCCCGGCCGCGGCCGCGAACAGGATGAACTCCTCCCCGACGGTGTCGAAGCCCCGGTATTCGAAGTTCACGGCGGAGACGACGCCGGTGGCGTGAGTCTGGCCCACCGCGTCGTGCAGGATGACGGGGCCGTAAGGGCCGGGGTAGTTGCCGAAGCCGGGCAGGCCGGCCACCGCCCAGGCGAAGCAGGCGGCCAGCCCGGCCATCGCGACGGTGAACAGGACCAGTCTCTGGCGCGGGCTCACTCCTCGCGCCCCCTCTCGCCCCTTCTGACCTTGAAGATGGCCAGCAGCAGGATCATCGGCAGCACGACCGTGCCGACGGTCAGCTCCGACAGGGTCACGTCGGGCGCCTGGAAGGTGAAGAACAGGATCGCCAGCAGGAGCCCGTAGCCGCTCAGCAGCAGCACTTGCCGCACGCGGTCCCGGGCCCGGGTCACGGCGAGCGCGCCCGCGGCGACCATGACGAGCATGACGGCCTGCAGGATCTCGATCATGGCTCCGCGTCCTCCCGCTGTTCCGGCTGCCGTTCGGCGCCGGCGTGGATCGCCCGGATCGTGGCGTGGGCCAGGTACGGGGCGGCCGCGAGCATGATGAGGACCGCTACGAGGGTCTCCCCCGTATTCTCGTCGAGGCCCTGCCGGACGAAGATCGCCGCCGCGACCAGGACGGGGGCGACGACGGCCGCCGGGGTCACGTAGTGCAGCCGGTCCGCGGCGTCCGTGACCCGGATGAGGCCGATGGCGGACGCCGCCACGCATGCGACCGCGAGGGCGAGCAGGACGTCGGCAATGATCTCCCTGGCCACCGGCGATCACATCCAGCGTTCGAGGGCCCGCACGAAGACCAGGCCGCCGCCGTACAGGAAGACGGCCAGCACGACCGGGAACTCGAACAGGCTCGGGCGGGCGAACCCCTCAGCCAGCAGGGCGAACACCATCACGGCCACGGCGGTCAGGAACTCGTACCCCACCACCGCGTCCGCGGCCTCGCCCCGGACCATCACGAGTCCGGCCGGGACGACGCACACGAGCAGCGCGATCGCGGCGGCGATGAAGCTCACGGCTTGCCTCCCGGGGCGACCAGGCGGTGCACGAGGATCGATGCGCGGTCAGGCGAGAGGCTGACGACGAAGGTGTTCGGCGTGAAGCTGCGGATCCCGGTAGCCACGACCTGCCCGGCCTCGCCGGAGGGCACGTCCACGCCGATCTCGGCGTACTCCCCCTGGGGCGGGTGCGTTCGCGCGAGGGCGGCGAACACGGTCACCGTGTCTTTCACCAGCTGAGCCGGGAGCCGCAGGGCCTCCTGGATAAGGGCGCCGTCGCGGCCGATCCGGAGCCGGACGGACGCCTGGTAGGCGGCGATCTCGGCGGCCAGCGCGGCCAGCGCGGCGGCGCCCGCCCCGGCCAGCAGCTCATCGAACTGGATCGAGTCGTCGACCATTACCCACAGGCCCATCATGAGCACCCACCAGACGAGCCAGGTGAGCGCGCGGCGCCGGAGCGGTCTCCGGTGGGCGGCCGGTGGTCTCTCACTCATGGCCGACGGCTGCCCCGCAGCGTCCTGGTTATGCGCCGCCCCGCGACGTTAGGCCCGGGACGTGCGGGGCAGTGGCCCGGGAGACACCGGTAACCCGGAGACGGAGGGAGGACCACCGTGGCTGACCGGCTACCGCCCGAAGCGGAACTGGCCTGGGCTACCTTCCACGAGGTCGTCAACATGACCTCCGACGAACTGCGGACCTGGCTGCTGACCGAGGCGTCCGGCGAGGAGGCGTTCAGCGACCGCGGGGATCTCGGCCTGCCGGAACTCGGCGAGAAGGTCGTCGCCCTGCTCCGCAAGCGCAAGGTCGACCTGACGCCGGAGGACACCGACGTCATGCGGCAGGTCACCGACTTCGTGACCGATGAGGAAGATAACCCGCCCCCGGACGGACCCGCCGACCACGAGTGGCGGCGGTCCCTCATGACGGTGGGCCACGACCCGATGCGGACTTGATCATGCGACTGTTCCCGGGCGAGCCGCCCTCGGAACAGCGTTTCCGCGCGGCCAGCGGGCGCCGGGCCGGGATCGTCGCCTGGTGGCGGCGCGCGATCCGGTTCCTGGCGTCGTCGCGGCTCCGCCGTTCGCAGTACGCGGGCATTCCGCGATGACGGGGTTCTGAGCGAAAACAGAGCCCGGCCATCATCACCGCGCCTACGCTGACGTAACCGTCAGGTTCGCTCCAGGTTCGCTGGGGAGACGGATAGTGACCCCCGAACACGGCAACAAGACGGAGGTGCGACGATGATCCTGCCGCCAGGCCAGCCGCAGACGCTGAGAGAAATCGAGAACCGGCTGTCGGAGGCCGACCCCGGACTCGCGGCGATGCTGACCGGATTCGAGGCTGACCCGGGCCGGGCCCGGTACCGCGCGCGCCGCGAGCGGTACCGGTACATCATCGTCATGACCGGCCTCTGGGCGATGCTCGCCGCCTGCCTGACGATGATCGCTGTCACGATCCGCTAGCACTCCACTCTGGTACGTTACGCATCAACATCAGCGGCCGGCCGGGAGAGGAATCGGGATGCGCCTGGCATGGCGGGCGGCGGGCGCCGCGACGGCCGGGCGGAGGTTCCTCATCCTCAGCGCCCGCATGGGCTCGGGGCATGACGCCGTCGCGTCCGCGCTCGCCGCCCGGCTGGAAGCCGCCGGTCACGAGACGATCCGGGCCGACGTCCTGGAACTGCTGCCGGCCGGCGTCGGCACCGGGATCCGGTCGGGCTACCGGGTGGTCATCGAGCGGGCACCGCTGCTGTACGCCGGGATCTACCAGTCGTTCTTCCGCGGCGGCGACGGCGCGATCCGGCCCGGCAGCGCGCCCCTGGCCGCACTGGGCGAGCGGAGGGTCCTGGACCTGGTCCGGCGGGAACGGGCCGACGTGGTGGTGCCGGTCTTCCACCTGGCCGCCCAGATCACCGGACGGCTGCGGGCCCGGGGAGCACTCAGCGTCCCGAGCGCGGTGGTCATGACCGAGTTCGAGGCGCACCGGCAGTGGCTTCACCCGGGCAACGACCTCTACCTGTGCCACGCCGACGAGATCGCCGCCGGGATCCGCCGCGGCGCCGGCTGCGCCGCGGCGGCGTACGGACCGGTGGTGGACCCGCGGTTCACCGCCCCTGAGGACGGCGCGCGAGCGGACTCGTGGCGCCAGCGCCTGGCCTCGGCCGGCCGGCCGGTGGTGCTGCTGTCAACCGGCGCGTGGGGCATCGGATCGTCGCTCGCCCCCACCGCCGCCCTCGTGCACGAGGCCGGGTACGTCCCGGCCATCCTGTGCGGGCAGAACGAACGCCTGCGCCGCCATTTCGCCGAGATCACTCCCGCGGCGGCGCTGGGCTGGGTCGACGACATGCCCGCCCTGATGCACGCGGCCAGCGTGCTCATCGACAACGCCGCCGGGCAGACCGCGACGGAGGCCCTGGCCGCCGGGCTGCCCGTGGTCGGCTACCGGCCTATCCCGGGGCACGGCGCCGACGGCGTCCGCCTCATGGCCCGGCTCGGCCTGTCCGATCACGCCCGGGACCCCGGCGAATTGCTCGCCGCGCTCAGCCGGCTCACCGGTCCTGGTCCGGCCCGGGACCGGCGCATCGCCGCCGGGCGCGCCGTTTTCCGGCCTGGTGCCATCCGGACGCTCGCGAACCTGGCATAGAAGCGGGCCCTGAGCCCGCCAGAAAAATCGATCGTGCCACGATATAAATACCGCTTCGCGGGTAGCACGGGTTCTGGCTAGACCCTGTCCGGCAACAGCGAGAGGAGCAAGGACTCCGATGAGCGACAAGGCCCCCCAAGACCGGCCAGACGTGATGGGCGGCGGACCGGACCAGCCCGCCGACGTACTGGACGGCGGCGAGCAGGCTGAGGACCGGGAATTCGACGTGATGGGCGGCCCTGACCAGCCCGCCGACGTGCTCGCAGGCGGCCGGGAACCAGCTGGAGACGATCCCGACATCCTGAAGGGCGGCCGGGAATCCGCCGGCCGGAATCCCGACGTGATCAGCGACGAGGACGAGTAAGAACAGGCCCGCGCTCGCTCTGCTCGCGCGTCATCCCTTGCTCCCAGCGTGCCCGGCCGCCTCGGATTCCAGCCGCTCGCGTTGCGGGATGACCGTGTACTTCGGGTCCTCGGCGGAGGCGACGCCCGCGTGGAAGATGCCCCAGCGGGTGCAGGCCGAGCCCGCGACCAGGGCCACGCCGGAGACCGCGGCGACCGCGCGGCGGGCGCGGACCGGCAGCGGGAAAGCGCTGGCCACCGTGCCCGCCGCCCCGAGACCCGCGAGGATCTTGGCGGCCTTGACGTACTTCCCGGCCCGGCCCGTGGCGAAGGGCTCGGCGGTGAGGGTGAGACGGCGGGTCATGCGCCTCATCGCCGCCGATTCCATGGCGGCGCCGAGCAGGGCCAGGTTGCGGGCCGGGACGGCCTCGCCCGCCGAAGCGCCGAGGACCGACGTGCCGAGCAGTCCCAGGCCGCCGGCCGCCATCGCGCCCGAACCGGTGAAGATAAACGGCATCTCCGGGTAGCCGTCGTGCCACGACGGGACGGCGGTGTCGCTGATGAGAGCCGCGGTGTAAGAGGCCACGAACGGCCCGAGGACCGCCGCGCCGGCGGTGGAGGCCGCCCCCAGGAGCCGGCGTCCGGGCAGGTCCCGCAGGCCGGCCATGCCCCACAGGTCCGTCGCGGCCGCGACACCGGCGGCGGGCACGTACGCGGCCAGCAGCCACGAGCCGACGCTCATCGGGGAGGTCACCTTGAACACGCGCAGCATGTTGAGGAACCGGGCCGGCCTGCCCAGGTCGTGGACCAGGAAGTACATCGACAGGGCCGCGCCTGCGATGGCTCCGCTCTTGGTCACCGCGGCCAGTGCCGGGCGGCCGGTCAGCGACGCGCCCGCGCCCAGCAGCGACGATCCCCCGGCCAGGCCGCCAAGGAACAGGTAGCCGGGGATGTCCGGGGACTCCCACACCGGCGGGTTCAGGACCGGACTGCCGTAGTAGGAGCCGAACTCGGCCTTCGGCACCATGGGGCGCTCGGCCTTCTGCTTGCGCTGGAACGACGATCCGTTCGGCCGGTCGGTGGTGGTCATTTCGCACCTCCGAACGCCGCGACCGCGAGGGCGGCCATGACCCCGGCGGCGGCGCCCACGTGCCGCCACATGGACGGCAGGTCGCGGGTGGTGACCACCGGGTCAGGTGGCAGCCCGTAGACCTCGGGCTCGTCCAGGAGCAGGAAGAACGCGCCGTCGCCGCCGACCCCGTCGGACGGGTCGTCGCCGTAGAGCCGCGCGCCGTCGACCTCCTCCACCCGGGCCGCGGCGCGCTCGCGGAGTTCCTCCAGCGGCCCGTACTGGATGGAGTCGGTCGGGCAGGCCTTGGCGCAGGCGGGCTCGAGGCCGTCCCCGATCCGGTCGTAGCACATCGTGCATTTCCAGGCCCGGCCGTCGTCCTCCCGCCGGTCGATCACTCCGTACGGGCAGGCGGGCACGCAGTACCCGCAGCCGTTGCAGATGTCTTCCTGCACCACCACGGTGCCGAATTCGGTGCGGAACAGCGAGCCGGTCGGGCAGACGTCCAGGCAGGCGGCGTTCGTGCAGTGTTTGCACACGTCGGAGGCCATGAGCCACCGCATGTCGCCGCCAGGGCCGTCAGCGCCCTCCTGTCTCATCGGCTTGGTCTGCTCGATGAACGCCACGTGCCGCCAGGTGTCGGCGCCGAGGCCCCCGGTGTTGTCATACGACAGGCCGAGAAGGTCCCGGCCGCCGGCCGAGGGCACGCCGTTCCACTCCTTGCACGCGACCTCACAGGCCTTGCAGCCGATGCAGACCGACGTGTCGGTGAAGAACCCCATGCGCGGGGGATGGTCGGCGTACCCGCTGCGGGACGCCGGGTCGGTGGTCTCGGTCACGGCTCCATCCCTGTCTCCTCGGTGATGCCGGCCCGGCGCTGGTATTCCCGCACGAGGTCGAGGCGGGCGGGGCCGGTCGGGCGGCGTCCGGGCCTGATGTCGCAGGCGAACGCCTTGACTTCCTGGATATGCACGTTCGGGTCGAGGCTGACCGCCGCCAGTTCGTTGGCGGCGTCCCCGGGACTGGGCCCGCCCGGACCCCAGTGGTAGGGCAGCCCGACCTGGTGGATGGCCCGCCCCTGGATCGTCAGCGGGGCCATCCGCCGGGTGACCAGCACCCGGGCCTCGATGACGTTGCGCGCGGTGGCGATGGTGGCCCAGCCGCGGTGCTCCAGTCCCCGCTCGGCCGCGAGCTCCGGCGATACCTCGCAGAAGAACTCCGGCTGGAGCTCGGCCAGGTAGGGCAGCCACCGGGACATGCCGCCCGCCGTGTGATGCTCGGTCAGCCGGTACGTGGTCGCCACGCAGGGGAAGACGTCCGAGCCGACGGGCTGCATCCGGTTGTCCGGGTGCTTGAACGGCGCCACCTGGCGGACCGGGTTCCGCTGCTGCTTGTAGAGCAGGTTCGGCACCGGTGAGTCCTGCGGCTCGTAGTGAGCCGGCAGCGGGCCGTCCAGCAGGCCGGCCGGGGCGTACAGCCAAGCCTTCCCGTCGGCCTGCATGATGAACGCGTCGGTGCCGGACAGCGCCGCGGCGCCGGTGGCGTCCTCGGGGGGCTCGTAGTCCGGCGC
>WRBL01000135.1 GCA_009784565.1 Streptosporangiales bacterium | reverse complement strand
GCCGATCCCCCGGAGATTCTTCGTGCTGTTACCGGAACGGGCGCGGAACCTCTCGTACCCGGACGCCTCCAGGGCCTGCTCGAACACCGCGTGGTAGTCGCCGGAGTCGTAGCGACCGCCGCTGGGCGTGGCGTACGGGAACCGGTCGGAGGTGATGAGGTTGCGGCGGCGGACTTCGGCGGGGTCGAGGCCCGTCTCCCGCGCGATCTCGTCCATGAGGCGTTCCAGGCCGAAGTACAGCTGCTGGCCGCCGAACCCCCGGTTCAGGCCGGTGGGCGTGGTGTTCGTGACGACGGCCCGGGCCCGGATCCGCACCTCGGGAATCGCGTAGGCGCCGGTGATGTTGCCGAAGCACCGGTACAGCGTGGACGGCTCCGGCGGCCGCAGGTAGGCCCCGACGTCGTCGGCGAGGTCGACGGACAGGGCCGTGACCCGCGCGTCGCGGGAGACGGCGGCGGAGAAGGTCATCGAGCGCCCGGCCCCCGCCGAACTGCCGAGAAGATGCTCGGTCCGGTCCTCGGTCCACCGGACCGGACGGCCGGCGTGCCTGCTGGCCAGGGCGAGCAGGACCACGTACGGGTAGATGCCCGCCTTGATGCCGAAGCTGCCGCCGATGTCCGGGGGCACGCGCAGCCGGAACGCCGACAGCGGCAGGCCCAGCGCACCCGCCATCACCGGCATCATCGCGAACGGCCCGTGGAAGTTGGCCCAGGCGCTGACCTCGGGGCCGGAGGCGGTCTCCTCCCAGGAGGCGATCGCGCTGTAGCACTCCATCGGCATGGAGGAGTAGCGGGGGAACTCGAAGTCGCGGGTCACCACGCGCCCGGCCGCGGCCGCGGCGGCGTCGAAGTCCCCGAAGGAGAACACCCGGTCGGTGGCCACGTTGGAGCCGGCCTCCTCGTGCAGCAGCGGCGCCCCGTCGGCGAGGGCGCCCTCGACGCTGGTCACGGCGGGCAGTTCCTCGTAGTCCACCGAGACCAGTTCGGCGGCGTCCTCGGCCAGGTACCGGTCGGCGGCTACGACGACCGCGACGGGCTCGCCCACGAACCGGGTCTTGTCCGTGGCCGTCGGGTAGTACGGCATCGGGGCCCGCACCGACAGCGGGAACGGCTTCAGGCCGGCCCTCACCTCGGACGGGCCGATGACGGCGGCGACCCCGGGCGCGGAACGGGCCTCGGCCAGGTCGACGGCGGTGATCCTCGCGTGCGCGTACGGGCTGCGCACGATGGCGGCGGTCAGGGTGCCGGGCAGCGGTGACAGGTCGTCCAGGAACTGGCCGCGCCCGGCGAGCAGCGCGGCGTCCTCGACCCGGGAGAACTCAGTCACGGCGGGCCTCGCTGTCGGCCAGGACCGTGGGCCCGGAGGTGGTGAGGCGGCGGCGGAGGATCTTGCCGACGGCCGAGGTGGGGATGGACGTGACGGCGACGTATCTCTTGGGCCGGTGCAGGGGCGGCAGGCCGGAGGAGGTCCGTGCCCAGTCCTGCAGGCGCCCGATCATCCCCGGCTCGTACGTGCCTCCGGACGGGACGAAGAACGCGGTCACGGCCGTGCCCCACTTCTCGTGCGGCGTTCCGGAGATGACGAGGCGGTCGACACCCGGGGCGGAAGCCATGATCCGTTCGATGGAATCGGGGTAGATGTTCTCGCCGCCGGAGTTGATCATGTCATCGGTGCGGCCGGAGACCCACAGGTCGCCGTCGTCGTCGGCCTGGCCCAGGTCGCCGGTGTAGTACCAGCCGTCGCGGATGGCCTTCGCGTCGGCGTCGGGGCGGTGCCAGTAACCGCCGAAGGCCTCGGGCGAGTCCAGGGAGACGATCACCTGGCCCTGGTCGCCGGGCCGGACGGTCTCGTCCGGGGACGCGCCGGGCGACGGACTGACCAGGCGGAGCCGGCCGAAGACCCCGGCCCGGCCCGCGCAGCCGGGCTTGCGGACCGCGCCGCCCTCGTAGGCGGAGCCGACGCTGAACGTATACACCTCGGTGCTGCCGAAGTGGTTGACCAGGCACTCGGGCCGCCAGGCCTCGGTGAGCTCGCCGGCCAGGGCGGGCGGCATGGGTGCGCCCGCGTAGGCCAGGCGCCGGACCGAGCGCAGCGAGTCCAGCGAGACGGCGCGGGCCAGGGACCAGAAGGCGGTCGGGACCAGGTAGAGGGTGTCGATCCGCTCCGCCGCGATCAGCGCCGCGGACTCGGCGGGGTCGAAGCCCGCCTGGGGCACCCAGGTGCCCGAGCACAGGACGCTGGCCAGCAGGGAGCGCAGGCCCATGGTGTGGAACATCGGCATCACGCCGAGGCTGACCGCGCCCATCGGCTGGCGGGCCTGGATCAGGTGGGCGAGGGCGGCGAAGTACTCCGCCCGGTGGCTGCGGGGCACGCCCTTGGGACGGCCGGTGGTCCCGGAGGTGTAGAGCATGACGCTGATGGCGCCGTCGCCGGGCGGCGTCCCCGGCGGGCCCCCGGGATCCCAGGCGCCGCGGGCCAGCAGGGCGGGGACGTCGGTGACCGGCGGGCTCGCGGCGGCCTCGCGCAGCGCTTCGCCCAGCAGGGAAGCCGTGGAGTCGTCGGCGATGGCCAGGACGGGGGCCGCGTCGTCGACGCAGTAGGCGAGTTCGGCGGCGCTGAACCGGACCGACAGCGGGACGGAGACGGCGCCGATCCGCTGCGCGGCCAGGTGCAGGCTGGCCAGCGGCTCGCCGCCGGGCAGGAGGGCCAGGATCCGCTGGCCGGGCCGGGCACCGGAGGCGAGCAGGCCGCGGGCGAGGCCGGCGATGCGCGAGTCCCATTCGGCGTACGTCAGCGGCCGGGGGCCGCCGACCGCGCGGCGCCCCGGGTGCCGCTCGGCCGACCTGGAGAACGCGGTTCCGAGATCCATGCTGCCGCCTCCGGGAGACCATCTGAAACGGACCATCTGTTTCGGATGATGAGCCGGGACGCTAAGGTTGTCAACCATGCGCCTGACCCCGACGTCCTATGTGGTCCTCGGCACGATCGCGCTGCGCGGCCCGAGCACGCCGTACGATCTCAAGCGGGCGGTGGGCCACTCAATCGGCTATTTCTGGCCGTTTCCGCACGCCCAGCTGTACTCCGAGCCGAAGAGGCTGGCCGCCGCCGGGCTGCTGGCCGTGGCCCGCGAGGACGGGGGGCGCCGCCGGCAGGTGTACCGCGTCACCGACGACGGTCTCAGCGCGCTGCGTGCCTGGCTGGCCGAGCCGACCGACGAGCAGATGCAGGTCCGCGACATCGCGGAGATGAAGCTGTTCTTCTCCGAGCTGGCGCGGCCGGAGGATCTTCGGGCCCTGGCCGGGCAGCAGGTGAAGCAGCACCGCGACCGGATCGCGGACTACGAGGCGATGATGGAGCGGTTCGGCCCGCGCCCGGAACTGGCGCCGCGGCTGATCTCACTCCGTCTCGGGCTGCGGATCGAGCACGCCGCGCTCGAGTTCTGGACCGAGTTCGAGGCGGAGACCGCTACCGGGCCGCGTTAGCGCGCTCGGCCCGCAGCGCGGCGACGCCCTCGTCGCTGCAGAAGCCCCGGCGGCTGCGCTTGAGGCAGAGCAGGCCCAGGAGCCGGCCCTGGCCGTCGGTCACGGCCAGGCGCCGGATGCCTCTCCGGCACATTTCCTCGTGCGTCTGATCGAGCGGCGCGTCGAGGCTCACGGTGCGCCCCTCAAGCGACGCCCGGCCGATGGCCCAGGCCGCGGGAGGGGTATCCGGGTCCAGGTCGTCCGGGGTCACCGTGCCCACCAGGACGCCGTCCGCCACGAGCAGGAGCATGTGCCGCTTGGCACTCGAGGTGAAGGCGTCCCGGGCCTGGGCGACGGTCAGGTCAGCCGGATGCACCGTGGGCTGGAGCAGCATGGCGTCCCCCACGGTGTACCCGGCCGACAGCAGCGTCGTCATCCGGCCGGTTCGATCCGGGCCGGAACGTACTTGTGCCACGGAGTTCCGGCGAGCCAGTCCTGGCGGCTCGCGCTGGTCAGGTCATTCGGTGCGACACCCACACGAGTGATTGTCCCATCTTCCGCCTGATGGTCGAGACCGAGGCCGTTCGGAAGCGACACGTGGCCCGGGCTCATCATGTCGGTGATCTCCACGACCGTCTCGGCCGAGCCGGCCTCGGTCACCACCCGGACCCGGCCGTCGGCGGCGATTCCCAGCCGCGAGGCGTCGTCCGGGCTGATCCGCAGCGCCCCCTCGGCGTCCCGGCGGCGCCACGACGGGTCCCGGATGATGGTGTTGGCCGTGAACGCGCGGCGCTCCCCGGCCATGAGCACGAACGGGAACTCCTCACTGGTCCACGACGAGGGGGCCTCGCCGAGGCCGCCCAGCTTCTCCAGGAGCTCGGGAATCGCGACGGTGAACCGGCGGTCCTTCCGCTTGACGTAGTGCCACACGTCTTCCCAGCGGTCGACCGTGAAGGTCACGCCGGCCCGCTCGCGCAGGATGGCTTCGAAGAGCTTCTGGCCGGGCGCCAGCCCGGGACCGTCGAAGCCCGCGCGGGCGAGCCCGCCGGGGTTGGCGATGGCGCACAGGTGCGCGGCGCCCCACAGCACGGCCGCCGAGCGGGCGCCGTCCGGCAGCGTCGGCCCGAGCGTCTCGTACAGGACGTAGCCGGCCATCTTCAGCAGGCTGGGGTCGGCGGACGCGGCGGAGAAGTAGGTCAGGCCGAAGGCGTCGGGGCCGACCTTCGCGGCGGCCCGGAGCCGGTCCAGCAGCCCTTCGTCGACCGTGCCCAGTTCCCGGATGACCCGGGTGTAGATCTCCGGCTCGGTCAGCGTGCCGGGAAGCGGGTCGGTCAGCGGGGCCCGGAGCTGGAAGGTGTTGTGCGGGAACTCCACGTTGAAGAACGTGCACTCCCACTTCTCGAACTGGCTGGCGGCGGGCAGCACGTAGTCGGCCTGGCGCGCGGTCTCGGTGAAGGCGATATCCACCACGACCGTGAGGTCGCAGGCGCGCATCGCCTGCCGGATCCGCCCGGACTCGGGCAGCGAGTGGGCCGGGTTGGAACTGTCGATCCACATCGCCCGCAGCCGGTCCGGGTGGTCGGTGAGGATCTCGTCGGCGATCGAGTTGGCCGGGATCATGCCCGCGATGATCTTCGCGCCGGTGACGGGCGAGACGCGCTCTTCCTTCGCGTAGGCGCTGGCGCTCATCTGGTCGCTCATCTGGGGCACGAGCTTGCTCAGCAGCGCCCCGGCGGCCCGGTTGGTCGTGTCGTGGGAGACGCCGTTCCCCGCGATCGCCGGAACGGCCCGGGAGATTCCCGACGCGCCGGCCGCGTTGACCGCCGCCGCGGCCTTGGCGGCCCGCCGCTGCCAGGCCGGCTTCGGCTTCCGCTTGATACGGGGGTCGGCCGGCGGCGCGCCGGCCAGCGAGACCAGCCAGGAGTGCAGGTACATGGTGCCGGGACGGCCGAAGTTGCCGGTCAGGATCCACAGCAGCTTGTTGAGGTAGGAGATCAGCGTGCTGTTGGGCGACTGCTGGACGCCGAGGTCCTCGTAGGTGGTGGCCGACTCGGCGGCGGCGAACCGCCGGGTCGCGGCCCGGATGAGGTCCTCGTCGACGCCGCAGGTCCGCGCGTACTCGGAGACCGGAATCTGCTTGAGGGCGGCGATCACGGTGTCGGCGCCCTCGGTGTGCTCGGCGATGAACGCCGGGTCGGTCAGGTCTTCCTGCACGAGGACACCGAGCATCGCGGCCAGGCACCAGGCGTCCGTGCCCGGGTGCACCCGGAGGTGGAAGTCGGCCATCGCCGCGGTCTCGCTCTTGCGGGGGTCCATGACGATCATGGCCCGGTCCGGGTCCTTGGCGATCTCCCGCAGGACGGGGCGGGTCCGGGGGAACGAGTGCGACTGCCACGGGTTCTTGCCGAGGAACATGACGACCTCGGCGTGCTCGAAGTCGCCCTTGGTGTGGGTGCCGTAGAGCTGGGCGTCGACCCAGGCCTCGCCGGTCTTCTCCTGGGCCAGGGCGTTGGAGTAGTACTTGGTGCCGAGCGCGGCGCGCAGCGACTGCCCGTAGGCCGCGGGCAGGTGGTTGCCCTGGCCGCCGCCGGAGTAGAAGAAGATCTTGTCCCCGCCGTGCGTGTCCTTGATCGTGCGCAGCCGGGCACCGATCTCGCGGATCGCGGTGTCCCAGTCGATCTCCTCGTAGTCGCCGTCCGGGGTGCGGCGCAGCGGCGAGGACAGGCGCTCGGGACCGTTCTGGTACCGGTCGAGGCGGAGCGGCTTCTCGCAGGTGTAGCCCTTCGAGGCGGGGTGCTCCTTGTCGCCGCGGATCTTGGCGAGCCGGCCGTCAGCGACCTGGACCTCCAGGCCGCAGTTGCACTCGCAGAGGATGCACGCGGTCTTCTTCCACTCCGGCGCGGCTTTCGCGCTGGCTGCCTGAGTCTCGGTCATCCCCTGCTCCCGTGGTCGTGTGATGGCTAGCGTCCGATTATGGATTATGCCATAATGCATAATTATTGAGCCGCAGTCAATACCGTCCAGTAACTTCACGGGCCGGCCGCTACGTAGACTGCGGACGGACACGGCCGGCGAGGGAGATGGGATGCCGCAGGGCGACACGAAGGCTCGCATGGTGGACAGCGCGACGCGGATCCTGCGCGAACGCGGGGTCTCCGGGGTCACGGTGGACGCGGTCCTGGCCGACAGCGGGGCGCCGCGCGGCTCGGTCTACCACCACTTCCCCGGCGGGCGGGACGAGCTGGTCCTGACCGCGGGCCGGGCGGCCGCCGACTACATCACGGGCTTGCTCACCGACACCGTCGCCGGCTGCGACATGATGACGGCCCTCGACCTGTTCATCGCCTTCTGGAAGCAGACCCTGGCCGAGACGGACTACGGGGCCGGGTGCCCGGTCGCCGCCCTCGGTGCCGCCTCCGCCTCCGACGCGGCCATGCTGCTCGACCTCGCCGCGGCGACCTTCGACCGGTGGAAGGAAGCCCTGTCCGGGGCCATCGAGTCCACCGGGTTCCCGCCCGGCGAGGCCCGGATCCTGGCCACCACTCTCATCTCGACGCTCGAGGGGGCGATCACGCTGTGCCGCGTGTACCGTTCCTCGCGGCCGCTGGACGACGTCGCCGGCCCGATGAAATCGCTCCTGGCCCGGCGGTAAGAACCGCGCGGCGGCCAGGATCTTCCCTCCGGGACCGAGCAGCCTGGCCGCGGTAACGGGCCCGCCGATCTCCGGCACCGGGCTCCCCCACGACCCGTATCCCCCGTTCAGGCGGAACGACCCCACCGTGGCGTACCGCCCGTCAGCCTCTCTCACCTGGCAGGTAACCGTCCGGTCGCTCCCGCCGGGCAGATCCGCCCACATGTACATCCACCGCGGGCTGCCCGCGTAGTAGTAGACCCGCCCGGCGGAAACCTGGCCGGCCGACCGCAGTACCGCCGAGCTCAGCGGGGGCCGGCTGGCGGTCCGCGCGGCCGGCGGCGCGGCGGCGGGGGTGGTCGCGGCGCCCAGCCCCCAGCCGCCGGCGCCCGCGGCCACGACGGCGAGCGCCGTCGCGGCCACGGCCAGGATCCGCCGCCGCCCGACGGGGGTGGTCGCGGCGCCCAGGCGCTCCAGGACGCGGGTCTCGAAGCCGGGCGGGGGCTCGGCGGCGGGCAGCGACTGCACCAGTTCCTCCCCGGTCAGCGTCAGCCGCCGCAGCGTCTCCCGGCACGCGGCGCACTCCTGCACGTGCGCGAGCGCGTCCGCGCGGTCCCGGCCGGTCAGCACGCCGAGCGCCAGTTCCGCCGCGATCCGGGAGAACTCCCCGCAGTCCATCACGTCTCCTCCGTCTCGTCCGGCGCGTAGGCGTCCCGGAGCTTGCGCAGCCCGCCCGCGATCCGGGTCTTGGCGGTGCCGACCGGGATGCCCTCGGCCTCCGCGATCTGCCGGGCCGTCATGCCGTAGATCCCGGCCATCGCCACGGCCCGGGCCTGCCCGGGCGGCAGGTCCGCGAGGGCCCTGCGCAGCCCCGAGGCGCTGTCATGGGCCAGGGCGAGCCGTTCCGGGGTGTCGGTCACCTCGGCCAGCAGCGCGCTCAGGTCGGCCGGGTCGACGGGCGCGGACGTGCGGGCCCGCAGCACGTCGACGGCCAGGTTGCGGGTGATGACCGACAGCCAGGCCCGGACGGACCCGCGGCCGGGGTCGAACACCGCCGCGTGCCGCCACGCCTGCTCGAACGCCTGCTGCGCGATGTCCTCGGCCGCGGACCGGTCGCGGACGATGGTCACCGCGATCCCGAACACCAGCCGCTGGAACCGCCGCACGAACGCGACCGCCATCTCGGCGTCCCCCGCGCCCAGCCCGGCCAGGAGGGTCTCGTCGGGTAGCCGGCCGGCCGGGACCGGGGCCAGCCCCGGACTCCGGTACCGAACGGGTCTTCGCCTGCTCCTCATCGCCCGTCCTCCCGGGCGCAGGAGCGCCGGACACGGCCGCGCGCGGCCGGGCTCGCGAGGACACCCGCCAGGGTCAGGACGGCCGCGCCGGCGAACTCGACATACAGGGACTCGGTCGCGTACGGGACGGCCAGGCTCTCGGTGTACCCGAACAGGCCGGAGTACGCCGACAGCAGCAGTCCGCCCGCGGTGGCGGCGAGCGTGAGGGCGCCGGCCCCCATGAGCACGGGGCGGCGGAAAACGACCAGGGCCACGGCGATCAGCAGGCTGACGATCCCCTGGACCAGGAACAGCGGGCCGATCAGGGGGATGGCGTCGTAGCCGCCGGACCACAGGCGCAGGTGGATTACCCCGGACCAGGCCAGCGCCACCGCGCCGGCCGCGATCAGGACGCGGGCCGCTGCCCGGGCCATGGCCTAGTACCCGCCCCCGCCGCCGTACCCGCCCCCGCCGGAGCCGGAGGAGGACGGCGATGACGGCGCCGGGCCGCCGGTGATCTGGGCGCCCGACGGCGCGACCAGCCACCACTTGGCGCCGAAGCCGTCACTGCCCTGGCCGTTGGTCTGCCCGGCGCTGGAGTCGCCGGCGAAGTAGTACAGCGGGTGCCCGTCGTAGGTCACCTGCCTGGTACCGTCCGGCCGGGTGACCGAGCCCAGGTCCGCGCTCTTCGCGCCGCCGGACGCGGTGACCGGGCCGCTGGCCGCCACCGGCGGCCAGGCGCCGGCGCACGAGCCCGAGCACACGGACTTGCCCGCGGGGTCCTTGACCCACAGGTAGACCGAGTGCCCCGAGCCGTCGGTCAGGTGCGTCCCGGACGTCCCCGCCCGGGTCGCGATCACGGTGCCCGCGTGCCCCGCCGGGCTCGCGCCGCTGGCACCGCCGCCGGAACCGCTGCTGGCGCTGCCGCACGCGGCCGCCAGCAGGGCCGTCATCAGGGGAAATCCCGCCTTCAGGGTGGTGTTCATACCGGTAGCTACGGTCGTGCCGCCCTGATAGCTTGCCAGATGAATGTGATCTACGCCACATCCCGGCGTTCACCGGCTCGCTCTAGACGGCGGCTTCCTTCGGGGCGGCGTCCCGGACGCGGTCGGTCACGCGCCGGGCGAGTTCCTCGAAGACCGGCAGGGCCGCCTGCAGGACCGCCATGTCCGCCGGGTCGAGATCGGCGATGCAGTCCGCCAGCCGGGTCTCGCGCATCTGGCGGACCGAGTTGATGAGGTCGACCCCCGGGCCGGTGATGCCGATGACGCAGGCCCGGTGGTCGTCCTCGTCCGGGCGGCGTTCCGCCCAGCCGGAGGAAACCAGCACGTCGACAATCCGCGACATCGTCGAAACCTGGATGCCCAGCCGCCCGGCGAGGTTGCCCATCCGCATCGGCCCGGCCGCGTTCATGACGGCCAGCGCGGTCAGCCGGGTCGGCGTCAGCTCCGAGGGCCCGCCGCCCGTCTTGCCGGCGTGCGCCAGCATCTGCACCGCTACCCCGAGACGTCCCGGCAGGTCCTGGGCGTCCATGTCAGTCATGGTTACCATCCATTTACTTGCTTTACACCAAACAACGATCCCGATGGCGGAAAATGTTCCCGTTTCAGACAACCGACCGCACGCTGGCGGCGAACGCGGCGGCCATCTGAGCGTAGGACTCCCGGGTGACCCCGCCGATGTGCGGCGTGACCAGCACGTTCTGTTCCAGCAGCGGGTCGGCCGGGTCGACCGGCTCGGTCCAGGTCACGTCCAGGCCCGCCCCGGCCAGGCGGCCGCCGCGCAGCGCGTCCAGCAGCGCCTGGTAGTCGACCACCGGGCCGCGGCCGACGTTCACCAGGTAGCCGCCCGGCGGCAGCGCCGCGAACGCGGCCGGGCCGACCATTCCCCGGCTCTCCTCGGTCAGGGGAACGCACACGACCAGGGCGGCCGCGTTCTTCAGGGCCTCGTCCAGGCGGTCCGCCTGGAAGTACCGGCCGGGCGGCAGCAGGTCGTTCTCCTGACGCCGGCCGATCCCGACCGGTTCGGCGCCGAACGCGTCCAGCAGTTCCAGGACCCGCTGCCCGATCGCCCCGGTGCCGAGCACGGCCACCGTCTTGCCCGCCAGCGTCGCGCCGGTCGGCTGGCCGACCCGGCGGTCCAGGACGCTGGCGACGGTCTCCGGGAACCGGCGCAGCAGGGCGAGCAGGTGGAAGATCACGATCTCGGCGACCGCGACGGCGTTGCCCGTGTCCGCGGCGGGGACGTTGCGGACCTCGATGCCCCGCTCCCGGGCCGCCTCGAGGTCGACGCCCTGCAGGCCGACGCCGAACTGCTGGATGAGCTTCGGGCGGGCCGCGTCCATCAGTTCCGCGCTGACCACGCCCCCGGCCGGCAGGATCACGTCCACCGTGAAGTCCGGGATGGCGCCGTGGTCGATGACGGCGATCTCGGCCTCGGGCAGCTCCCGGGCCAGGAACTCGCGGACGTCGGGGAACTCGGCACCGCACATTCCGATGAGCATCGAGACAGGGTATCGTCGCGGCCGCCAGGAAGGCGGCCGGTAATCTAAGCGGAATGTGTAACTCCGCCGCGCGCGCATGAAGCCCTCGAGATGGCTCGCCCGCCACGTCCTGATGGACCTCACGCCGCTGCGGCGGTCCCGTGACTACCGCGCGCTGGTCGGCGGGCTCGGCGTCTCGACCCTGGGCAACCAGCTCACCCAGGTGGCCGTGCCGTGGCAGGTCTACACGCTCAGTCACTCGACGCTGTTCGTCGGGCTGGCCTCGCTGGCCCAGCTGATCCCCCTGATCATCGGGTCGCTGCTGGGCGGCTCGCTGGTCGACTCCCGGGACCGCCGCGCGCTGCTGCTGACCGTCGAGACGCTCGGCGCGCTGCTGAGCGCCTGCCTGGCGGTCAACTCCGACCTCGGGCCGGCCCTGTGGCCGCTGTTCGTCTTCCCCGCGGCACAGGCCGCGACCAGCGGCATCGACAGCGCGTCCCGGAACGCGATGGTCCCCTCCCTGGTCGGCATGGACCTGGTGCCGTCGGCCAACGCGATCTTCCAGTCACTGAACCAGCTGGGCACCGTGGCAGGCCCGGCCGCGGGCGGGGTGCTGCTGGCCGGAGCGGGCGTGAAGGCCGTGTACTGGGTCGACGTGGCCAGCTTCGCGGTGGCGCTGGTCTCGGTGTTCACGATGTCGCCGCAGCCGCCAACCGGCTCGGGCACGACGCGCCCGGGCTGGCGGTCCATGCTGGAGGGCTTCCGGTTCGTGGGCCGCTCTCAGGAGTTGCAGGGGGCGTACATCATCGACGTCAACGCGATGGTCTTCGGCATGCCCCGGGCCCTGTTCCCGGCGCTCGCGACCAGCGTATTCGGCGGCGGGGCTACCGCGTTCGGGCTCCTTCAGGCCGCCCCGGGAGCCGGCGCGCTGATCGGCGCGGTCACCACCGGCTGGGTCGGCCGGGTCCGGCGGCAGGGGCTGGCGGTGATCGCGGCGGTGATCGCCTGGGGCATCGCGATCACCCTCTTCGGCCTGGTGCGGTGGCTGCCTCTCGCGCTGGTCCTGCTGGCCGTCGCGGGCTGGGCCGACGTGATCTCCGCCGTGTTCCGCAACACGATCCTCCAGGTCTCCGCGCCGGACAAGATGCGCGGGCGGCTGATGGGCGTGCACATGGCCGTGGTGGCGGGCGGCCCGCGCCTCGGCGACCTGGAATCAGGGGCCGTGGCAGACGCGTTCGGCAACACGGCGTCGGTGGTGTCCGGCGGGCTGGCCTGCGTGGCCGGGGCGCTGCTGATCGCGAAGGCGCTGCCGGGCTTCCGCCACCATCAGTCCCCCGCCCTGGCCTCGTCCGCCGACCGGGCCGGCGACGCGGAGCCGGAATCAGACTCCGTCGGCTGAGGCCAGCAGGGCCGCCCGCTCCCCCGGGGCGAACTCCAGCCCGAACACCCCGGCCAGCGCCGCCGCCCACTCCTCGTCATCCAGTTCCCGGCGTTCCTTCACATGGCCCGGACGGGTCACGGTCAGCACCCGGCCGAGCAGCGACGTGACCGCGTCCGGGGTCCGCCGGGCCACCACCGGCGTCCGCGTGAACCACGAGTCCGGGTGCGTCGACGTGTAGTGGTTGCCCATGACCACGTCGGCCGGGAACACGGGCGAGTCCTCGAACCGGTACAGGGTGACCCACTCGCGGCCCTGCAACTCCCGCAGCGCCCAGGTCCGGCCCTCTTCGTCGTCGGGCGCGACCTCGTACGTCCAGCCGCCGAGATCCTGCGAGCCGCCCGGCCGGAGCGGGCGCAGCGCAAGCGGTTCCGGCGGCGAGGACGCGAACCCCACGTCGGCCAGCCAGGTCCCGGACCGGTCCGGCGTCGAGACCCGCAGCGTCAGATGGGTGCGGGGCAGTACCGGGCCGGGCCGGGACACCCGGGCCAGGAGCCGCTCCACGGTGAACCCGGTCCGTTCCAGCGCCGCGGCGAAAAGCTGCCCGTGCTCGAAGCAGTATCCGCCGCGCCCGCCGTCCACCAGCTTCGCCTGAACGGACTCCAGGTCGACGGCGACACCGCGGCCGAGGATGATGTCGAGGTTCTCGAACGGGATCGCCGCCAGGTGCCTGTGGTGCAGGGCGCGCAGGGTCTCCTCCGTCGGCCGCCGCGGCCCGGCGTACCCGACGCGCCGCAGGTAGGCCCCGAGGTCAAGCTTCCCGGCCGCGCCGGCCCACTCGTTCATCCGGGTCCTCCTTGTCCGCTCTGCCGGTTCCGCCTCTTTATATTGGACCGCAACGGGTCCGAAAGCGGGTGGCGGCCGGGTATCCGCGGTGATATCTCTGGACGTGTCAACGGTTACATCAGTCAGGCGGTGGTGGGAACGTCACCGGATACGGGGCAGTACGGGCAGTTCGCCGGCATCACCGACTTCGTAGGGCGGAAGTCGGAGCTCTCGGCTCTCGCCAGCATGCTCAGCGGCACCCGGCTGGTCACCATCGCCGGCCCCGGCGGGGTGGGCAAGACGCGCATCGCGCGGGCCGCCGCCGCGGAGGCGGTCGCCCTATACCCGGACGGGGCGTGGATCGTGGAGCTGTCCGGCCTCAATGACCCGGAGCTCCTGCCGAACACCGTCGCGGGCGTCCTCCAGCTTCCCGGCCACGACACCCGCAGCCAGCTCGACACGCTCCTGGACCACCTCCGTGACCGTCACATGCTCCTGGTCCTCGACACCTGCGAGCACATGGTCGACGCGTGCGCGGAGCTCACCGACGACATCCTGCACGCGGCGCCCGGCGTCACCGTCCTCGCCACCAGCAGGCAGCCGCTGGACACGCCGGGCGAGCACGTCTACAACGTGCAGCCGCTGCCCGTCCCCGGCGCCGGCCGGACACCGCCGCCCTACGGGTCCCGTCCGCCGGGCGAGATCGCGGCCGCCGGGGACGCGATCGAGCTGTTCGCGCTGCGGGCGGCCTCCGCCGTGCCCGGGTTCCGGGTGACGGCCGCGAACTGGGCCGACGTGAACCGGCTGTGCCGCCGCCTGGACGGCATCCCCCTGGCCATCGAGCTGGCCGCGGTCCGGCTGCGGGAGATACCGCTGCCGGACCTGGTCCGGCGGCTGGACCAGACCTTCGGCGTCCTGACCCGGGAGGAACTCCCGGCGCGGGGCCGGCATGAGACCCTGCGCACCGCGATCGAGTGGAGCCACCGGCTGTGCTCTCCGGCCGAGCAGAGGGTCTGGGCCCGGCTGTCGGTCTTCGCCGGGACGTTCGACATCCGCGCCGCCCAGGAGGTCTGCGCGGAAACCGAACTGGAACGCGACGATGTCCTCAGCGCCCTGGTAGGCCTGGTCGACAAGTCCGTCGTCCTGCGGGACTCCGCCGACGACGGGCGGTACTGGCTGCTCGACACGCTGCGCGAGTTCGGGGCCGAGCAGCTCGCCGCCCTGGGCGAGGTGACGGCCTGCCGGGACCGGCACGCCGGCCGGTACCTGCGGCTGGCCCGCCACTTCGGCGCCCACTTCACCGACAGCGACCAGCTCGAGCGATACCACGAGCTTCTCCGCGAGCATGCCAACATCCGGGCCGCCCTGGATCACGGGCTCCTGGCCGCCGGCGCCGGCGGCGCCCGCGCGGCGGACGGCGCCGATCTCGCGACCTCGCTGTACGGGTACTGGCAGATCTCCGGGATGCTGCGCGAGGGCGGGTACTGGCTGACCCGGGTCCTGGACCGGTTCCCCTCCGAGTCGCCGGAGCGGGCGCGGGCACTGGTGAACCGCGGCTTCCTCCGCTCGTTCCAGGGCCGGATCGCGGACGCGCTCGAGGACTGCCGGACCGGCACCGGCATGGCCCTCTCCCTCGGAGAGGCGGCGATCTGCGCCCGCGGCTACCAGCACCTCAACCTCACCCTCGCGTTCAACGGGATGCACGCCGCGGCCGAGCGGGCCGGCGAGGAGGCCCGGCGCCGGCTCGCCGAGTGCGGCGACCGTCCCGGCCAGGTCATGCTCATGGCCCAGATGGGGCACCTGCAGCAGCTGGCGGGCGACCCCGACGCCGCGATCGAGACCTGCACCCGGGGCCTGGAGATGCTCGGCGCGGGCAGCGCCGAGCGGTGGGTCCGGAGCTACCTGCACAACGTCTGCGGCTACGCCCTGCTCCGGCAGGCCGGCCGGGAAGCCGAATGCGAGTCCGTCGTCACCGAGGCCCTGACCGAGAAGCAGGAACTCGGCGACCTCATCGGCACGGCGTACTCGCTGGAGACCCTCGGCTGCGTCGCCGCGCGAGCCGGGGACTGGGAACGGACCGCGTGGCTGTTCGGCACGGCCGACCCGCTGTGGGAACGCGGCGGCACCCGGTTCAGCGGCACCGCCATCATGGAGCGCATGCACCAGGACGCGGCGCGGGAGGCCCGGACCGCGCTCGGCCGCGAGCGGTACGCCGCCATCCACACCGAGGGGTCGAGGCACGCCCGGGAGCAGGTCGCCGCGGCGCGGGCCGGGGAGAAGCTCGCCATCAGCGACCGCGCGGTCGGCGGCCGCCGCAGGTAACACCGGCGTGGCGGGCCGCCAATAACCCCGTAAACAGCGGCCATCTCGCTAAATGGCGGTGTACGTTGTTGGGGTCGGTGCCATGAGCGCGAAGGAGGGGCATGTCCAGGCGGAGCGTTATCATCTTCGTCTGGCTGGCGATCGGGGCCGCGGCCGCCGGCCAGCGCGGCTACTACACTCCGGCCGGCCTCGGCTGCAGCGGCGGCGCGACCATCGGCATCACGCTCGCGGCCGGGCCGCTGAACTACATCGGCGTGGATCCCAAGATCACCTGCAACTGGCCGACCCCCTCACCGTAACGGCCTGTCAGCGGTCCGTGCCGCGAGCCCGGAACAGCCGGGGTCGACCGGCCGTTTCCGCGGGCTGGCGCCGCGAAGCGGCGCGGCGGGCCGCCTCGTCCCGGGTCAGCAGGCCCAGCTGGGCGCG
>WRBL01000134.1 GCA_009784565.1 Streptosporangiales bacterium | reverse complement strand
GTGCACTAGCACTTCGTCGCGGAGGAGCGCATACAGGTGGACCTGCCCACTTATACGAACATCTGGCGGATCGAGAAGCGGCTGTACAAGCTGTACGATGTACGGCTGCCCGCGCCTCTGCCGATCAACCTGATAATCGTATTTGCCGGGATAACAATACCCTACATATTCATTCTGTATATGATCGGGGTTCCTCTTAGTCACACGCTTGTGTGGCTGTATGTGCTTCCTCCTGGCGTGCTGACCTGGCTCACCACCAGGCCGGTAATTGAAGGAAAACGACTTCCGGAACTGGTGGAATCGCAGGTTCGCTACCTGGCTGAGCCGCGGACGTGGTGCCGCCTGGCGCCGCTCGAAGAGAAAGACCAGGTGGCCGTAAACGCCCGGGTGTGGCACAGCCGCCGGGCGCCCAAGCCGGAGGAGCAGGAGGCGGCGGAGCCCGCGAAGGCCGCAGCGACCGCGCCGCGGATGCGCGGCCGTCTCGTCCGCCGGGACGAGCTCACCCGCCGGCACAAGCCGGCCGTCGGGGCGGGCGCTTCCGGTGCGGTACCGGACGCCGGCGTCTCCATCGTTCTGCCGGACACGGAATCGCCGGACACGGAATCGGTCGCCCCCCGCGGGCCCGAGGCGCCCGCCCAGGCGGGTGCCGCCGCCCCGGTCGCGGCGAACGGGCCGGCCGCGGCGGACGCACCGGGCAAGTCCGGACCCGCCCGGTCGCGGGCAGGCGGCAAGAGCCGCTCCGGTACGGGACGGCCGACGCGCTTGCGCCCGGCTGTCTTCCGGCCCGGCGGCCGCACTCGCGGCGGGGAAGACCGGCCCGCCCTGCCCGGTACCGGACCGGACCCGGAGACGCTGGCCGGAAGGCCTGTCGGCCGGGCGCCGACCCTGCCGCCCGCGCCCGCGTCCAGCGAACCCGCTCCCGCGGTCCCCGCTCTCTTCTCCCGCGTGCAGCCGGGCCCGTGGCCGGCTCAGCCGCCGTCCGTCGCGCCCGCGCCCGCGTCTGGATCCGCCCCGGCTCCCTGGCCGTCCGTGGATCCCGCGTCTTCCGGCCCGGCGCCCCGGCCCACCGCCTCGGCGCCTTCCGGCCCGCCGTCCTGGCCGACCGCTCCGGCCGGAGCTCTGCCCGGTATCGCGCGCCGGCCCGCGGCGCCCGCGCCGCTCGGCCAGGCCGCTGCCCCCGTCCCCGTCATCCTGGCTCCGCACGCCACACCCGACGTGAATCCCACCGGTGTTCCCGCCGGGGCCAGTGCCCCGGCTGACACGTCGGCCAGGACGGACGCGCCAGCACCTGCCCGCGAGGAGAAGCCGACCAGGACGGACGCGCCGGCACCTGCCCGGGAGGAGAAGCCGACCCGGACGGACGCCGTGCCGGTTCGCGAGGAGAAGCCGACCCGGACGGACGCGGCTCCGGCCGCCGAGAAACCGACCCGGGTGGACACGCCGGGGCGGGCGCCCGCGCGGGAGCCCGCCGGGCAGGAGCCCGCGCCGGTCCGGGCGCGGGGCGGCGGGGCGGCAGCCCGGCTTGAGGTGGCGCACGACGAGGCCCCGGAGCGGCCATCGGCGTCGAGGACCGCGCTGGCCCGTACCTGGCCCTTCCCGTCGACCGGACCGCGTCCGGTCGCCCCAGCCGCCGACCCGGAGCCGTCGGCACCTTCCGGGCAGTCAGCGGCTCTCCCGCCGTCGGCGTTCCCGAAGACCCCCGCGTCCCCGAAGACCCCCGCGGCCCCTGAACCGCCCGAGACCCCTGAACCGCCCGCGGTTCCCGAGCCGAGCGCCGAGCCCGAGCCGAGCGCCGAGTCCGAGGCCTCCGCGGATTCTGAGCCGAGTGCGGAGCCTCAGCCGTCGGCGAGGCCGGCCCAGCCGGCCCAGCCGGCCGGCCGGACTGGTGCTGACCCGGAGCGCTCGTCCGGTCCGGTGGTGCCGCTGAAGCCGTCCGTTCCCGAGGGGCCAGTGGTTCCGAGCCGTTCCGTTGCTCCGGCCGGACCGGTGGTCCCGGCGGCGAAGACGGACCAGAAGGCGGAGCAGTGGCGGGAGAGGGATCAGGAGCCGGAGAGGGACTGCAAGCCCGCGGAGGCCCGGTCCAGCGACAAGGACGACACCGGCCAGGAGCCGCCGCGGAGGCGTATCAATCCGATCGCGAGCGCTCTGGCCGTGATCTCGGACGGGCCGCTTCTGGGCACGTCCCCGTCGGCATCCGCCCCGTCGCGCCCCGAGACCAGCCCTCCGGGCCCTGAGCCCGCGGCCCCGGCGAACGGGACCGGCGCCCCGCGTCCCGGGACCGGAGGGGCTCCCGTTACCAGAACGAAGGTCCCGGCGGGCGCGCCCACGATCGAGCGGGCACTGTCCGGCAAGAGCCGGGACCGGAACCTGTCCTGGCGAGGCACGGTCAAGGTCGTCGCCGGCAAGACGCAGGGACCCGGCGCCCGGGACCAGGAGGCCCTGGACCGGGCCCGCGCGCGTCTTCCCCTGAAGGCGGCCAAGCGGGTTCTCATGCTGGGCTGCACCAGCGGAGCCGGGCAGACGGTGACCACGCTGATGACCGGCCACATCCTGGCCAGCCTCCGGGAGGAGCCGGTCGCGGCGGTCGACCTGAACGACGGCGGGCTCGCGCGATTCCACGCTCCGGCGGCCGGGCTGGAGGAGGTCCTCCGGGGACAGTCGCCTCAGCGCCAGACGAATCCCCGGCCGGACGGCCTCAACCCGAACGCCAGGGACTCCCGCGCCCGGCTGGATGTCATCGCCTCCCAGGACTCCCTCGCGGACGGGGACGAACTGAAGATGGCGGTCCAGCTCGGACGGCACTACCCGCTGACCATGCTGGACCCCGGCGCGCAGGGCCTGACCCGGCTGCTGAAGGTGGCCGACCAGCTGGTGATCGTGGTCCCGGCCAGCGTCGAGGCGGCGGGAGCGCTGGCCGATACCCGGGAATGGCTGGACGCCCATGGCTTCGGCGAACTGGTGGCGCACTCGGTGACGCTGGTCAACGGAGTGAGCCGCCGCAGCCTGGCCGATGTCGAGGCCGCCGAGTCGGTGGCGCGGGGCCGCTACCGCGCCATCGTCAGGGTTCCCTGGGACGAGATGCTGCCCGTGGCCGTGGCCGGGCCCTCCAGCCTCCGCCCGCAGACCCGCGTCGCCTACACGGCGCTCGCGGGAGTGCTAGTCGCCGGAATGGCCGCGGCTCCAGTGAGGATCAAGAAATGATTGACCGAACGGATCGTGGTCACACCCCCGTACCGAGCAGTCAGGAGACGCAGTGGTGAGCGCGAAGTCGAAGGGCCGAAGCAGGCTGGCCATCCGCTACTTCGACGACCGGATCCTGCTGACCGAAAACCACGCCTGGGCCTATTACCGCATCCCGTCGGTGTCGTATGAGTTCACGACGGCCGAGGAACGCGAGGCGCTCGCCACGAACATCACCGTGGCGCTGGCCGCGATCCGCATGCAGGACGCCGAGGTGCACCTGCGGATCGCCCACCGGCCGTACCCGGCCGTGGAGTGGGCGATGGGCCTGGACGCCACTTCGGACGGCGGGGCCGGCTGGCGGGAGCACCTGGAGCAGATCTACCAGCACGTGTGGGCCAAGGACTTCTGGTCGAAGGAGATCTACCTGGGGGTCCGGCTGGGCCAGCGGGGCATGCGCGGCCCGCTCGCCAGCGGCGGCCTGTTCTCGGGCTTCGTCAACTCCTACAAGGCGAGCGAGCGGACCCTGGGCATAGAGGACGAGTCGGTCGGGTCCGGGGAGATCGAGCGCTGGACCGAACAGGCCGAACGGCTCGGCCGGGCGCTCACCGCCAGCGCCCTGGCCGCGCGGCACGCGACATCGGACGAGGTGGCGTGGCTGGTGCGGCACACGCTGATGGGATCGCTTGGCGACCCGCCGTCGTCGGCCGCGCGCCGCCGCCAGTGGGGCGCGGGGGAGATCGAGCAGTTGTACGAGGGCCAGATCCACAACGGCCGGACCCTGCTGCGCCTCGAGCACCTGGCGGGGGAGTCGTACTCGGCTTTCCTGTCCTTCGCCCGCTTCCCCGACGTGATGAGCTTCCCCGAGGGGGAACCGTGGCTGCACTATGCTGACTCGCTGCCGTTCCCGGTGGAAGTCAGCGCACGGATGAAGCTGATCCCGCCCGCCCGGGCCAGCAAGGACGTGGGCCGGAGGCTGGCCCACGCCCGGGACATGGACATGCACATCCGGGAGGCGGGCGCGGAGGCGCCGATCGCGCTCGCGGAGCAGATCGCCGCGGCCCGGATGCTGGAGCACGGCATCACGAAGGAGCGCCTGCCGTTCGTGTACGGCTGGCACCGGCTGATCGTGACCGCGCCGAGCCGGGACCTGTGCGTCCGCCGGGTCGAAGCGGTGACCGAGCATTACCGGGACATCGGCATCGACATCGTGAACTCCACGGGAGACCAGTTCTCACTGCTGACCGAGTCGCTGCCCGGCGAGCGGACCCGCCTGTCGTCGTACGTGCAGCGCCAGCCGCTTTACACGATCGCGGGCGGCATGCCGACCGCGACCGTGGAACTCGGCGACCGGGTCGCCGACGGCGTCGGCTGGATCGGGCCCTATATCGGGGAGACTCTCGGCCGGGCCCGGTCCGTGGTCCACTTCGACCCGATGCTCGCGGCGGCCAGGAACCGGCCGACCGCGGTGGCGATCACCGGCGAGCCGGGCGGGGGCAAGACCACCCTGGCCATGCTGCTGATGTACCAGATGGCGCTGCGCGGCTCCACGATCGCCGTGATCGACCCGAAGGGCGATGCCGAGCCGCTGGTCGAGTACCTCACCAAGTCGGGCCGCAAGGCCCGGGTCCTGCCGCTGGGCTCGGCGGCGGCCGGGCTGCTCGACCCGTTCGCGTTCGGCGACGACCTGGCGGAGCGGCGGACGATGGCGACGGAGACGCTGCGCCTGCTGCTGCCGAGGATGAGCGAGGAGCGCGAGAGCGCCATGGTCCAGGCGGTCGGCGCGGTGGCCGCGGGGCCCCGTCCGAGCCTGGGGAAGGTTGTCCGGCACCTGGAGGAGTCGGAGAACCCGGCCTGGCAGAATCTCGGCGCGGTGATGCGGTCGATCTCCGAGATGCGCCTGGCCCGGCTGTGCTTCGCCCCGTCGGGCGGGCAGCAGATCGAGGCCGAGGGCTGGACCACCGTCTTCACGCTCGGCGGGCTGACCCTGCCCGACAGCGCCATCGAGCGGGACGACTACTCCTACGAGCAGCGGCTGTCGGTGGCGCTGCTCTACCTGGTATCGCAGTTCGCGCGGCGGCTCATGAACAATGTCGACCGCACGGCGCCGAAGGCGATCTTCCTGGACGAGGCCTGGGCGATCACGTCCACGCCAGAAGGCGCCAAGCTGGTCCCCGAGGTGTCCCGGATGGGGCGGTCCCGGAACACCGCGCTCGTCCTCATCTCGCAGAACGCTGGCGACCTGCTCAACGAACAGGTGACCAACTGCCTGTCCAGCGTATTCGCGTTCCGCTCGTCGGAACGGGCCGAGGTGGCGAACGTGCTGTCGCTGCTCGGCGTGGAGCCGTCCGATGAGCACAAGGCCATCCTGCGTGCTCTCGGGAACGGCGAATGCGTTTTCCGTGACCTCGACGACCGAGCGGGCCGCATCGGCGTCGATCTCGTATCCGAAGAACTACGGGACTGGATCGATACCAACCCGACGCGAGCCCGGCGAAAGCAACCAGAGCCGGCGGCGACAACCCCCTGACGCCCTCCCACCCCGTGACGACCTCCGCATGAGGAGCCTGTAAGAAGATGGCCGAACCCCGCACCCGAGCCAGGCGCAAACGGCGCCCGGCCACGATCGCGACGTTGCTGGGCGCGATGATCACCATCGCGCTCGCCGGGCTGTTCTTCGCCCGTCCCGCCGCCGCGGCGACAAGCCATGCCGCCGCGACGACCCAGACCGCGCAGAGCTCTCAGTCCGCTCAGACTGTTCGAGAGGTGCAGCCCGGCGGCGGCGTCTGCTCGGTGCCGGGCATCGGCGACATCGGGGAACTAGCGGGCTTCTGCGGAGCCGGCTCGGGCGCCGTCGGCGACATCAACAACGTCTGCACCCCGTCGGTTCAGCAGCCCGAGCAGGCCGCCACCGGCGTTGACTCGATGGTCGCCCCGCCCGGCACGGCCAGGACCTCCGGCGGGAAGACGCTGTACGACAACTACGGCGTGGCCGGGCAGAACTGGAACGCCTACGGGCTGCAGTGCTCGGACATGACCTCGCTGATCGGCAACAACGTGGCCAGCATGGTCTTCGACGTGGCCAAATCCCTCGACAGGGTCACGATCACCGTCTATCAGTCGGCTGCGGGCAACGGGATCCTGCAGTGGCTGCAGGGGTCGGTCAACACTCTGATCACCGCGATCGGCAACGCGATCTTCTTCCCGTACCTGGCCGTGGCCGTGCTCATCGGCGTGGGCTTCCTGGCCTGGCAGGGACTGGTCCGCAAGCGGGCCAGCCGCACGATGGAGGGCACCATCTGGATGGTGGTCGCCGCCGTCGCGGCGATCTGGCTCATCGGCCAGCCGTCGACCTTCACCGGGGTCGGCGCCAACGTGTCCAACGGGGTCACCCAGGTGCTGAACGCCGGGTTCGCCCGGCTCCCGGCTCCCTCCGGCGGCAACTGCCTTCCGGTGCACAACGGCGACCAGCAGAGTGTCACCCAGGGGTACGCGTTCACCTCCTCCAGCGGCATGGTTGACCACAACGCCAACGAGCTGTGGTCGGTTCTGGTCTGCAAGCCGTGGCTGGAAGGGGAACTGGGATCCACCGCCTTCGCGACCTCGCCGACCGGCAAGCAGACTGTGGTGAATCAGTACGGGCGCCAGCTGCTCTGGGCGCAGGCCATCGCCGCCAATGAGCAGCCCACCCAGCAGGTGATCACGGCCAAGAAGGACACCTACGTCGGTATCGCGAAGTCCCTGCAGGCCAACCAGCCGGCGATCTACCCCCTGTTCCAGGGCAACCAGTGGACGACCCGGATGGAGATCGGGTTCTCGGCGCTGTTCGCCTCCCTGGTGGCGGGGCTGCTGGTGCTGCTGATCTCCCTCACCCTGATCGTCTTGAAGCTCGGCTGGCTGCTGCTCCTGATCGTCGGGCCGTTTTTCCTGCTCGTCGGCATCAATCCCGGGTTCGGGCGGGTCGTCGCGATGCGCTGGTTCGAGATGCTGGTCGGCGTGCTGCTGAAGCAGGTCGCGATCTCCCTGGTGCTCAGCGTGCTGCTGTACTGCTACTCCCTCATCATGGGCACGGCCGACGCGGTGCTGCCCTGGGCGCTCAAGATCTTGATGATCGCGCTGGTCACGGTCGCGGTCTGGATCTACCGGAAGCCGTTCTCGCACCTGTTCTCGTCGGTCGGTTACGGCATGATCGGCTCCAGTGAACGGGCCGAGTTCAGCTATCGCGAAGCCTCCACCAGTTTCCGTCGCGCGACCTCCACGGCCGCCGGCGCGGCCGGAACGGCACTGCCCGGGGTGGCGGCTTACCGGGCCTCGCGCTGGGCGCGGCGCAGCGGGGCCGCCCCGGACGCCGGCGCGGCGGCCGGCGCATCGGCGGCCGGTGCCGCGGCGGGCACGGCGGCCGGCGACGGCACGGCGCAGGGCACTCGCGCCCCGGCGCGGCTCCGTCCCGATGGCGTGCCCGTGTCCGACGACAGCGTGGCGGGCTCCGGCGCGGACGGCGGCCCGGCTCCGGCGCCCGGCGGCTCCGGCGCCGGGTCGGCGGGCGGCTCCAGCCGGTCCAAGCAGTGGCCGGAATCCGGCAGCGGCTCGGGCCGCGCCGCCCCGCCGCTGCCGCTTCCGGAGAAGGAACGCCTCCGCGGCGGCTCCGGAAGCGGGAGTTCCTCGGCCGGCTGGGCCAAGAACAGCGCCGGCTGGTCCGGCGCGGGCTCCGCGGCGGGCACCAGCGCTCCCCGCGGCCAGGCCCCGGCCCGGCCGCCGTCCAGCGGACGAAGCCCCGGTGCCGGGTCCGGCGCGCCCGGCCGTTCCCGGAACGGCGGAGGCAACGGCGGCAGCAGCACGCCGCCCACGCGCGCGAGCGGCTCGTCCGCGTCCGCGGCGCGGTCACGGGACTCGGGGCCAGACGTGGCCTCCGGGCGGGACGCGAAGAACGCCCCGTCCCCGGCCCGGTTCTGGCAGCGGCGGACGAAGTAGCGGAGGCCGGACATGGATCTGTCTCCGGGCCAGCAGCGAGGCCTGTTCGCTGTCATCGTTATCGTGCTCGCCGGGTTCGCTATCTACATCGTCACCACCGGCGACCGGCCGGGCAGCCAGCCGGCGGGCCAGTCGGCCTCCGCGGCGCCCAGCGCCAGCGCTCCGTCGGCGCCGGCCGCGGCCCCCTCGACCGCCGCGCCCGGGGCCGGCACGATGGCCCCGCCCGAGGGCACCACCTCGGACAAGGGGAAGGCCAACATCTACAGCTGGCTGCCGTTCTCCCAGCCTGACCTCACGTCGGCCGCGCACGCCACCCTCGCGTTCGCGGCCGACTACGGGACTTACAGCTACACCGAGTCGCCCGGCACGTATATCGGCAAGATGAACGGCGTGGTCACCGGCCAGCTGGCGAGCACGCTGAAGGCCTCCTACGCGTCCGGCCAGGCCGCGAGCCAGCGTACGCAGCAGAAGCAAGTGTCGCAGGGCAGCGGCGGGATCACCCAGATCCGGTCGTTCTCCTCGGGGTCCCGGTCGATCACGTTCCTGGTGAATATAGCCCAGAAAATGACCTCCACGCAGGGCCCGAAGACGGATACCACCCAGTACGCGATTACCTGCGTTCCGGGACCGGGCAACTGGGAGGTCAACGACATCGAGTACGCCTCGGCAGGCAACTCGTGAATCCCCGCGTGATCGGGCCCGTCATCATCGGCGTGGCCCTGATGTCGATGCTGGCGCTGATGGCGGTGCCGATGCTGATCTTCGGGGGGACGAGCATGCTCTTCGCCGGCAGCGGCGGCACGGGCTGCAGTTCCAGCAACACCGCCCCGACGCAGGCGCAGCCGGCCGAGGGCGCGTCCGGGAAGTCCATTCCGTCGAACTACCTGTACTGGTACAAGAAGGTCGGCAAGCAGTACAACGTGCCGTGGGTGATCCTGGCGGGCATCGGCACCGAGGAGAGCAACAACGGCCAGTCGAAGCTGCCGGGCGTCAGCAGCGGCCAGAACGGATTCGGCGCCGCCGGGCCGATGCAGATCGGTATCGGGGGCGCCTCGAGCAACACGTGGGACCAGTTCAAGACGGCCGAGGACGGCAAGCAGCCCCCGTCTCCGTACGACCCCGCGGACGCCATCGCCTCCGCGGCCAAGTACCTGATCGCCCACGGGGTGCAGAACGACCCCCAGGGCGCGATCTTCGCCTACAACCACGCGGACTGGTACGTGCAGGACGTGCTGAACTACGCGAACGGCTACTCCTCGGGCGGATTCGCGGTCACCACCGCCCAGCAGTCCGCCGGGTCGTCGACCTGCACCGGCAACGTCGTGCTCGCCTCCGACAACGTCCCCAACTCAAAGGCGGCCACCGCCATCGACTTCGCCCAGCAGCAGATGGGCAAGCCGTACGTGTGGGGCGCCACCGGGCCGGACTCCTTCGACTGCTCGGGCCTGGTCATGATGGCCTACCGCCAGGCGGGGATCAGCATCGCGCGGACCTCGCAGCAGGAATGGCAGACCGAGAAGCACATCCCGCAGTCCCAGGTGCAGCCCGGCGACCTGGTGTTCTTCGCCGGGTCGGACGGGACCCCGTCGGCCCCCGGGCACGTCGGGCTGGTGATCGGCAAGGGGAAGATGATCGAGGCGTACGCCACCGGGACACCGGTCCGGGTGTCCACGTACGGCAAGCCGGACTCGCCGGCCGGGGACAACAAGGTGGTGGGCTTCGCCAATCCGTGGTCCAGCTCACAGGTCGGCTCCGTCGCGGCCGGGGCCGCCCCGCCGGCCACCGCGACAACGCCGTCCGCGGGCGCCGGGGCGGGGAAACTCAAGGTGGTCCCGGGTCAGCCGGTGCCCGGGCTAGCGCCGGCCAAACCGAAGACGACGCACGGGTGAATATGTCATTCTCCTAGCGATAACTGCGAGAATGACATATTCATAAACGATGATCAGACGTCGAGACCTGCCCCCGCCGCTGTGAGGAGCCGCACCCGGTGGGCGGCGCTGCTGGTGACCCTGCTCGCGATGTTCGGGTCCCTGGTGGGCTGCAGCGGGTCGCTGACCGCGATTGAGGCCAGCGGCCGGGCCAGCAGCCAGCAGGCAGCAGCGAGCCAGCCGGGCATCGGAGAGCCGCAGGCGGTGTCCGCGCGGAAGTCGGCGTTCACCCCGAACGGCCCGGTAGTCGCCCTCGGGGACTCCTACACCGCGGGACTGCTGCTCCCGCTGGACTCGTCGGCGAAACCGGTGGGCTGCTTCCGGTCCACGGTCAACTACGCGTCCCGGGTGGCCGATGCCCTGCACGCGAAGCAGTACGCCAACGCGGCCTGCCAGAGCGCCGGGGTGGTGAGCCTGAATCATGCGGCCCAGACCGCGGACGGCATCAACCCGCCGCAGCTGAACTCGCTCGCCGCGGACGATTCGCTGGTCATGATGAGCCTGGGCGGCGACGACCTGAACTTCAGCCATGTGCTGAAGGGCTGCATGAACCCGTTCGGCCGCCCGTGCCAGGACCACTACTGGTACCTGAACCAGCAGATCTCGGCCGAGAAGCCGAAGATGATCGCCGCGCTGAACGAGATTCATCGCAAGGCCCCGCACGCCCGGGTGCTGCTGCTCGGTTACCCGGACCTGTTTCCCGCCAGCGGCGGCTGCTGGCCGATCGCCCCGTTCAGCACCACGAGCATCGCCTTCCTCCGCTCATCCGAACTGAAGCTGAACGCGATGCTCGCCCAGGCGGCGTCCGCCACCGGCACTGCGTACGTGGACACCTACGGGGCGACGACCGGCCACGATATGTGCCAGGGGTCGCAGGTCAAGGACGTCGAAGGGCTGATCCCCTCGTCAACGGCCATGTCGTTCCACCCGAACGCCCGCGGCCAGGCCGCGATGGCCGATCAGGTTCTCGCCACCCTCGGCTACCGGTAACCGGAGCCGAGGGCGCGCGAGAGCCGGGCGCCGGAAGTCAGGCGCGCTGGGCGTGCCGCCCGGTCGAGCGGCGCACCGAACGGGTGCCGCGCGGGCGCGGCTCGGGCAGGGTCCGGGCCAGTTCCTCGGGCAGTCGCAGCAGCGGGTTGGACGCGCTGGCCACGACATCCTGCGCCAGGTCGGTCACGCGCACGCCACGGGACCGCGCCGCCCGCCGCAGCAGGTCGAAGGAGTCCCGGGGACGCAGGCGGTGCCGCTCGGCGAGGACGCCGATGGCCTGTTCCACCTTGACCCGGGACGCGAGAGCGTGCTCAAGCTGGGCGACGGTCACCGCCAGGCGCTCCGCCTCCCCGGCGGGATTCTGGCGGCCGCCCGGACCATGATCGCCCGCCCGGCTGCCGGAACGCGGCGGCGCGGGCGGACGGGAGGCCTCGGCGGTCCTGGCTTTCTCGGCCGCGAACAGATCGGCCAGCACCATGGCGCTGGTGAGATCCGACACCTTCTCGTTTCCCACGACCCAGCCGTTCTCACCCTTGCGGACCACGACGTCGTCGTTGTTCATCTCCACCCCTGCTCCCCCCTCGGTACTGCGTTTCTCCCCCGGCGCGGGTGCTTAATCACTCATGTCATTCCGCGCCGACTACCACTATCCCTGCCGACTGCTGTTTTCGCGAACTAATCGCTGAAATTACCCTTGGTAGCGGGAGAGTCGGGATTATCCGTTCGGGATAATCTGTGAGGTTTACCCCTGACTGGCCGTACTTTCGAGCTCAGCCAGCCGGGCCTGGACCTGCTTGGCCGACGGGTTGACCATCGTGCTGCCGTCGGAGAAGCGAAGGGTGGGCACGGTCTGGTTGCCGCCGTTGACCGTCTCGACGAACGTGGCCGCCTCCGGGTCGAGCTCGATGTCGACCTCGGTGATCTCGACGCCCGCGCGCGCGAGCTGCCTCTTCAGGTTCTTGCAGAACCCGCACCACGTCGTGGTGTACATCGTGAGCGGCACCGTGCCTCCTATGGTCAGTCTTGGCCTGCTGTCTCGTGTAACAAGATCACGGGCCGAGTCGTTCCCGGGCTCGTTCGGGACCACGCGTGACCAGCGGTGCGGCAGGATGGTCTGCGATGAATCCCGACGAACTACTGGAGGCGCTCGACCCCGAGCAGCGCGCCGCGGCGCTGGCTGTCCGGGGGCCGGTGTGCGTGCTCGCGGGGGCGGGCACCGGGAAGACGCGCGCGATTACCCACCGTATCGCCTACGCGGCCATGACCGGGGTCGTCAACCCGTCGCATGTGCTCGCGCTCACGTTCACCGTGCGGGCGGCCGGGGAACTGCGCGGCCGTCTCCGGGCCCTGGGCGGAGGCGCGGAAGCGGTGCGGGCCAGCACGTTCCACGCGGCGGCGCTGCGGCAGCTCACCTACTTCTGGCCCCGGGCCATCGGGGGCAGGCGGCCCCGGCTGGTCGAATCCAAGCACTCGCTGGTGCGGGAGGCGGCCAGGGACCTGCGGCTGCCGCGTCTCGACAGCACCGCCATCGGGGACGCCGTGACCGAGATCGAGTGGGCCAAGGTATGCCAGGCCCACCCTTCCGCGTACGTGCCCCTGGCCGAGACGGCCGGGCGGACGCCCGTGGCCGGGGTGGAGGCGGTCGGGCAGCTGTACCAGGCCTACGAGCAGATGTGCCGGGACCGGCAGCTCATCGACTTCGAGTCGGTACTGGAACTGACCGCGGCCATCCTGCTGACCGAGCCGGCCTTCGCCCGCGAGGTCCACGCGGCGTTCCGGTATTTCACCGTAGACGAGTTCCAGGACGTCAACCCCCTGCAGAAGCTGCTGCTCGACGCGTGGCTCGGCGGCCGCGCGGAGCTGTGCGTGGTGGGAGACCCGCAGCAGACGATTTACTCGTTCACCGGGGCGACACCGGAGTACCTGCGGTCGTTCGCCTCCGACTACCCCGGCGCGGCCGAGATCCGGCTGGTGCGGGACTACCGCTCCAGCCCGCAGGTGGTGGCGCTGGCGAACCGGCTGTCGTCCTCGGGCGTGCCGCTCGTGGCGCAGCGCCCCGCCGGACCGGAACCGTCGCTCTCGGTCTACCCGGATGAGGAAGCCGAGGCCCGAGGGGCAGCGGCATCGGTGCAGTCGCTCCTGCGGCGGGGAGTCGCCCCCGACGAGATCGCCATCCTGCTGCGGATCAACGCGCATTCAGAGCGGTTCGAACGGGCCCTGGACGCGGCCGGAATCGGTTACGTGGTGCGCGGCGGCGAGCGGTTCTACGAGCGCCCGGAGGTGAAGCAGGCGATCGTCCTGCTGCGCGGCGCCGCCCGCGCGGCCGAAGACGACTCGGACGCGGAGGCTTCCGGCTCCGCTGGGGGTGCCGGGCCTTCCGGCTCCGGACTGTCCGTCGCGGTCCGGCACGTGCTGTCCAGCGCCGGCCTGACCCCCGCCGCGCCTCCGTCCCGGGGCGCCGCCCGGGACAAATGGGAGTCACTGGCCGCGATCGCCGCCCTGGCCGACGATTTGGGCGCCGAGCGGCCGGACGCTACCCTCATGGACTTCGCGGCCGAACTCGTCCAGCGGGCCGAGGCCGGCCACGCCCCCGCCGCGAACGCGGTCACGCTGGCGAGCATGCACGCGGCGAAAGGCCTTGAATGGGACGCGGTCGTCATTCCGGGCCTGGTGGAAGGGATAATTCCGGTCGTGTACGCGCGAACGGCTGAGGAGATCGAGTCCGAGCGGCGGCTGCTGTATGTCGCCGTCACCCGGGCCCGGGAACACCTGATGCTGTCGTGGGCGCCGCTGCGCTCTTCCGCTGGGGGCTCCGGGACTTACCCGGCCGGTTCGCCCGCCAGTTCGCGAGCGGGACAGAGCCGTCCCCGGTCTCGTTTCCTTTCCGTGCTCTTCCCGTCTCAGGCTGCCATGGAGGCCCGTTCGTGAGTAATCAGATGGACCAGCTTGACCAGTTGCTCGACCTCCTCGACCTGGAGCAGATCGAGGTCAATATCTTCCGCGGGCGGAGCCCGGACGAGAAGGTGCAGCGAGTGTTCGGCGGGCAGGTGGCCGGCCAGGCGCTGGTCGCGGCCGGGCGGACCGTTCCGCCCGACCGGCCGGTGCATTCGCTGCATGCCTACTTCATCCGTCCCGGTGACCCGGCGATTCCGCTGATCTACACGGTCGAGCGGGTCCGCGACGGGCGCTCCTTCGCCACGCGCCGGGTGTCCGCCGTCCAGCACGGCAAGACGATCTTCACGCTGTCCGCGTCCTTTCACCGCGCCGAAGAGGGCTACGAGCACGCCTATCCGATGCCGCAGGTTCCTGCTCCCGGGACCATCCGGCCCAACGTGGACCGGATGGCCGAGGCGCTCGGCGGGGAACTGCCCGACCACATGAGGGGGAACCCGATCGATGTCCGGTCGGTCGGGCCGCTCAGTCTCGAGGTCGAGCGCGACCCCCGGCTGCGAACCACGCAGAACCTCGTCTGGCTCCGGGTGAACCAGAAGCTGCCCGACGACCCGCTGCTGCATGTCTGCCTGATGACCTACGCCTCGGACATGACGCTGCTGGACACCGTCCTGCTCAACCACGCCACCTCCTGGACCAGCGGCCGGACGACCGGAGCCAGCCTCGACCACGCCATGTGGTTCCACCGGCCGTTCCGCGCCGACGAGTGGCTGCTGTACGCGCAGGAGACCCCGACCGCCCATGGCGCCCGCGGCCTGGCCCGCGGCGAGGTCTTCACCCAGGCCGGAGACCTGGTCGTCTCCGTCGTGCAGGAAGGGCTGGTTCGCCAGACCCACTCCTCCTGACCCGTTGTGTCCAATTACGTGCGAGGGGTTGCGCCGGAAGGATGGCCGGAGCATGCTAAGAAGAGTGTCTGAAACAGGACGTCCCTCAACCGTAAAACCGCAGGTCAAAAATATGTTGTGCGGTCTCAGACAGTTCCGTAAGCTTCAGATCATGTCCATAGGCCAGATCGAGAATCCGTAGGAAGGAGGTGCTCCGCGTGAGCAGCACTATGTTCCATCTGCCGCTTGGCCGCGGCGGCGCCATGTCTTCCATGGGTTCTGCCTGCCCGTGGGCCCTCACCCTGTCTGGTGCCGGAAATGCCAGTGTTCCGGCCCAGGTTCCCGGCGCGGCCGCCGCGCCGGACCGTTCGGCGAAAATCGCCGAACGGCGCCGTGTGACGGCCATCCTGCGACCGCTCGCCGTGACGGCTGAGCTGCCGCTTGTCGATACCCGTAAGCAGTACGTCCACCTGACCCGCGTTGCCGCCGGTGGCGATGGCGCAATGGGTCCGCATCCTGAACGGGAACCGGTCTAGAAAGACCGGCCAAGATCCCCGGAAGGCCGCGGACCCAGACAAGAGGGTCCGCGGCCACATTAGTTTCGCAGGCCCGGTCCCCTGAACACCCACAGCAAGGACCAGCAAGCGAGAGGGGATTGCACCGATGCAGTGGCCCGATGCCACCGTGGGCGCGGGAAGCACCGCGGAGGCCAAGGCAAGACAGACTGGGTCCGAGGCTCTCGGCGTCGTCGAGCAGAACGCGAGCACGATCGCGGCGCTCTTCGGCTCCCTGGATGTGCCGACCGGCCTGGACCTGCCCTGCACCGAAGACCCGGAGCTGTTCTTCGCCGAGGCGCCCCAGGACGTCGAGGCGGCGAAGGCGCTCTGCCAGGGATGCCGGGCCCGCGAGGCCTGCCTGGCCGGAGCGCTCGAGCGCCGCGAGCCCTGGGGAGTCTGGGGAGGCGAACTGTTTCTCCGCGGCACCGTCGTTCCGCGCAAGCGGCCCCGGGGCCGTCCGCGCAAGGCGGACGCCGCCCTGGCCAAGGCGGCCG
>WRBL01000133.1 GCA_009784565.1 Streptosporangiales bacterium | reverse complement strand
GCTGGAGGGGGCGGCGCTGCGGGCGGAGCTGGCCGGGGCGCTGCCCGGGCACCTGGTGCCCTCGGCGGTGGTGGTGCTGGAGGACCTGCCGCTGACGGTGGGCGGGAAGCTGGACCGGCGGGCGCTCCCGGCGCCCGGGCCGGCGGTGGCGGCCGGGGGCCGGGGTCCGCGGTCGTCGCGGGAGGAGGTCCTGTGCGGGCTGTTCGCCGAGGTGCTGGGCGTGCCGGAGGTGGGGATCGACGACGGGTTCTTCGACCTGGGCGGGCATTCCCTGCTGGCCACCCGCCTCATCAGCCGGATCCGGTCGGTGTTCGGCGTCAGGCACACCATCAAGACCCTCTTCGACGCGCCGACCGTGGCCCGCCTCGCCGAACGCCTCCACCTTGAGGACGTCGGCCAGGAACTGGGAACCCTCCTGCCGCTCCGGCCCCGGGGGGAAGGCCACCCCCTGTTCTGCGTTCACCCGGTCGGCGGACTGAGCTGGTGCTACTCGGGGCTGATGAACGCCGTGGGGCCCGAGCATCCCATCTACGGGCTGCAGGCCCGCGGAATCTCTCCGGGCGAGCCGCTCCCGGCGACGATCGAGGACATGGTGAGGGACTACGCCGCCGAGATACGCCGCGTCCAGCCAGCCGGCCCCTACCACCTTCTGGGCTGGTCGTACGGCGGCGTGATCGCCCACGCGATGGCCGCGGCCCTGCGCGACGACGGAGAAGAGGTCGCCCTGCTGGCCATGATGGATTCCTACCCGGCGCCGCCGGACGATTCCGGAGACACCGACGACCGCTACGCGACCAGGCTCGTGCTGGAGTACGTGGGGCTCGACCCCGATGAGGACGCCGGCGACCCGGCCGGCCCCGCCGGGCTTCTGGAGCGGATCCAGTCCGCGGACACCGTGCTCGCGAACCTGAGCGCCGGCCACCTCGGGGCCCTCATCGACGTCGTGAGCAACAACCTGCGGCTCATGAAGGGGTACGAACCGCCCTTCTACGACGGCGACGCCGTATTCTTCGCCGCCGCGCGGAGCGAGCCGGAAACCGGGATGGACCACCAGACCTGGAGCCCGTACGTGAGCGGAACCATAGAAAGTCACGTTATTGACTGCGACCACTCCCGGATGGCCGATCCGGAGCCGCTGCGGGAAATCGGGACGGTAGTCGACAGGAAAATGTCTCGCTCTCTCGAAAGAACGAGAGATGAGTTCATCAGGGAAATGGCTAGCGGGAGGATCGAATGAGGCTCGAAAACATCTACGTCCGAGGGCTCGGCGCCTATCTCCCGGAGTGGATGAGCAGTCGGCGGGCCATCGAGCAGGGGCTGTATGACGAGGTGCTCATGCTGGACTCGGGGGTAACCGGGACCCTCGTAGCCGACGACACGCCTCCCGTTGACATGGCCGTCGCCGCGGCCCGGGACGCCCTGAAGCGCGGCGGCCTGGAGGCGGACTCGCTCGGCCTCCTGATCTATACCAGCGTGGTCAGCCAGCGGCCCGAGATGTGGTATCCGGCGGGCTACGTCCTGCGTGAACTCGGAGCCGCCGGCACCTCGATCCTTGAGGTGAGGCAGGGCTGCAACGGGATGCTGGCGGCCCTGGAACTGGCCGCGCAGCGCCTGACCCTCGACGGGGAGTCCGGCGCGGCGCTGCTGGCGGCCGCGGACAACTTCAACTCCCTGAAGGCCGACCGGTGGCGCGGCTACGGCCCCGGAACGGTGATCGGGGACGCGGCGAGCGCGATGCTGCTCGACACGTCCGACGGCTTCGCGGAAGTGAAGTCCGTCAACCAGCTGTCGATTCCGGAACTAGAAGGCCTGCACCGCGGAAACGAGCCGCTGTTCGGCCCGGCCGACCGGGAGGTCCTGGACATGGTACGGCGGGCCCGTCATTTCAGCCGGACCGAGATTCCCCTGAACGAGGCCAACCAGCTTATCGGGCAGCGGCAGGTAGACGTCGTGAACCGTTCGCTCCGCGAAGCCGGAATCGGCGTCGACCAGATTTCCAAGGTTATCTACGTCAACCAGGGAAAATACCTTCTCGCGCAATTCCTTCTCGATCCGCTGGGGATTCCGGAATCAAAGTCGAGCTGGGATTTCGGCCGCACGGTCGGTCATCTCGGGGCCAGCGACCACGCGGTAACCCTGGATCACTATATGACGACTGGCCAGCTCAGGCCCGGAGACCATGTGCTGCTCGCGGGAGCGGCGCCCGGGTTCGTCGTCAGCAGCGCGGTCCTCTCCATCAGGGAGCCCGCGTCGTGGGCTTTGTGAGATTAAAGGAGCGAACATGGGTGGTCGGAAGCGCCGTGAGAGCACGGCGCCGCAGGCAGCGGGGCCGGCCGGCCCCGAGCAGCCGGGCATCTCCGAGTCGGCGATCGCCGTGGTGGGGATGGCGTGCCGGTTCCCGAACGCGGCTGACCTGGAGCGATTCTGGTCGGTCCTGCGTGAGGGGCAGGACGCGATCACGGAGGTACCGGGCGACCGGTTCACCATCGACGACGTCTACGACCCGGCCCCGGGGACACCCGGAAAGCTCGTCAGCCGGTGGGGCGGGTTCCTGGACGACGTCGACCAGTTCGACAGCGGCTTCTTCGGCATCGCCCCGCGCGAAGCCGATCGCATGGACCCGCAGCAGCGACTGCTCCTGGAGGTCTCGCAGACGGCGTTCGACGACGCCGGGCTCACGCGCGAACACCTGGCGGGTAGTCCCGCCGGCGTCTTCATAGGCGCGATCACCAACGACTACTGGGAAGTCCTGATCCGCAGCGGCGTCCTGGACATGCACGCCAATTCCGGAACGGCGCGGAGCCTGCTGTCCGGGAGGCTCTCCTACCTGTTCGATCTCCGCGGCCCGAGCATGACCATCGACACGGCCTGCTCGTCGTCGCTGACGGCCGTCCACCTGGCCTGCCAGAGCCTGCGGTGCGGAGAGTCCTCGCTCGCGCTCGCCGGCGCGACGAACATCATCCTCGAACCCGAGAACAGCATCACCTTCTCCAGCGGGAACATGCTCTCCCCCGCCGGCCGGTGCAAGTTCGCGTCCGCCGACGCCGACGGATTCGTGCGCAGCGAAGGCGTCGGCGTGGTGATACTCAAGCGACTGCGGGACGCGGTCGCGGACGGCGACGCGATCCGGGCGGTGATCCTGGGATCGGCCACCGGCAACGACGGCCAGGCACCCGGCGGCATGATGGCGCCGTCGCGGTCCGCCCAGGAGCGCGTGGTGCGGGCCGCCTGCGCGGACGCCGGGGTGCGTCCGGCCGACGTGAGCTACGTCGAGGCGCACGGAACGGGAACCGGCGTCGGAGACCCCGTCGAACTCAACGCCCTCGCGGCCGTATACGGTCCGGACCGGGAGGGGAAACCGCCGCTGCTCGTCGGCTCGGTGAAGACGAATATGGGCCATGCCGAGGGGGCCGCGGGCCTCGCGGGCCTGATCAAGGCCGTGCTGTGCCTGGAGAACGGGCTGATCCCGCCGAGCCTGCACAGCGCCGAACTGACACAAGCGGTCGACTGGGAGACCATTGCCCTGGCCGTCCCGGGGGAGCCGCGGGAGCTGCCGGCCACCGGCCGGCCCGCGATGGCCGGGGTGAGCTCGTTCGGGATCTCCGGCACCAACGTCCACGCGGTGCTCGCGCAGTACCGCCAGGTTCCGTCCTCGCGTCCCGCCCAGGACGACGAGGAGCGCCCCCGGCTGCTGAGCCTGTCCGCCCACCATCCGTCGGCGCTGCGGGAACTCGCGGACCGGTACGCGCGGTACCTGGAACCGGGCGGGGCCGGGGAGGGAAACCCGCTGCGCGACATCTGCTTCAGCGCGGCCGCCCGCCGGGACCCCCATGAGGCCCGCCTGACGGTCGTGGGACAGACCCGGGAGGACATGGCCGCGAAGCTCCGGTCGTTCCTCGACGGGGAACCCGCGCCTTTCCTGCGCGCCGCCGACGACGTGTACCCGCGGCGTTCCCGGGTGGTCTTCGTCTTTCCCGGCCAGGGCTCGCAGTGGACCGGGATGGGACGCCAGCTGGCCCTGGACAACCCGGTCTTCCGCGCGGCCCTGGAAGAATGCGACGCGGCGGTCCGCGCCGAGACCGGCTGGTCGGTCATCGACCGGCTGTCCAGCGACGAGCCGCTGGAAGGCACCGACGCCATCCAGCCCACGCTGTGGGCGGTCGAGGTCGCCCTGGCGGCCGTCTGGCGGTCCTGGGGCGTGGAACCGGACCTCGTCGTCGGCCACAGCATGGGGGAGGTCGCGGCGGCCTGCGTCGCCGGCTCGCTGAGCGTGCGGGACGCCGCGGCGGTCATCTGCCGCCGCAGCGCCCTCGCCATGAAGGTCTCCGGGCAGGGCGCGATGGCGACGGTCGAGATCAGCGCCGACGAAGCCGCCGACGAGCTGAAGGCCTACGAGGGACTCGTGTCCGTGGCGGCCGTGAACGGGCCGACCTCGACGGTCCTGTCGGGAGACTCCCAGGCCATGCGCGAGCTGCTGGCCTCGTTCTCCGAACGCGGGATCTTCTGCCGCCTGGTGCGGGTGGACTTCGCGTCCCACTCCCCGCAGGTCGATCCGATCCAGGAGCCGCTGCTGCTCGAACTCGACTCCGTTCACCCGCGGGCGGGGGCGGTTCCCCTGCATTCCACGGTCACCGGGGAGCCGGAAAGCGGAGAGGCGCTGGACGCCGGGTACTGGGTCCGGAACCTGCGCGAGCCGGTCCGCTTCGGGCCGGTGATCGAACGGCTGCTGGCGGACGGGCCCGCCACCCTGATCGAGGTCAGCCCGCATCCGATACTCATGCCCGCCATGCGGGAGTACGCGGACAAGGCGGACGACGTCACCGTCGCCGGCTCGGCCCGCCGGAACACGTCAGAGCTGTCGTGCCTGCTCGATTCGCTCGGCCTGATGCACCTCAGCGGCCACCCGGTAGACCTCGCCCGGGCCGCCGAGGACGGCGCCGCCTACGTGCGGCTGCCGGCCCGGACGTGGTGCAGGCAGCGGCACTGGATCCCGCAGGCGCGGTCCTCGCGGCCGGGTCCCGCGCGGGCGGGAGCGGAACCGGCGCATCCGCTCCTCGGGAGCAGGCTCCCCGGGGACGGGTACGCGTGGGAAGGCCCCCTGGACCTGTCCGCCAACGCCTATCTCAATGACCACCAGGTGCAGGGGGTTCGCATCGTTCCCGGCACCGCCTATCTCGAGATGGCGGCGGCCGCCGCGGCGGAGGCCTTCGCGGCGGTCCCCGACCTCGCCGACGTGACCTATCACGAGGGGATCTTCCTCACCGGCCCCGAACCGCCGGTCATCAGGGTCGCCCTCGAACAGGACGGGCGAGGCGACTGGGCCTTCCGGATCAGCAGCCGTCCCGCTGGCCAGTCCGGCTTCACGCTCAACGCGGACGGCCGGCTGGAGCCGGCGGACGCGGTGCCGCTTCGCGACGCGGCACCCCTTCGCGACGCGGCGGCCGCCGAGGCGATCCGGCGCGACGGGACCGAAATCACCGGTGAGGAGTTCTACCGGCGCTTCGACGAGAAAGGCAATCAGTGGCTGGGAGCCTTCCGGGGAGTCCGGCGCCTGTGGCTGAGCCTCCCGCGGGAGGCCCTCGCCGAGGTCGAGGCGCCGGAGACGATCGCCGGCGACATCGCGCGCCATCATTTCCACCCGGCGGTGCTCGACGCCTGCGGCCACGTGCTCGCGACGGTGACCGGTGACGGCCTGGCCTCCAGCGAGCACGACGCCTTCGTGCTGGGCAGCATCGACCGCGTCCGGCTGCGGGCGGCGCCTCAGGGCACGGTCTGGAGCCGCGCGCTCCGCACCGAATCGCGTCCGGAGTACGTCGCCGGCGACGTGGACGTGCGGGACGCCGGCGGGACGCTGATCGCGCGGATGGAGGGCGTCCGGCTCCGGTACCTGGTCCCGCGCCGGGACCCGGAGAACGCGCCGCGCCAGCGGCGGGACCTCAGCGGGTGGATCGACGCCGTCGAGTGGCGGCCGGTGCCGGCCGCCAGCGCGGCGGTCCCGGCGCGGGCCGCGACCTGGCTCCTGTTCGCCGACGCCGAAGGTATCGCCGGGACCATCGCGGACCGCCTCGGAGGCCGGGTCATCACGATCACCCGCGGTTCTTCCTACGCCCGGATCAGCGCGGGCCGCTACGAGCTTGAGCCGGACACGGCGGAGGACTACCGGGCCCTGCTCCGCGACGTCCGCCAGGAGGCCGGGACCGGCGCGGACGTGAGCATCGTCCACCTGTGGTCGCTGGACGGCAGCGACGAGCCAGACGGTTCCGGCGATCCGGACGGCTCCGGCGATCCGGACGGGCCGAGCGGGGGCCCGGGGACGGCGGTGACGACGCTCGGCTGCCACAGCGTCCTGCACCTGGCCCAGGCGCTGGACGCCGAGTCCTGGCCGGGGGGCCTGCGGATCTGGCTCGTGACGAAGGGCGGGCAGTACCTGGCGGGCCTCGACGAGCGAGTCTGTCCCGGGCAGGCCCAGCTGTGGGGCTTCGGCCGGGCTCTGGCCCAGGAATACCGGCGATGGGGGTGCTCGCTCGTGGACCTCCCCGCCGGAGGCGGACTCTCCTGCGCCGGTCCCCTGCTCGCCGAACTGCTCGCCGCTGACGACGAGGAGAACCAGATCGCGCTGCGGGAGCGGCGGTACGCGGCCCGTCTCGTGCCCGCCCCCTCCCTGGCACCCGACTCCGGGGACCAGGGGACCCCGCCCGCGCGGCGGGCCGCGCCCGGGCCGGCGACGCGGCTGGAACTGCGCAACACCACGACCGGGATGCTGGACGGACTCGGCCTGTCCCCGGCGGAGCACCGCCGGCCGGGCCCGGGCGAAGTAGCGATCGCGGTCGAGCACGCGGCACTGAACTACCGGGACGTCCTCACCGCGATGGGCGCCTACCCGGGCCAGGCCGAGGGCCAGCCGCTGGGCTGGGAATGCGCCGGAGTCATCACCGAGACCGGCGAGGGCGTGGCCGGGGTGCGGCCCGGGGACACGGTCGTCGCCCTGTCCGAGGGCGCGCTGGCGGATGCCGTCGTCGCCCCGGCCCAGCTCGTCGCCACGATCCCGGCCCGGCTCACGGCAGAAGAGGCGCTCACCATCCCGGCCGCCTACCTCACCGCCTATTACGGGCTGTGCGAGCTGGCGAACCTGGCCCCGGGCGAACGGGTGCTCATCCACTCGGCGACGGGAGGCGTGGGACTGGCGGCGATCCATATCGCCCGGTGGCGGGGAGCCGAGGTGTACGCGACGGCGGGCAGCCCGGCCAAGCGCGCGCTGCTGAAGACCCTCGGAGTCGGGCACGTCGCCGATTCGCGGTCTCTGGACTTCGCCGACTCGTTCCGGGCGGCGACCCGCGGCGAGGGCGTCCACGTCATCCTCAACTCGCTCGCCGGGGAGGCGATCGAAGCGAACCTCTCCCTGCTCGCCCCGTACGGGCGCTACGTGGAGATGAGCAAGAAGGACCTCCTCGAGAACCGGCCGGTCGGCCTCCTGCCGTTCTCGAAGAACCTGGCGTTCCACTCCATCGACCTGATCGACATCTTCCGGAACCGGCCGGCGAAGGCCGGGGAGATGCTGAGGCGGATCTTCGAGCTCGTCGAGGCCGGGATGCTTCCCCCGCTGCCGTATGAGACCTATGAGGCCGCGGACGCGGACGCCGCGTTCCGGCAGATGGCGCGGTCCCGGCATATCGGCAAGGTCCTGGTGCGCTTCGGCGGGACACGGCGGCCGGAGCCCCTGGCGGAGCGGGCGGAATCCTCCGGCCGGCGGGACGGCCGGCGAGACGGCCGGTGGCACGCGTCGGGCGGCACCTGCCTGATCACCGGAGGGCTCGGGGGCATCGGCCGGAAGCTGGCCGCCTGGCTGGCGGACCAGGGGGTCACCGACCTTCTCCTGGTGGGACGGAGCCCGCGGGCCGCTCAGGCCGGGGCCCTGCGCGAGCTGGAAGGCTCGGGCGCGCGGGTGACTTACCGTGCGGCGGACGTGGCGGACGAGCAGGCGATGCGGGCCGTGATCGAGGAGCACGCGGCCAGCGGCCGGCCGCCCGTCACCGGTGTCATGCACGCGGCGGGCGTTCTGGACCTGGCCCCGGTCGCCGAACTGGGCACCGGACGGCTGGACGCCATGATCCGGCCGAAGGTCGCCGGCGCGTGGACGCTGCATCGTGTCCTGTCCGGCCAGCCGCTGGACTACTTCGTGCTGTTCTCCTCGGCGTCGGCCGTGCTGGGCTCGCCCCAGCTCGCCGGGTACGCCGCCGCCAATGCGGCCCTGGACGCCTTCGCGGAGTACCGGCGGGCCCGGGGGCTTCCCGCGCTCTCCGTCAACTGGGGTTTCTGGTCCTCGGTGGGCATGGTCGCCCGCTACGCCGAACGGCACGGCCGGACCCTGGCGCCGAAGGGAATGGAAAGCTTCACCCCGGAGGAAGGGCTGGAAGCTCTCGGGCGCCTGCTGCGGGCCGGCGCCTCCCGGGCGGCGGTCATCCCGGCGGACTGGGACGCCTGGGCCCGCGCCTACCCGGGCGCGGCCCGGGAACCGCTGCTGCGGGACTTCATCACCGGTCCCGGGCCGGCGGAACCCGTCCGGGACCGCGAACCGGCCCCGGAGCCGGAGGTGCCCGAGCCGGAACCGGACCTGCCCGGGCCGGAACCGGACACGGACACGGACACGGCGCCCGCGGGAGGCCCCGGCGACCCGCGGGAGTTCCTGACGGCGCTGACGGCCAAGGTGCTCGGGCTGCCGCCCGCCCGCCTGAACCCCCGCAAGCCGCTGAACCGGCAGGGCCTGGATTCCCTGATGGCCACGGAGATACGGAGCGAGATACAGCGGGAGTACGGCCTGATGGTGCCCATGGCCAAGATGATCGGAGGACAGAGCCTGGCCGAGCTCGCGGACCTCGTCTCCGCCGAGCTGACCGCCTGACCGGCACCCGCGCGCGGTTACCCCAGGGCGTCGGCCCGCACGTGCTCGAAGATCAGCGACGTCTCGGTGTAGGCGACATCGGCGTTGGAGCTCAGCGTCTCCACGAGCAGGCGCAGGTCCTCGGCGGACGCGGCCGCGACGTGCAGCAGGAAGTCGTCCTTCCCGGCCAGGAAGAAGACGTTCAGGACCTCGGGCAGGCGCGCCACGCCCCGCGCGAACGTCCGCAGATGAGCGCGGGCGTCCGACTGGAGCCGGACGGCGATCATGGCCTGCAGCGGGCGGCCGAGCGCCGCCGGGTCCACGTCCGCGTGGTAGCCGCGGATGACGCCCTGCTCGCGCAGCGCGCGCACCCGCCCCAGGCACGTCGACGGGGCGACGCCGACGCGGTCGGCGAGCGTGTTGTTGGCCAGCCGGGCGTCGCGGGCCAGCTCGCGGACGATGGCCCGGTCCGTTTCATCGAGATGAAGAGACCGAACAGGCTTCGGGAGGCTGTTCCGCTCTCCGTTCCGTGGTGAATTTCTAGCGGCCATAGCGGAATTCTACAGAATATAATTCGCGATCATTGGAATATCGCAGGCAGTCATGCATCCTGGAACCGTCAGATGGTGCGGAAGTGAATGCATGAGGTGACCAGGATGAAGGTCGGCATCCCTCGCGAGGTCAAGAACAACGAGTACCGGGTGGCGATCACGCCGGCCGGCGTCCGGGAACTCGCCGGCCACGGCCACAAGGTCTACGTCGAGAAGGGCGCGGGCGACGGCTCGTCCTTCACCGACGACGCCTACGTCGCCGCGGGCGCGGTCATCGTCCCGGACCCGGACGAGGTCTGGAGCACCGCCGACCTGCTGCTCAAGGTCAAGGAGCCCGTCGCCGAGGAGTACCACCGCATGCGGCCCGGCCTGGTGCTGTTCACCTACCTGCACCTGGCCGCCGACCGGGCCTGCACGGACGCGCTGCTGAAGAACCGCGTCACCGGCGTCGCCTACGAGACCGTGCAGCTGGCCGACGGCTCCCTGCCGCTGCTCGCGCCCATGTCCGAGGTCGCCGGCCGCCTGGCCCCGCAGGTGGGCGCCTACCACCTGATGCGGTCCGGCGGCGGCTACGGCGCGCTGCTGGGCGGCGTGCCCGGTACCCGCCCGTCGGAAGTCGTCGTCATCGGCGGCGGCGTGTCCGGCGCGCAGGCCGCCCAGATCGCCGTCGGGATGGGCGCGGCCGTGACCGTGCTGGACACCAACGTCGCCCGGCTCCGCCAGATCGACGCCGTTTACCAGGGGCGGATCCACACCGTCGCCTCCAACGCCCACGAGGTCGAGCAGTCCGTGCTCGGCGCCGACCTGGTGATCGGCGCGGTGCTGGTCCCCGGGGCGAAGGCCCCGAAGGTCGTCCCCGGCGCCCTGGCGCGGCAGATGAAGCCGGGAGCGGTGTGCGTCGACATCGCGGTCGACCAGGGCGGCTGCTTCGAGGACACGCACCCGACCACCCACGCCGACCCGGTGTTCACCGTCGGGAACACCGTGTTCTACTGCGTGGCCAACATGCCGGGCGCCGTCCCGCACACCTCCACCCACGCGCTCACCAACGTGACCCTGCCCTACACCCTCGCCCTGGCCGACCGGGGATGGAAGGACGCGCTGGCCGCCGACCCGGCCCTGGCGCTGGGACTGAACACCCACGACGGGGCGCTGACCAGCGCCCCGGTCGCCCGGGCCCACGGCTACGACGCCGTGGACCCGGACACCGCGCTGGCCTGACGCCGGGCCCTCAGGCCAGGCGCACCGGCAGCGTCTCCAGTCCGTGGATGAGGCTGGAGGGCCGCCACCGCAGCGAGGACTCCGGGACCGCCAGCGACAGGTCCGGGTACGCCGACAGCAGCGAGCCCAACGCGATCTCGCCTTCCAGCCGGGCCAGCGGCGCGCCGAGGCAGTAGTGGATCCCGTGCCCGAAGGCCACGTGCCCGCTCGCCTCCCGGCCGAGGTCCAGGGCGCCGGCGCCGGGGAACCGCGCGGGATCGGTGTTGGCCGACGCGATCGCGAGCACCACCCAGTCGTGGGCGGGGATGTCCACGCCCCCGATGGTGACCGGCTCGACGGTGAACCGCCCGGTGGCGTGGTTGAGGGGATTGGCGTACCGGAGCAGTTCCTCCACGGCCGACGGCAGCAGGGAGGGGTCATCGCGCAGCCGGGCCAGTTCGGCGGGGTGGGCCAGCAGCGCCAGGACCCCGCTGGCGATGAGGTTGACCGTGGTCTCGTGCCCGGCGACCAGCAGGAGAAAGAGCATCGAGATCAGCTCGTCCTCCGACAGCGCGTCCCCGGAGTCCCGGGCGGCGATCAGCGCCGACACCAGGTCGCCGCCGGGCTCGGCCCGTTTCCGCGCGATGAGTTCCGTGAAGTACCCGTGCAGGCTCGCCGCGCCGGCCTCGTGGTCCTCCGGCGCCATCGTGTCCAGTACCGCCGCCGTCCATTTCTGGAACCGGTCCCGGTCACCGGGCGGGATGCCGAGCAGCTCGCAGATCACCGTGATCGGCAGCGGGAACGCGAATCCCTCCACCAGATCGACCACCCCGGACGACGGCAGGTCATCCAGCAGGCCCGCCGTGATCTCGGAGATCCGCGGCCGCAGCGCCGCCACCCGCCCGGGCGTGAACGCCTTGACGACCAGGCGGCGCAGCCGGGTGTGGTCGGGCGGGTCGACGGTCAGCAGGTGGCGGTTCAGGGCCAGCCGGACCGGGTCGCGAGTCCGGTTCGCCGGTGACGCCCGCTTGATCCAGTCCTTGGCCAGCCGCGGGTCGCTGAGCGCGGCCCGGACGTCGTCGTAGCGGGTGACCAGCCAGGCCCGCCCGCCGCCCGGCACGATCACCGGCGTCACCGGAGCCGACTCGCGCAGCCGTGCGAACAGCCGCTGCGGATCCTGGAAAAATTCTTCGTCCAGCCGTGCCGCCCCCGAGGTGTCCGTCATGCCGTCCACCCTAAGGGGATCAGGCCAGCCGCACCGGCAGCGTCTCCAGTCCGTGGATGAGGCTGGAGGGCCGCCACCGCAGCGATTCCGGCGGGACCGCCAGCGTCAGGTCCGGGTACGCCGACAGCAGCGAGCCGAACGCGATCTCGCCTTCCAGTCGGGCCAGCGGCGCGCCGAGGCAGTAGTGGATCCCGTACCCGAAGGCCACGTGCCCGGACGTGTCGCGGGTCAGGTCGAGGGCGGAGCCGGACGGGAACCGTCCAGGGTCGGTGTTGGCCGACGCTGTGGCCAGCACGACTCGTTCCTGCGCGGGGATTTCCACGCCCCCGATGACGGTCGGCTCCGCCGTGAACCGGATCGTGGCGTGGTTGAGGGGGTTGCCGTACCGGAGCAGTTCCTCCACGGCCCCGGGCAGCAGCGACGGGTCAGCCCGCAGCCGGGCCAGTTCCCCGGGGTTCAGCAGAAGCGCCAGCATGCCGCTGGCGATCAGGTTGACGGTCGTCTCGTGTCCGGCGATCAGCAGGAGGAACAGCATCGCGATGAGCTCGTCCTCCGACAGCGCGTCGCCCGAGTCACGCGCGGCGATCAGCGCCGACACCAGGTCGTCGCCGGGCTCGCGCCGCTTCGACTCGACCAGGGACGTGAAGTAGTCGTAGACGCCCCTTGAGGCGGCGTACTGCTCCTCCGGAGTCGAGGCTGAGCTCAGCGTGGTTCCCGTCCACTCCCGGAACAGGTTCCGGTCGCCGTCGCCGATGCCGAGGAGCTCGCAGATGACGATGACCGGCAGCGGGAACGCGAACGCGTCCACCAGGTCGACGACGTCGCCGGGCTCAGAGGACAGGCCGTCCAGCAGGGATGACGTGATCTCTGAGATCCGCGGCCGCAGCGCCTCCACCCGTCCCGGCGTGAACGCCTTCACGACCAGGCGCCGCAGCCGGGTGTGGTCGGGCGGGTCGGCGACGAGCATGTGCCGGCTCAAGGCCATCCGCACGGGGTCCCCGCCCCAGGGCTGGGACGCCGCGCGCTTGATCCAGTCCTTGGCCAGGCGCGGGTCGTTGAGGGCCGCCCGCACGTCGTCGTAGCGGGTGACCAGCCAGGCCCGGTCGCCCGCGGGCATGATCACCGGCGTCACCGGCGCCGAGTCGCGCAGCCGGGCGAATACGGCCTGCGGGTCCTGAATGTATTCCTCGCCGAGACGTTCCACCGCGGTATCCGTCATGCCGTTAGCCTAAGTTACGGATCAGGCCTACGGATTCGTCTATACAGTTGGAGCTGTGGCAGACCCGTCCTCCTACCGGCCCGCACCCGGCGAAATTCCCGAATCGCCCGGTGTCTACCGGTTCCGGGATGACCACGGACGCGTCATCTATGTCGGGAAGGCGAAGTCGCTGCGCCAGCGGCTCAACCAGTACTTCGCGGACTTCACCGCGCTGCACCCGCGCACGCAGGCGATGGTCACCACCGCCGCCCGGGTCGACTGGACGGTCGTCGGCACCGAGGTCGAGGCGCTCCAGCTCGAGTACTCGTGGATCAAGGAATTCGACCCGCGGTTCAACGTCAAGTACCGCGATGACAAGTCCTACCCGTATCTCGCCGTCACCATGGACGAGGAATTCCCCCGCGTCATGGTGATGCGCGGCGCGAAGCGCAAGGGCGTCAAGTACTTCGGGCCCTACTCGCACGCCTGGGCGATCCGTGACACGGTCGACACCCTCCTGCGGGTTTTTCCCGTCCGCACGTGCTCCAAGGGCGTTTTCAAGCGGGCCGGCCAGATCGGCCGCCCGTGCCTTCTCGGGTATATCGGCAAATGCAGCGCGCCGTGCGTGAAACGTGTCACGATGGAGGAGCACCGGGATCTCGCCGAGGATTTCTGTGACTTCATGGCCGGACATACGCAGCGGTTCACCAAGAAGCTGACCGCCGATATGAAAAAGGCGTCCGATTCCGAGGAATACGAGCGGGCCGCGCGCCTGCGGGACGACATCCGGGCCCTGGAAAGGGCACTGGAAAAGCAGTCGGTGGTGCTCGGCGACGGCACCGACTGCGACGTCGTCGCCCTGGCCGAGGACCCGCTCGAGGCGGCCGTGCAGATCTTCTACGTGCGCGGCGGCCGTATCCGGGGCCAGCGCGGATGGGTCCTGGAAAAGGTCGAGGAAACGACCACCGCGACCCTGGTCGAGCATTTTCTCGGGCAGTTCTACGGCGAGGGCGGGGCCACCGAGGCGGTCAACGCCGGAATCCCGCGCGAGGTCCTGGTCCCGGAACTGCCGCCGGACGCCGGCGCGGTGACTCAGTGGCTGAGCGAACGCCGCGGCGGCCCGGTCAGCCTGCGGGTGCCGCAGCGCGGCGACAAGAAGACCCTGGCCCAGACCGTCGAGCGCAACGCCAGCCAGGCCCTCGCGCTGCACAAGACCCGCCGCGCGTCCGACCTCACCACCCGCAGCCAGGCGCTGCACGAGATCACCGACGCCCTCGGCCTGGATGACGCGCCGCTGCGGATCGAGTGCTACGACGTGTCCAACCTCCAGGGCACCAACGTCGTCGCGTCGATGGTCGTGTTCGAGGACGGCCTGGCCCGCAAGAGCGAGTACCGCCGGTTTTCGATCAAGGGCGACGACGGCACCGACGACATCTCGGCGATCCGCGAGGTGATCACCCGCCGCTTCCGCCGCTACCTCGCCGAGCGGGAGGAGACCGGCGAGCTCGACATGCTCGGCGACCCGGCCTCTCACGAAGACCAGAATCATTTCTCCGAACGGATCTCCGCTCCAGCGAAGAAATTCGCCTACCCCCCGAACCTGGTGGTGGTGGACGGCGCGCGCGGCCAGGCCGAGGCGGCGGCCGGCGCCCTGGCGGAGCTGGGGATCGACGACGTCGCCGTGTGCGGCCTGGCCAAGCGGCTGGAAGAGGTGTGGCTGCCCGGCGAGGAGTACCCGGTGATCTTGTCGCGCACCAGCCAGGGCCTGTACCTGCTGCAGCGGGTGCGGGACGAGGCGCACCGGTTCGCGATTACCTACCACCGCGCCAAGCGGGGCAAGGCGGCTACCGCGTCGGCGCTGGACTCCATCCCCGGCCTCGGGCCCGCGCGGCGGTCGGCGCTGCTGAAGAAGTTCGGCTCGGTGAAGGCGCTGTCGGCCGCGTCCGCCGAGGAGATCAGCGCGGTGCCGGGCATCGGGCCGCGGCTGGCGGAAACCATCGCCCACGCCCTCGGGGGGACCACGCCATGAACGAGATGAGCGGCACCGAGCGCGTGCCCGACATCGTGATCATCACCGGCATGTCCGGGGCCGGGCGTTCCACCGCCGGCCGGTCGCTGGAAGACCTCGGCTGGTACGTGGTGGACAACCTGCCGCCCGCGCTGCTGCCCACCATGCTCGACCTGGCCGACCGGGCGGACCTGTCCGGCGTCGCCGCGATCGTGGACGTGCGGTCCCGGGCCTTCAGCACCGACCTGAAGTCCGCGAACGCCTCGCTCGCCGCCCGGGGCGTGTCCCCGCAGGTGGTGTTCCTGGAGGCGTCCGACGACGAGCTCGTCCGCCGGTTCGAGAACGTGCGGCGCCCGCACCCCATGCAGGGCGACGGCCGGGTCCTGGACGGGATCGCCGCGGAACGGGACCTGCTGCGCGGGGTCCGGGGCGACTCCGACATCGTGCTGGACACCTCGGCGCTGAACGTGCACGAGCTGCGGGCCCGCATGCACGAGTACTTCGGCGGCGGGGGCGCCGCGTCCGGTCCGCGGATCCACATCATGTCGTTCGGCTACAAGTACGGGCTGCCGGTGGACGCCGACCTGGTCGCCGACTGCCGGTTCCTGCCCAACCCGCACTGGGTACCGGACCTGCGGCCCTTCAGCGGCCTGGACGCGCCGGTGCGCGACTACGTGCTGAGCCAGCCCGGGGCGGAAGAGTTCCTGGACGCCTACCTCGCGGTCCTGGAGGTCTCGCTGGCCGGGTTCGAGAAGGAGGGGAAGCGGTTCGTGACGCTCGCGGTGGGCTGTACCGGGGGAAAGCACCGGTCGGTGGCGATGGCGGAGCAGGTGGCCGCCCGGCTGGCCGGGCGGAACGTCACGGTGACCCACCGCGACCTGGGCCGGGAGTGACTGGTTGAGCGTCAAGGTTGTCGCGCTGGGCGGCGGGCACGGCCTCGCGGCGTCGCTGTCCGCGCTGCG
>WRBL01000132.1 GCA_009784565.1 Streptosporangiales bacterium | reverse complement strand
GTCGAGGGCCTGGAGAACGTCATCGTCATCGGCGCCTCCAACCGCGAGGACATGATCGACCCGGCGATCCTGCGGCCCGGCCGCCTGGACGTCAAGATCAAGATCGAGCGGCCGGACGCCGAGTCGGCGAAGGACATCTTCTCCAAGTACCTCACCTCCAGCCTGCCGCTGCATCCCGACGACGTGAAGGAGCACGACGGGTCCGAGCAGGCCGCGGTGGACGCGATGCTCCAGCGGGTCGTGGAGCGGATGTACTCCGAGACCGAGGAGAACCGGTTCCTCGAGGTCACCTACGCCAACGGCGACAAGGAGGTCCTGTACTTCAAGGACTTCAACTCCGGCGCCATGATCGAGAACATCGTGGCCCGGGCCAAGCAGATGGCCATCAAGGAGTTCCTCGACACCGGGCAGAAGGGCATCCGGGTCTCGCACCTGCTCACGGCGTGCGTCGATGAGTTCAGCGAGAACGAGGACCTGCCCAACACCACCAACCCGGACGACTGGGCGCGCATCTCCGGCAAGAAGGGCGAGCGCATCGTCTACATCCGGACCCTGGTCTCCGGCAAGCAGGGGACCGAGGCCGGCCGGTCCATCGACACGGTCGCCAACACCGGCCAGTACCTGTAATCCCTATCAATCATCGTGCGGGCGGGCCCTGTGCCCGCCCGCACGCATTAGGCTGAGTAGTTATGAGCGTGCTGCGGGTCATGGGCACCGAGACCGAGTACGGAATCTCCGTGCCCGGTCAGCCCGGTGCCAACGCGATGGTGACCTCATCGCAGATCGTCAACGCCTACCAGGCGGCCACGGCCGCGCGGGCCCGGCGGGCCCGGTGGGACTTCGAGGAAGAGAACCCGCTGCGTGACGCCCGCGGGTTCGACCTCGCCCGGGAGACGGCTGACTCCACCCAGCTCACCGACGAGGACCTGGGCCTGGCCAACGTCATCCTGACCAACGGGGCGCGGCTCTACGTCGACCACGCGCATCCGGAGTACTCGGCCCCCGAGTGCACGAACCCCTTGTCCGCGATGATCTGGGACAAGGCCGGCGAGCGCATCATGGCGGAAGCGGCGGAGAAGGCGGCCACCGTGCCCGGCGCCGCCGGCATCCAGCTGTACAAGAACAACACCGACAACAAGGGCGCGTCCTACGGGACCCACGAGAATTACCTCATGCGCCGCTCGACGCCGTTCGCGGACATCGTGCGGCACCTGACGCCGTTCTTCGTGACCCGGCAGGTCGTGTGCGGCGCCGGCCGGGTCGGCATCGGCGCCGACGGCCGGGGGACCGGTTTCCAGATCTCCCAGCGTGCGGACTTCTTCGAGGTCGAGGTCGGCCTGGAGACGACGCTGAAGCGGCCCATCATCAACACCCGGGACGAGCCGCACGCCGACCCGGAGAAGTACCGGCGGCTGCACGTCATCATCGGCGACGCCAACATGAGCGAGCTCGCCACCTACCTGAAGATGGGCACCACCGCCCTGGTGCTGGCCATGATCGAGGACAAGTTCCTCACCGTCGACCTGACGGTGGACTCGCCCGTCGCCGACCTGCGCGCGGTCTCCCACGACCCGTCGCTCAAGCACCTGGTCACGCTGCGGGACGGCCGGAAGCTGACCGCCGTGCAGCTGCAGACCGAGTACCTCGAGCACGCCCGCAAGTACACCGAGGACAAGTACGGCTCCGACGTCGACCCGGTCACCGCCGACGTGCTCGACCGGTGGGAGTCGGTGCTCACGCGGCTGGCGGATGACCCGATGCAGCTGTCCCGGGAACTGGACTGGGTGGCCAAGCTGGAGCTGCTGGAGGGCTACCGGCGCCGCGACAACCTGTCCTGGGACCACGCCAAGCTGGCCCTGTTCGACCTGCAGTACTCCGACGTGCGCCAGGGCCGGGGGCTCTACAACCGCCTCGTGGCCCGAGACCGGATGGTCCGGCTCACCGACGAGGACGCGATCACCTGGGCGGTGGACAACCCGCCGGAGGACACCCGGGCCTACTTCCGGGGCCGCTGCCTGAGCCAGTACTCCGAGTCGGTGGCCGCCGCGTCCTGGGACTCGGTGATCTTCGACATCCCGGGCCGGGAGTCGCTGCAGCGGGTGCCGACGCTGGAGCCGCTGCGCGGCACGCGGGCCCATGTCGGCGGCCTGCTGGACCGCTGCCGCACGGCCGGCGATCTGGTCAGCGCCCTGACGAACGACTAGCGGAGCGGCGCCCCGGCAGTAACTTGGTGCCCAACTTGAACCAAATGCCTCGCCGAGGATTGGGCGGGCCCTCACCTGGCGAGGATAACGTTGGGTGGGGGTCACCCCCGAGTGACGGAGGTACACGGATGGCAACGAAGGACACCGGCGGCCAGCGGCAGACGACGCGGCGCTCCGAGGAGACCGAGGAAGACCAGGCGGTCTCCACCGAGGAAGTTACCGAGCGCAACGAGAAGCTCACTGACGACGTCGACTCCATCCTCGATGAGATCGACGACGTGCTCGAGGAGAACGCGGAGGAGTTCGTCCGCTCCTACGTGCAGAAGGGCGGTCAGTGAGCCCCCAGGGAATTTTCGGTAGTGTCTGCTCTGGTACATCGCAGTCAGCTTCAGCAGGGAGGCGGAGTGGGCACTCACTCTGACGGCGTCCGCCGGGGCACGGCGGACTTCATGACGGCGCGGATTCCGTCCTTCACGGATTTCCTGACGTCCTACGCCCCGGACCTCCTGCCGGGTTCGGCGGAGCTCGGGCCGGACCCCAGCGAGGCCATCAAAGGGCTGCGGCACGCCACGACGATCGTGGCGGCCGAGTGCGAGGGCGGCGTCGTCCTCGCGGGCGACCGGCGGGCGACCATGGGCAACGTGATCGCCCAGCGGGACGTCGAGAAGATCCACCGCAGCGACGAGTTCTCCGCGATGGGCTTCGCGGGCACCGGCTCGCTCGGCCTTGAGTTCGCCCGGCTGTTCCAGGTCGAGCTCGAGCACTACGAGAAGATGGAGGGCCGCACCCTCTCCCTGGAGGGCAAGGCCAACCGGCTGGCCAACATGGTCCGCGGCAACATCGGCGGCGCCATGCAGGGCCTCGTGGTGATCCCGCTGTTCGCCGGCTACGACGAGGACGCCGGCACTGGCCGGATCTTCAGCTACGACGTCGTCGGCGGGCCGTACGAGGAGCACCGGTACGCCTCGATCGGCTCCGGGTCGGTCTACGCCAAGAGCTCGCTCAAGAAGCTCTTCCGCGACGGAATGTCGTCCGAGGACGTGGTGCTGGCCGTCGTCCAGGCGCTGTACGACGCGGCCGACGACGACTCGGCCACCGGCGGGCCCGACCTGACCCGGCAGATCTTCCCGGTCGTGTCCACCATCACCGCTGACGGTTTCCACCGGTTGCCCGACAGCGAGACCGCCGAGATCGCCCAGCAGGTCGTGTCCGGCCGGCTGGGCGCGCCCGACGGCCCGTCCGCCCCGCTTAGCTAGGTCGAAGTCCCTACGAGGTAGCAAAGGAACTCCCGCGGTGACGATGCCGTTTGGATACGTATCGCCCGAGCAGGCGATGCGGGACAAGGCCGACTACGCGCGCAAGGGCGTCGCCCGGGGCCGCAGCTGCGTGACCCTGCAGTACGAGGGCGGCATCCTCATGGTGGCCCCGAACGCGTCCAGCGCCCTGCACAAGATCAGCGAGCTGTACGACCGGATCGCGTTCGCCGCCGTCGGCCGCTACAACGAGTACGAGAACCTGCGCAAGGCGGGCGTGACGTACGCCGACGTGACCGGCTACCAGTTTGACCGCGCGGACGTGACCGCGCGGGGCATCGCGAACTGGTACGCCCAGAACCTCGGCGAGATCTTCACCGCCAGCCTCAAGCCGTTCGAGGTCGAGATCGTGGTGGCCGAGGTCGGCGCGACGCCGGACAGCGACCAGATCTACCGGATCACGTTCGACGGCTCGGTGTCGGACGAGCCCGGTTTCGTGGCGTTCGGCGGCGAGGCCGACGAGGTGGCCGAGGTGCTGAAGGAGCGCTTCTCGGACGGCATGTCGCTGTCGGAGGCCCTCGGGGCGGCCCTGGAGGCCCTCGCGGCCCAGGGCAACGGCCAGTCCGCGCCCGAGCTGACCGCCGACAAACTGGAGGTCGCCGTCCTGGACCGGGCCCGGGCGCACCGGACGTTCCGGCGCCTGCGGGGCGCCCGCCTGGCCGAGCTCCTGGCCGAGGCCCGCCCGGAGGCCGAGAAGGAGGACTCCGGTGAGGACTCCTCCGGCGACTCGGGCTCCTCCGGGGACTCCGGATCGTCGAAGTCCTCGGGGTCCGGCGCCAAGAGCTCCTCGTCGGGTTCGAAGTCCGCCTCCGGCAAGGGCAAGGCCTCCGGCAAGTCGTCCGGCTCCGACGACGACCCGCCGACCGGTCCGCCCGCCCCCAGCGGCGACGGCATCCCGAAGAAGTAACCCGCTCGCCCGGCGCGGGACGCCCCCCTCCCGGGGGCGTCCCGCTCGGCGTTTTCGGGCAAGATTTCCCGGAACGTCCCGGGTCTCGCCGGCCGGCTCAGCGGTACTTTAGAAAAAGTCATTTCGCTTGGCCGCACGGTATGCAAGCATATTTCGTCACCAATGAACAAAAGAGGCGTGAAGTGACGGAAAACTCGGGGGACGAGGGAACCGGGGGCGGGAACGCTTCGCCCGGAGATCCTCCCGGTCGCCCCCAGAACCCCCAGCAGCCACCGCCGCCCCCTCCGGGCCCGGTGCCCCCGCCCCCTCCGGGGTACGGCCCGCCGCCGCCCGGCTACGGGGCGCCGGGACCGTACGGGTACGCCCACCCGGCCGCCCCGGGCAGGCCGTGGGCGCCGAAGCCGGGCATCATCCCGCTCCGCCCCCTGACCCTCGGCGAGATCCTGGACGGCTCCTTCAGCGCCTTCCGGTGGAACCCGAAGCCGATCCTCATCCCGGCCGTGATCCTGGCCGTGGTCACCGGCGTGCTGGCCGCGGCCATCTCGCTCGTGCTGGGATTCGTGGTCCTGCCCCAGCTCCGGGGCTCCGGCTCGTCCACAGCGGAAGGCGTCGTGTTCGCGGGCGTGAGCTTCGCCGCCCTGGGGATCGTGTCGTTCGCCGGGACCTCGCTCCTGACCGGGTTCGTGACCGGAACGATCGGGCAGGCCGTGCTGGGCCGCAAGGAGACCATCGCCAGCGCCTGGCGGCTGTTCAAGCCCCGGGCCTGGGCCACCATCGGGGGCATGCTGCTGTACGGGCTGTTCGTCGGGGGCGGGTGGCTCCTGGCCGTCGCCCTGTCCGCCGGCATCGGGTTCGGGCTGGCCGCGGCGCACGTGACGTGGCTGGGAGTCCTCCTCGGGGTCGTCATCGGGCTCACCGCCTCGGTCTTCGCGCTGATGTTCTGGTACCGCTGGATGTTCGTCATCCCGGTCGTCGTGCTGGAGCACACGGGCCCGCTCAAGGCGCTGGGCCGCTCGTGGCGCCTGGTCCGCGGCAGCTGGTGGCGCGTGTTCGGGATCATGTTCCTGGTCAGCCTGATCGTCAGCTTCGTCCAGCTCATCCTCCGCATTCCGTTCCAGGCCGGAGGCGCCGCCGTCCAGCTCACGGGGGCGTCCCTGGGGAGCGTCATCGGCTCCGCGATCGGCCTCGTCATCGCCTCCGCCGTCACCGCGCCGTTGAAGGCGGGCGCCGTGGCGGTGCTCTACACGGACCTGCGGATGCGCCGGGAGGGCATGGACATCGCCCTGCAGGCGTCCCTGGCGGCCGGCGGACAGCCCCTCACCAACCTGCCCGCCCCGACCGGGCCCCGGCCCGGGACGCAGCCGCCCGGAGGCCCGGAGCCCGGCGCGTGGTGACCTCGGCCGGGCCGATCGCCCGGGAGCCGGCCCAGCGCGAGGCCCGCCGGGAACTCTCCCGGGGGATGTACCACCAGACCTCGGTCACGCAGAAGATCGTGCACGCGATCTCGTCGTTCCTGAACAAGATCTTCTCCGGCGCCGGCCACGCCACCCCCGGCGGCTGGTGGACGCTGGTCGCGCTCGTGGCCGTGGTCGTCCTCGTCGTCGCGGTGATCCTCACGCGGACCGGGCCCCTGGCCGGGGCGGCCCGCCGGACGGCCCCGCCGGGGGACCTGGGCCCGGGCCCGCTCACCGCCCGTCAGTGCCGGGCCGCCGCCGAGGAGGCCGCCGCCGGCGGCGATTACGGCACGGCCATCCTCCAGCGGCTGCGCGCGGTCGCGTTCAGCCTCGAGGAACGCCGCGTCCTGCACCCCGACACGGGCCGGACCGCGGACGAGGTGGCCGCGCAGGCGGGCGCCCGCTTCCCGGACCACGCGGCCGCGCTGGCCGACGCGGCCCGGCTGTTCGACCGGATCCGGTTCGGCGACGGAACCGGCACCCGGGACGGCTACGAGCGGATGAAGGCCCTCGATGACCTGCTGGCCCGCACCGCGCCGGCCGCCCCCGCGCAGTCCCCCGCGGCGGTCCCGGCGTGAGCACGGCCACGGAGACCCGCTCCGAGGTCATCCAGACGCTGCTGCGCTGGCGCTGGCCGGCCGGCCTGGCCCTGCTGGTCATCGTCGCGGGTGCGGTCATCGCCCTCCTGCAGCCGTCGCAGACCGTCTACCTCGACCCGAACAGCACCGCCTCCGACGGCGGCCACGCCCTGTCGGACCTGCTCGCGGCCCGGGGGCAGCCGGTCATCCGCGAGATCGCCAACGCGCAGACCGCGCACCGGCCCGGGGTCGAGCTGATCACGGGCGCGGACCAGTTCAGCGCCGCCCAGCTGGCCCAGGCCGCCCGGTTCGGCGGCGACATCGTCGTCACGGACCCCGACCCCGCCGCCCTGCGGGTGCTCGCCCCGTCCGTGACCACCGACGCGAGCGGAACGGCCGACGCGCTGACCGCCCCGCCGCTGTGCAACGACAAGGTCGCCAACCTCGCCGGGAACATCGACGCGGGCGGCGCGGTGCTGCGAACCGGCGACTCCGCGGCGGCCTCCTGCTACCCGGCGGCCGGCGGCTACTTTTACGTCCGCTACTTCGAGTCGGCGCGGCACCGGACCGTCACGGTCCTCGGCGGCAGCGGGCCCCTCACCAACGCGGAACTCGGCGGCAACGGGGACGCGTCCCTCGCCCTGAACCTCCTGCGAGGAAGCGAAGCCCGGCCCGTCACCTGGCTGCTCCCGCAGCCGGGCGCCATCCCGGCCACCGTCCCGCCGGGCCACGGCGGCGGAAACGGCGGCGGCCAGGCCCAGGGGCAGCGGAGCTTCACCAGCCTCGTCCCGTGGCCGGCCTACCTGATCGTGATCCAGCTGCTCATCGCCCTCGTGCTGGCGGCGGCGTGGCGGGCCCGCCGTCTCGGCCCGCTGGTCGCCGAGAAACTCCCGGTCGTCGTCCGGGCCTCGGAGACGGTGGAGGGCCACGGCCGTCTCTACACCGCGCGCCGGGCCCGGGACCGTGCCGCCGCCGAACTGCGGGCCGCGGCCGCCGCCCGCCTCTCCCGCCGGGCCGGAGTCTCCGGAGGCGGGACCGAAGCGATCGCCCGGGCGATCGCCGCCCGCGCGGGGGAGGACCCGGACACGGTCGCGCGCCTGCTCGGCGGCCCGGCGCCCGCCTCCGACCAAGAACTCGTCGCCCTCGCGGACGACCTCGACGAACTCGAACGGAAGGTACGTCGCCAGTGATGCCCCAGCCCCAGGAACCAGCAGCCACGCACGACGGGCCGAGAGACGCCCTCACCGCGGTGCGGGCCGAGATCGCCAAGGCGGTGGTCGGCCAGGACCAGGTCGTGACCGGCCTGCTCGTCGCGCTCGTGGCCCGCGGCCACGTGCTCCTCGAGGGCGTCCCGGGCACGGCCAAGACTCTCCTGGCCCGGTCCCTCGCGAGCGCGCTCAGCCTGGACAGCAAGCGCCTGCAGTTCACCCCGGACCTGATGCCCGGCGACGTCACCGGGTCCCTGGTCTACGACGCGCGGACCGCCGAGTTCGAGTTCCGCGAGGGCCCGGTGTTCACCAACATCATGCTCGCGGACGAGATCAACCGGACGCCGCCCAAGACCCAGGCCGCTCTCCTGGAGGCGCTGGAGGAACGCCAGGTCTCGGTGGACGGGCGCCCCCGGAAACTCCCCGACCCGTTCCTCGTCGCCGCCACGCAGAACCCGGTCGAGTACGAGGGCACCTACCCGCTGCCCGAGGCCCAGCTTGACCGGTTCCTGCTCAAGCTGATCGTCAGCCCGCCCGGCCGGGACGAAGAGATCGCGGTCCTAGCCCGGCACGCCGAGGGTTTCGACCCGCGCGACCTGGCGGCGGTCCGCCCGGTCGCCGGCCCCGCCGACCTCGACGCCGCCCGGGAACAGGCCCGTCAGGTCAAGGTCGACCCGGCGGTCACCGGCTACATCGTCGACCTGTGCCGGGCCACCCGGACCTCGCCCAGCCTGCGCCTGGGGGTGTCCCCGCGCGGCGCGACCGCGCTGCTGGCGGCCAGCCGGGCCTGGGCCTGGCTGGCCGGGCGCGACTTCCTGATCCCGGACGACGTGAAGGCCCTGGCCCGTCCCGCCCTGAGGCACCGGATCCAGCTCCGGCCCGAGGCCGAACTGGAGGGCGTCACCCCCGAGGGCGTCCTGGACGGCGTCCTGGCCTCCGTCCCGGTCCCGAGGTGACACGATGGCCCTGAGCGGCAGGACCGCCGCCGCCGCCCTCGCCGCCGTCCTGCTCGTCCTCGCGTTCCGGACGACCGCCGCACTGGTGATCATCGACGCGCTGCTGCTCGCCGCGGTCATCGCCGACCTGATCCTGGCCGCCCCGGTCCGGCGGCTCACGGTCACCCGGGCCGGTGACACGAGGGTCCGCCTGGGCGAGCGGGCGACCGTGACCACCACGGTCGTCAACCACGGCCGGCGGACCCTCCGGGGCCAGGTCCGCGCCGCGTGGCCGCCGTCGGCCCGCGCCGCCCCGCCCCGCACTTCCGTCGTGATAACAGCAACAAGTCAGGGCAGTGTGACCACCGTCCTCGACCCGGAACGCCGCGGCGACATCAGCAGCGACACGGTCACCATCCGCTCGTTCGGGCCCCTCGGACTCGCGGCCCGCCAGCGGTCCCTGAAGAGCCTCCACACGGTGCGCGCGCTGCCGCCGTTCCGCAGCCGCAAGCACCTGCCCGGCAAGCTGGCACAGCTCCGGGAGCTCGACGGGCAGCACCGGGCCGTGCGGCCGGGCCAGGGCAGCGAGTTCGACAGCCTGCGCGAGTACGTGACCGGCGACGACGTCCGCTCCGTCGACTGGCGGTCGACCGCGCGCCGCGGCGACGTGCTGGTCCGGACCTGGCGCCCCGAGCGGGACCGCCGCATCGTGTTCGTCCTGGACACAGGGCGCACGTCGGCCGGGCGCGTCGGGGGCTACCCGCGGCTGGACACGGCGATGGACGCGGTGCAGCTGCTGACCGCCCTGGCGGTCCAGGCCGGTGACCGGGTCGACCTGATCGCCGTCGACCAGAGGATCCGGGCCCGGGTCCTGGCCCCGCCCCGCACCGCGGCCCTCGCGGCGGTGACCGACGCGATGGCGCCCCTGGACCCGGAACTCACCGAGGCCGACGGCCGGCTGCTGGCGAGCTCGGTCCTGGCCCACGCGCGCCGCCGCTGCCTTGTCGTGCTTCTCACCGACCTGAACCCGTCGGTCACGCCGCTGCCCGAGCTCCGCGCCCTCGCCGCCCGGCACGAGCTCCTCGTGGGCGCTGTCGCCGACCCGAGAACCGAGGAGCTGGCCGCGGGGCGGGGCGAGGCGGACCGGGTGTACGCCGCGGCGGCCGCCACCCGCGCTCAGGCCGAACGGATCGAGCTCGCCGCGACGCTCACCCGCGTCGGCGTCACCGTGGTGGAGGGCCCGCCCGGCAAACTCCCCCCGGCCCTGGCGGACGCCTACCTGTCCCTGAAGGCGGCCGGAAGGCTGTAGCAGCGGCTACGCGTGGGGGAGGAGGTCCGGGGCTTCCTCCATGTCGCCGGTCTCGCCGGCCAGGACGGCGCGGCGGCCGAACCACAGCGAGTACCCGGCGAACGCGCACACCGCGACCGCGCCGATGGTGATCCGGGCCCAGGCCGGCAGGGGCGACGGTGTCACGAACGCCTCGATGACGCCGGACACGCCGAGCGCCACGATCATGCCCAGGGCGATCGTGACGGTCGAGCGGCCCTCGACGGCCAGGGCCTGGCCGCGCGGCCGGCCGCCGGGGTCGATGATGGTCCAGCCCAGCCGCAGGCCCGCGGCGGCGGCGAGGAACACCGCGGACAGCTCCAGCATCCCGTGCGGCAGGATCAGGCTGAAGAACAGTGCCGCCTTGCCGTGCCCGATCATGTAGCCGGCGTCCACGCCCACGTTGACAGCGTTGCTCAGCAGCACGTACAGGGTCGGGATGCCGAGCAGGATGCCGAAGATGAGGGACTGGGCGGCGACCCACACGTTGTTCGTCCACACCTGGGCCGCGAACGAGGACGCCGGGTTCGCCGTGTAGTACCCCTGGAACTGGTGCTGGACCAGGGACCGCGCGTCGGCCGGCGGCAGCAGGGCGTTCTGCACCCCGGGGGAACGGGCGATCCACCAGGCGACCACGACGGCGAGGACCAGCGAGACCGCCGTCGTGCCGAGCCACCACCAGCGGGCCCGGTAGACCGCGGCCGGGTACCCGGCGACCGCGAACCGGGCCACCGCCTTCCAGGCAGGGACATGCACTCCGGTGACGGCGGAGCGCGCGCTGGCCACCAGCGCGGACAGCCGCGCCGTCCGCGCCGGGTCCGAGGCGCCGGACGAGATAGCGCTGGCCCGCAGCTGCGACAGGTGCGTCCCGGCCCGCTGGTACAGCCGGACCAGTTCGTCGATCTCAGGCCCGGTCAGCTGCCGGCGGCGCCGGACAAGCACGCCGAGCCGGTCCCATTCGGCCTGATGCGCTGCGGCGAACGCCTCGATATCCACGCAATGAACTCTAAAGGTCTACGCTTGCTCTGTGTCGGAAATTGTTACCGGAGACGCCGTTGTCGTCGACCTGCCGTGCGCCCGGTTCCCTACCCGGTCGCTCGGCCACGTCATCGACCTGCTGGTGCAGATCCCGCTGCTGATCGCCATCGCCGTGGGCGCGTCGGCGATGCCGAACGAGGCGGCCGGGGCCGCGATGTGGGTGGTGGGCTACGTCCTGGTGCTCGTCGGCTACCCGGTGATCTTCGAGACCCTGAGCCGGGGCAAGACGCTGGGGAAGATGGCCCTGGGCCTGCGGGCGGTCAGCGACGACGGCGGCCCCGTCCGCTTCCGGCAGGCCCTGGTCCGCGGGCTGGCGGGCGCCGTCGAATGCTGGGCCCTGCTCGGCGTGCCCGCGCTGATCGCGTCCATGTTCTCGGTCAAGGGCAGGCGCCTGGGCGACATCTTCGCCGGTACCTTCGTCCTCCGCGAGCGGGTTCCGTCCGCGGCGCCGACCCCGCTCCCGGGAAGCTATGCGCCCCCGGCCGGCTATCCCGGTGCCCCGGTTCCCCCGGGCGCCGTCCCGCCGCCTGGCGTGCCCGTCCCGCCCGGCGGCATGCCGCCGGCGCCTCCCGTGGCCGCCTTCACCCAGGCGCCGCTGCCGCCGCCGGACCCCGCGCTGGCCGGCTGGAGGTCGTCCCTGGACCTGTCCGCGCTGCCCGACTCCCTCGCGTCGTCGGCCGCCAGCTACCTGTCCCGCTACTGGGAACTGCACGTCCCGGCCCGCGACCAGCTCGGCCTGCAGCTCGCGTCGGGCATCTCGGCCGTCGTCACGCCTCCGCCGCCGCCGGGGCTGCCGCCGGCCGCCTACCTGGGCGCCGTCCTCGCCGAGCGCCGCGACCGCGAACTGCGCCGCTACGCCGCCCTGGCCGGGCACGCTCCCGCTCGCCCCGGGCCCCCCGCCCCTCCGCCGCCGCCCGCGGCGCCTTCCGCGTCCCCGGAGCCGCCCGCGCCTGAAGCCCCGGCGGCCCCCGCACCGCCGCGGTCTCCCGGCGGCCTGGTCCCGCCCGCCTGAACGATTTTGATATTCACCGGATGCCGGGCGCGATTCCGGGTGGAATCCATTTGGAGTTCGCTGCTGTCCCGGTAACCGAAGTTCTGGGCGGACGGCAGGGAATGAGCGACTACACGCTCAATTCGTGGCAGTTTCAGGAGGCAGCCACGTTACATGCGTGTGACCTTGTCACAGAAAAGTTCCTTCTTCCTTCTTCTTCGCGGGGCCGCGATGATGGCGCCTGCGAGTGGCTATTTCTTAGGGAGGGAACCCGCGTGGTCCGCACCGGTCAACGATCTGCCATTTCCCCTTGGGTGACTATCGCCATCTTGTGCACCGGCCAGATGATGATTGTCCTCGACCAGAACATCGTGAACGTGGCGCTGCCCGCGGTGCAGCGCGGCCTCGGTTTCAGCTCCGGGGACCTGGTCTGGGTGGTCAACGCCTACGTGATTCCGTTCGGCGGCCTTCTCCTCCTGGCGGGGCGGCTCGGCGACCTGCTGGGACGCAAGGCGGTCTTCCTCACGGGGATCGGGCTGTTCAGCGTCTCGTCCGTGCTCTGCGGCTTCGCGTCGAGCGAAGGGATGCTCATGGGCGCCCGCTTCGTCCAGGGCATCGGCGGCGCGGTCGCCTCCGCCTGCATCCTCGGCATGGTCGCGACCACGTTCGCCTCGGAGGGCAAGCGGACGCAGGCCATCGCGGCCTACAGTTTCGCCTCCGCGGGAGGCGGCGCGGTGGGGCCGCTGCTGGGCGGCGTCCTCACGGGCCTGCTGAGCTGGCACTGGATCTTCTTCATCAACCTGCCGATCGGCGTCGTCGTAGTCCTGGCGGGCCTGCGGGTGATCGCACGCGACCCCGGAGAGGGACTCGGCAAGCGGACGGACTTCCTGGGCGCCGTGCTCGTCACGGCTGGCATGACGCTGCTGGTCTACACGATCGTGAACGCGGAGCAGGCCGGCTGGAGAGCTACCCGGACCGTCGTCCTCGGCGTGCTCGCCGTGGCGCTGCTGGCCGGCTTCTTCTTCCGGCAGGCGACGGCGCGGGAGCCGCTGCTGCCGTTGCGCCTGTTCCGCTCGCGGAGCCTGACGGCGGCGAATGTCGTGCAGTTCCTGGTCATCGCGGGCATGTTCGGCCTGCTGTACTTCGGCACGCTCTACCTGCAGCGAGTGCTCCGGTACAGCCCGCTGGAGGCCGGCCTGTCGTTCGTGCCCATCGCGGTCGTGATCGCGGCTGTCTCCCTGGGCCTGTCGGCCCGGCTGATCGCCCGGTTCGGCCTGCGGGCCGTGCTGTTCGCGGGACTGGTCCTCAACGTCGCGGCGTTCGTCGTACTGTCGTTCGCGCGGCTGGGGGGCACGTTCGGCGTGGACTTCCTCCCCGCGAGCCTGGTCATGGGACTGGGATTCGGTCTCACCGCTCCCGCCATGATGGGACTGGGCATGGCGTCGGTCAGTCCGGCCGAGTCCGGGATCGCGTCCGGGCTCTTCAACACGACTCAGCAGATCGGCGGCGCGGTCGGGCTGACCGTGCTGAGCGCCTTCGCCGCCTCGCGCACGAACGCCCTCACGGCAGCCGGTCACGGCCAGGCCGCCTCGCTGCTCGGCGGGTACCACGCCGGATTCCTGGCCGCCGCGGCGTGCCAGTTCATCGCCCTCGCCGTCGGAGCCGTGATGCTCCGGGTCGTCGTTCCCGCGCCGGGGCCGGAGCAGGCAGACGAGCCCGCGGAACCGCACGGGGACCGGCTTAGCTCTCGCTGATCACGCGCTGAGTGTCGTAGGCGTGCCGGGCCGCGACGATGGAGTCGCGGTGCCGGTGAGCCCAGTCCGTGAGCGACAGGAGCGACTCGTGCAGTTCCTCCGCGATATCCGTGAGACGGTATTCCACCCGCGGCGGGACCGTGGGATAGACGGTCCGCGTCAGGAGGCCGTCCCGCTCAAGGTTGCGGAGGGTCAGCGAGAGCATCCGCCGGCTGATTCCCTCGATGGAGCGCTCCAGCTCGGTGAAGCGAATCGGCCCGTGAGCGGCCGCTCCGATGATCAGGATGCTCCACTTCCCGGCCACGCGATCCAGCACTTCCCGTACCGGGCAGACCTCGTCGATCAGTTCGGCCGGGTTGAGGTTGAGCCGGGTCATGGCACCGTACCTTCCGCGACGTGCATGGCCGCATGGCGGCCTTCGCTACGAATCGTACACTTCCGTGAACGGTGCGCATGACCCGCTGGCTACGCCGGAGTGTGCTCGGTGAAGACGAGGGTCACGTTGTGACCGCCGAAGCCGAACGAGTTGTTCAGCACCGCCATCGGCGCGTCACCGCGCGGCTCCAGCGACCGGGCCTTGGTGGCGACCTCGAGAGTGACCGCTTCGTCGGGGTCATCGAGGTTGATCGTCGGCGGCGCGGTCCGGTCCACTAGGGCCTTGACCGCGGCCACGGTCTCGATCGCGCCCGAGCCGCCGAGCAGGTGCCCGGTCATCGACTTCGTGGACGTGAGCACGACACCCGACGACGCCTCGCCCAGCGCGGACGCGATCGCGGCCGCCTCCAGCAGGTCGCCCTCGGGCGTGGACGTGGCGTGCGCGTTCACGTGCGCGATCTGCTCCGGGGAGATGCCCGCGTCCGCGATGGCGGAGTTGATCGCGTGCTTGACCCCGGCGCCGTCGGGCAGCGGGTGGGAGATGTGGTGCGCGTCGGCCGAGTACCCGGCCCCCGCTGCCACCGCGTAGACCCGCGCGCCCCGGGCCCTGGCGTGCGCCTCGGACTCCAGGACCACGATGCCGGCTCCCTCGCCGAGCACGAACCCGTCCCGGCCCTTGTCCCACGGGCGGGACGCCTTCTCCGGCTCGTCGTTGCGGGTGGACATGGCCCGCATCACCGCGAACGCGCCGATGTTCAGCGCCATGATCGCGGCCTCGGTCCCGCCGGCCACGACGACGTCGGCGCGGCCGGAACGGATCATGTCGATCCCGTACCCGATGGTCTCGGCGCCGGACGCGCACGCGCTGACCATGGCGTGCGCGCCGGCCCGGGCCCCGAGTTCCATGCTGATCCAGCCGGCCGAGCCGTTCGGCATCAGCATGGGAACCGTGTAGGGCGAGATGCGCTTCCAACCCTTGTCGTTCAGCGCGTCGTAGGCGGCCAGCGTGGAACCGATACCGCCGATCCCGCTGGTGACGGCCACGCCGAGCCGGAACGGGTCGACCTCCGGCGCGCCGGCGTCCGCCCAGGCCTCGCGGGCCGCGACGAGCGCGAGCTGCTCGCACCGGTCCATCCGCCGGGCCTGGACCCGCCCGACGATCTCCACCGGGTCGGCCGCCGCCGGCGCGGCGATCTTCACCGGCAGGTCGTCGGCCCAGGACTCGGTGATCGGCCGCACGCCGCTGGTCCCGGCGAGCATCGCCGACCAGGTCGACGCGACGTCCCCGCCGAGCGGCGTGGTCGCGCCGAGGCCCGTGATGACGACGCTGCCCTGGTCGTTGCTGCTCACTGGGTTTCTCCTTGGTTCGAGGGAAGGGACGTCAGACGTTCTTGGAGACGTAGGTGATGACGTCCTGGACGGTCTTGAGGTCCTTGAGCTGCTCGTCCGGGATCTCGACGCCGAACTTGTCCTGCGCGGCGACGGCGATCTCCACCATCGACAGCGAGTCGATGTCGAGGTCGTCGACGAAGCTCTTCTCCGGGGTCACCTCGTCGGCGGGCACGCCCGCGACCTCATCGATGATCTCGGCGAGTCCGGCCTGAATCTCCTGCTCGGTCACTTCTCACTCCTTGTGTTGTGGTGTCGGCGTCCCGGCGGTCGCCGGGACCCCTTCGCGGGTGAAGTTAGCGCGTTCGGTCCTACGGGAGGGTGATGACCTGCGCGGCGTAGGAAAGCCCGGCACCGAACCCGAGCAGCAGCGCGGGCGTGCCCGGCTCGAGGCGGCCCTGCTCGGCCATCCGGTTCAGCGCGAGCGGGATCGACGCGGACGAGGTGTTCCCGGCCGAGATGATGTCGTCGGCGACGCGCTCGCGGTCGATGCCCAGCTTGCGGGCGATCGACTCGATGATCCGCAGGTTCGCCTGGTGCGGGATGAACGCGGTCAGGTCCTCGGGCTTGACCCCGGCCCGCTCGCAGGCCTCCCGCGCGACCGGCGCGATCTTCGTCGTCGTCCAGCGGAACACGGCCTGCCCGTCCTGCTGGAAGTAGCTG
>WRBL01000131.1 GCA_009784565.1 Streptosporangiales bacterium | reverse complement strand
CCGCCGCCGCTGTCGGCGTTCAGCGCGTACGGCCCGCCGGGCACGAGGATCCGGGCCGGGCCGCCGGTGCTGGTGACGGCCACCATCCGCGGCGCCGTGCGGAACCCGATCAGGGCCGGGCCGCCCCCCGTGGCGACGGAGACGTCGGCCGAGCCCAGGGAGAGCGCGCTGAGCGGACCGCCGTCCGTGTCGGCGCGCAGCGACCCGGCCAGCCCGGTGACCGTCGCCGGCCCGCCTCCGGTGGAGACGTCCACCGAGGTGCCGCGCGGCACGGCGAGCGTGAACGCGTCCGCGCACCAGCCGCCGTCGCCGCACCCGGAGTCCGACAGCACGAGCCGTCCGCCCGTCACCGTCCCGGGCCCGGGCGGGTTCCCGGCCTTCCCGTGAAAGGCGATGGTGACCTCGACGCGGTTAACGTCCGCGGCGGTGACCCGCACCGGGTCGCCGGCGCTGGTGATGTCGACCGAGGTGACCGGCTGCGCGACTGCGTAGGTCCGGACCGCCGCCGGGGCGACGGGAGCCGCCGGCGAGCCGGCGCTGACCGCGAGCCGGGCCGCCAGGGCCGTGAGCGCCGCCGCGGTGAGTACGCCGGACACCGTCCAGATCCAGCGTCCGCGCGCCGCCCCGGAAACGGCGCCGGGGGCGTCGTTCACCGCGAGCATGGCAGGTCCACCGTGAGCATTGTCGGCCCTCCCTCGGGGCTGCTGATCTCGAACGTCCCGTCCACCGACGCGGCCCGCCGGGCCAGCCCGGCCAGTCCCGAGCCTCGCGCCGGGTCGGCGCCGCCGTTGCCGTCGTCGGTGATGATGATGTGCAGCCGGTTCCCCGACCGCTGCACGATGACCTCGGCCTGGCTGGCTCTTGAGTGCTTGGCGATGTTAGTCAGCCCCTCGGAGACCACGAAATACGCGACCGCCTCGATCGCCGGGGACGGTCGCCGCGCCATGTCGTCGACCGTCAGCTTCACCGGGATCGGCATCCGCGCGGTGATGCCGGACAGCGCCGCGTCCAGCCCCCGGTCCTCCAGCACCGCCGGGTGCAGGCCGCGCACCAGGTCCCGCAGCTCGGCCAGGGCCGTCTTGGCCTCCTCGTGCGCCGCCGCGATCGCCGCCTGCGCCTCGTCCAGGGTGCCCGCCCGTGCCCGGGCCAGCCCCAGGTTCATGGCCAGGGAGACCAGGCGCTGCTGCGTGCCGTCGTGCAGGTCCCGTTCCAGGCGCCGTCGCTCGGCGTCGGCGGCGTCCACGACCCCGGCCCTGCTCTCCTTCAGCCGTGTCACCCTGTGCTCCAGCTCGGCCCGCGACGGCCCCAGCAGTGCCCGGGCCGTCCGCGCGTCCAGCCCGCTGACAAAGGAGGTGGCCCACGGCGCCGCCGCCAGCAGCGCCAGGGCGGCCAGCAGGAGCGCGGCCAGTGGCCAGCGAGTGGCGTGCGGCCCGCCGGCTACCCGCAGCGGCAGCGCCAGCAGGAAGTACAGCCCGAGGATCCACGTCCCGAACGCGGCCATGGCCGCCAGCGCCAGCGCCGGAGCCGCTATCAGGTGGTAGGCCAGCTGCCGCCACGTCGCCTCCGACCGGAACGCGGCGGCCAGTCCCGTTCCGCTCAGCATCGGCGCGTCCGACAGCGGGGGCCGCTCGGGAATGTCCGCCCCGGTGGTGACCCGCAGCCGGTGCCGGTGCACGACGGTGAGCGCGGGCACCGCGAGCACGACGATCAGCAGGAAGGCCGCCATGACCAGGACCTCGGCGGCGACGGTCCGGCTGCTGTGCGGAACCTTGACGAACAGCGCCCAGAACACGACGATCGCCGGGAGGAGCTGCGCCGGGATACCGCCGGTCAGGTACAGCGTCTGCCGCCACGCCCGAGGCGACCAGGGCACGCGGCGGTACCGGGAGACCCCGGCGAGCTGGACGGATGCGGTCATGAGCTAAAGGTATGCCGGGGCGGTCCCCCTGCCCATGGAGCGCGCGTCCGGATCAGGGTGGGGCTGGCCCCACCCCGGATTCGGGATCCGGCGCCAAGGCGATCACGGGCCGGACCCGGCACGCTGAAGGCCATGACACTGCAGTCCGATGTGATTCAGTTCGGCGGGGCGAGCGGCGGGGTCACCAAGGCCTACCAGCCCGGCGTCCCTCCGGCCCTCGATGACGTCAGTCTCTCGATCGCGGCGGGGGAGACCGTCGCCGTGATGGGGCCCTCCGGCAGCGGCAAGTCCACGCTGCTCAACCTGACCGCCGGGCTGGACCGGCCCACCAGCGGCGAGGTGACCGTGGCCGGCCAGCGGATCGACCGCCTGGGAGAGGCCGCCCTGGCGAAGTTCCGGGCGCGGCATGTCGGCATTATCTTCCAGTTCTTCAACCTCCTCGAGGACCTCACCGTCCTCGACAACGTGCTGCTGCCCGCCCAGCTCGCGGGTGCTCCCCGCCGGAAGGCGCGGAACCGGGCCATCGAGCTCCTGGGCGACATGGGGATCTACTCCCGCCGGGACGACTACCCGGCCCGGATGTCGGGCGGCCAGCGCCAGCGCGTCGCCATCGCCCGCGCCCTGGTCAACACTCCCGAGCTGCTGCTGGCCGACGAGCCGACCGGCGCGCTGGACACCGCGACCGGGGCCGAGATCCGCGACCTGCTCGCCGACCTCCATGCGCAGGGCCAGACGATCGTGCTGGTCACCCACGACCCGGGACTGGCGGGCACGCTCGCCGACCGCACGGTGCGGCTGGTCGACGGCAAGATCACACCCGATGGCGGCCTAACGGATCTCCGTTCCTCCTCCGCGCCCGCCCCGACTCAGGCGGGGAAGAGATGAGCGCCGCCGGGGCCGTCCGCACCGCCTCCGGCGGGATGCTGCGTCATAAGGTGTCCGCGCTCGTGATCTGCGCGGTCCTGCTGATCTCCACCGCGTCGGCCACCCTGGGGTTCGCGCTGCTCTCGGCGACCAGCGCCCCGTTCGACACGGCATTCGCCGCCCAGCGCGGCGCCGACGTGACCCTCACCGTGAACGGCCTGAAGGCGACCGGTGCCCGGCTGGCCGCCACCGGGCACGCCGCCGGGGTCACCGCGTCCGCCGGGCCGTTCCCCGAGGCGCAGGTGCCCTCCAGCCAGATCGACGGCCAGCCGTTCGGCCCGATCCCGCTCCTGGGCCGGGCGTCGGCGGGCGGGCCCGTTGACGACCTGGTGCTGAACGCCGGCCACTGGCTGACCGGGCCCGGGCAGGTTGTGCTGAGCGGCACGCCCCAGGGCGGCGGCCCGCAGCCGGTCAGGCTCGGGAGCGTCATTACCGCCGGGTCCCAGACCCTGACCGTGGTGGGCTTCGCCAACTCGGTGACCGGCCAGGAGTTCGGCTGGGTCACTCCCGCCGAGGTCACGCGGCTGCGGCCGGCCGGCGTGCCCGCCGAGTCGGAGATGCTCTACCGGTTCACCCGCGCCGCGAACTACGCGCAGGTCAACGCGGACGTGGCCGCCGTCTCCCGGGACCTGCCGAAGGGCGCGGTGTCGTCCAGCACCAGCTGGCTGACCGCCCGGCAGAACTCCAACGGCGACGGCGCGATCATGGAACCGTTCGTCGTCGCGTTCGCCGTCATCGGCCTGGCCATGGCCGTGCTGATCGTCGCCAACGTGGTCAGCGGCGCCGTCGCCGCCCAGTACCGGCGCATCGGCGTGCTCAAGTCCCTGGGCATGACCCCCGGCCAGGTGGTGACGGTCTACCTGGGCCGGATCGGGCTGCCCGCCCTCATCGGCGTGGCGGCCGGGACGGTGCTGGGCGACGTCCTGTCGGTCCCGCTTCTGGCCGACTCGGCCGGGGTGTACGGCGTCGGCAGCCAGTCCGCTCCGTTCTGGGCCCTGATTGTCGCCCCGCTCGGCATGCTGGCGCTGACCATGCTCGCCGCGTTCCTGCCCGCTCTCCGCGCCGGGCGGCTGTCCGCCACCCAGGCCATCGCCGCCGGGCACGCCCCGCGTACCGGACGGGGCTACCTGGTCCACCGGGTGACGTCCCGGCTGCGGCTGCCGCGCCCGGTCGGCATCGGCCTCGCCCAGCCGTTCGCCCGCCCCGGCCGCACCCTGGTCACGCTCTTCGCGATCGCGTTCGGCGCCTGCGCCGTGATCTTCGCGGTCGGCCTGACCGCCGGCCTGGGCCGGGCCGAGCAGGCGCAGACCCACGCCGCCGAGGCCCCGGTCACGATCCAGCAGAACCTGGGCCAGAGCGGCGGCGGACCCGCGGTGGAGGGCCACCCGGTCAAGATCGCCGGGCCGGGCCGGGGCCCGAAGCCGCCGACCGCCGCGCAGATCGCCGCGCTGTCCTCGGCCCTGAACGCCCGGCCCGGCACGGCCCGGTACGTCGCAGACTACTTCGGCCTGGTCCGGGTCCAGGGCCTGTCGGGCCAGGCCACCGCCCAGGTCTTCGGCTCCGACGCCTCCTGGCTGGACCTCGGCCTGATGTCCGGCCGGTTCCCGAGCGGGCCGGGGCAGGTCGACGTCAGCAACGCCTTCCTCACCCAGAGCGGCCTGAAGATCGGCGACACCGCGACGGTCACCGTCCCCACCTCGGGCGTGACCGGCCAGGGGCCGGACCTGCGGTTCGCGACCAGCCGGACGGACACGGTCACGATCGTGGGAGAGATCTTCGCCCCGTCGTCCAGCCCCCGGCTTCTGGGCGGGCCGGAGTCCCTGCCCGGGTTCACGGTCCCGGCCAACCTGGACCAGTACTACGTCGGCCTGAAACCGGGGACCAGCGCCGCCGCCTACATCAGGAGCCTGAACGCGAGGTTCGGCCCGAGCGGGGAGTGGCTGGCGATGCCGGAGCAGGGCGGGCAGTTCTACCTGATCGCCGACGCCCTGGTCGGACTGCTGGCGCTCATGGTCGCGGTCGCGGCCGGGCTCGGAGTGCTCAACACGGTGCTGATGACCACCCGGGACAAGGTCCACGACCTGGGGATCTTCAAGGCCCTCGGGATGCGGCCGGGCCAGACGATCGTGATGGTGGTGTGCTCGGTCATCCCTCCCGCGGTGATCGCCGGGGCGATCGCCGCTCCCGCCGCGGCCGCGCTCACCACGGCGACCATCAAGGCGATGGCGGGCACCGCGCACACCGGCGTCCCGGCCAGCTTCACCGACGTGTTCAGCCCGGCGGACCTGGCCCTGCTCGCCCTGGCGGCGCTGGCGATCGCGGCTGCGGGCGCGCTGCTTCCCGCGAGCTGGGCGGCTCGTTCCCGTCCGGCGACGGCGCTGAGAGCGGAGTAACGTGCTGATTGTGACCTCGGACATGCCGGGCACGACCCAGCCGGCCGCGGGCCGCCTCCGTGTCGTTATCGCCGAAGACTCGGTGCTCCTGCTGGCGGGCCTGACCCGCCTGCTGGACAGTTCCGGCTTCGACGTGGCCGCGACCGCCGGGGACGCCGACGAACTCCTCGCCGTGCTGGAACGGGCCCGGCCCGACCTGGTGATCGCGGACGTGCGGATGCCGCCGACCCACACCGACGAGGGTATCCGTGCCGCGCTCGCGATCCGGGAACGCTGGCCGGACACCGCGATCCTGGTGCTGTCCCAGTACGTGGAGGAGCGGTACGCCGCCGACCTGCTGTCCGCGAACACGCGCGGTGTCGGCTACCTGCTCAAGGACCGGGTCGCCGACGTCACCGAGTTCCTGGACGCGTTGCGGCGGGTGGCCGGCGGGGGCACCGCCCTGGACCCGGAGGTGGTGGCCCAGCTGCTGGTACGCAGGCGGGGCCGGGACCCCCTGGAAGATCTCACCCAGCGGGAGCTGGACGTTCTCGCCCTCATGGCCGAGGGCCGCTCCAACACCGAGATCTCGCGGTCCCTGGTCATCACCGACAGCGCGGTAAGCAAGCACATCACGTCGATCTTCGCCAAGCTCGGCCTGTACCCGGGCGACGGCGGTGACCGCCGGGTGCTCGCCGTCCTGCGCTACCTGGGCGCCGGGACCGCCTGAGCCGGCCTGCGCTATGTCCGCTCGCTGCGTTGTCATTCCGCCGGAACCCGGTACAAGACAAGTGATCACGCACCGTACCCGGCTAGTTATCATGAATCGGATAGTCGAGAGCGAATGATCATCTGCGGGGAATAACGTGTGGTGACGGAAACCGGCGTATGGTTGATGGGGAAACGGGCAGCGTGGCCGCCCTGTAGCGATTGCGGTGGGGGAGCGATGGGCGGTGCGGACAGGAAAGGCGTCACCGACTTCGGGGCCGAGTTGCGGGCGTGGCGCTCATCTCGGGGGTGGACACAGACGGAGTTGGGGGCCGCGCTCGGCTACTCGGGGTCGTTCGTGAGCGACCTCGAGCGCGGGGACCGGTTGCCCTCCAGGGACTTCGCCGATCGGTGTGACAGGGAGTTCGAGACACCGGGAACGTTCGCCCGATGGTGCGAGGCGACCCGGAACCGGGCGTTCCCGGCGTGGTTCGCGCCGATCATCCCGCACGAGCGGGAGGCCGTCCGTATCCATGGCTGGGCGCTTGGCCCAGTACCCGGCCTGCTGCAGACCGAGGCTTATGCCCGGAGCCTGATCCGGGCCCGCTGGGCTAACGAGAGCGACGAGTCAATCGAGCGGAAGGTCGCCGCGCGGATGAGCCGTCAGGAAGTGCTGGCTCGTCACCGGCCGCCGATGATGCATCTGGTGATGCACGAGTCGGTATTCCGGCAGGTCATCGGCTCCCCGCAGGTTATGGCGGCGCAGCTGGACAGGTTGATCAAGGCGGCCGAATCGCCTGGCTTCGTGCTGCAGGCCTTCCCGTTTAGCGCTCCTGATCCCCCTGGGATGGAGGGCCCCATATTTATCTACGACTCGGACGAGGGGGTCCCGATTGGGTACACGGAGTTCCACAATGGTGGACGTATCGTCGACAGCCGTGAGGATGTAGCGGATCTGTGGGCTGTTATGGGGATGCTTCGGGCGGTAGCGTTGTCCCCGCGTGACTCGATAGCGCTCTTGAAACGAATCAAGGGGGAGCTAGATGGACTTTCGCAAGTCGAGTTACAGCGGCGGTTCCGGCGGCGAGTGCATCGAGGTCGCGGTGGCCGACGCCGTGTATGTGCGCGACACGAAGCAGGACGGGTATGACAACCGGGCCGTTGTGGCGATTACCCCCAAGGCCTGGGGGTGCTTCACGTCCGGACTCCGATAGCGGCCCGCGTCCGGACCGCTGTCGTGCGGGCTTGTCTTCTGCGCGGCGGGGAGAAGCCGCCGGGGCCCTTATTTTCCGGTGGCCACGGAGGCACTTGCGTGACGCGGTCTACTTCTTGACGTGGACGGAGAACGAGTTCGTGGCCAGCCCGCTGCCGCCGTGCCACAGTTCGAATCCCGCTTCCACGTCGATCAGGTACCACGACGACTGGGTGTAGCCGCGGGAGACCGCGTTGCGGATGACCCGTCCGAGGTCGAGGCTGGAGACGGAAGTGTGGCCCTTGAGCATGCTGTAGGAGATCGTGTTGCCCTGTCCGGGGGAGGCCGGCGGGTTGTACCAGATGTTGTAGGCATGGATGCCGATGTGGACGTTCCGCGCGATCTCGCGCCCGGCCGGGCCGACGCCCCCGCGGTGGTTCAGCCAGATCATGATCTCCGAGCCGTTCCCGCTGCCCGAGGTTTTCTTCGTGCGGCTGACCCAGATGTCGTAGGCGACGTCATAGGCGTCCCCCTTGGCCGTGGGCTGGCTTGTCGACCAGGAGGTCGAGACCTTCCCGATGCCGAGGGAGGATACCTTGACCGGGCTGGCCGCCAGGCCGCCGGACGTGCAGGAACCCCAGTGGCAGCCGTTGTACTCCGACGGGTAGGCGCCGGGGGCGCCGTCGGTCGCGTTGGAGATCTCCGACCGGGATACCGAGTAGGAGGTGCCGCCGTGCAGGACGACGCACTCGGCGGCGTGGGAGGCCCACTCATCGGTCTCCACGATGTAGGCGCCGCCGGAGACGCGGGCGGGACTTGAGCTGCACAGCGATTGTGTCGCCGCGGCTGCGCTTGGCATTCCTGACAGGCCCGCGGAACCCGCCGTCACGAGCGCGGTCAGCGCCGCGGCGGCGGATGAGAAAAGGGATTGGGCGCGGATCATGACTAGTTCCACCTTCCTCCGGCACAAAGCGCCGGAAGACCGCACCATCCGATAACGTATCTGCCCAGTTGCGAACGGGATAAAAGTAGTAACTCTACGTAGCTATCGGTTGCACGGCGCCGCTCACGACGCGGAACAGCGAGGAGACCCGGATGAGCTTTCCGCTGGGGGAAGTCAGGGATCCGTTCGGCCTGGCCAGGATGTTTGCCCGGCTGACCGCACCGAGAATGGCGCCCGGCCCCGTGGTCCGGGTCCACCGGCGCATCTACCTGCTCACCGGCGGCCGGATCGGGCACGGGGTCTTCGGCGCGCCGATTCTGCTGCTTCACACGGTGGGACGCCGGTCGGGGCTGCGGCGTTCCACCCCACTTGTCTACGGAGCCGACGGCGGCACGCTCGTGGTCGTCGCGTCGAACGGCGGCCGGCGGGCTCCGGGCTGGCTGGCGAACCTGCGGGCGAATCCCGAGGCTGAGGTTTGGATAGCCCGGTATAAGGCCAAGGGGCGCGCCCGCGTTATCGAACCGGGTGACGTCGGCTACGAGCGGCTCTGGGAACTCATGGACGAGGTTAACTTCGGCCGGTACGAGCACCTGAAGACGAGCGTCGGCGTGCCCATGCCAATCGTGGTGATATCCCCGCTTCCGGATACCCCGTGATAACCAGTGGCCAGCGGGCTCGACGGCCCCGGTGCGGGCCGGGCAATAACACGGCGCCGAGTCGGCGGGCGAACTCCGCGGCGGCCGCGCCCGGGTCGGGGGCCTCGGTGATGGCGCGGACCACGACCACCCGCCGCGCCCCGGCCTCCAGCACGGAGTCCAGCGTGGACAGGTCGATGCCGCCGATCGCGAACCAGGGCCGCGACGGCGCGCGTCCGGCCACGGTGGAGATCAGCGAAACCCCGGTGCCCGCCCGCCCCGGTTTCGTCGGCGTCGCCCATACCGGTCCGGCGCAGAAGTAGTCGACGCCGTCCTCGTCAGCCGCGGCCGCGGACTGGTCCGGGCTGTGGCTGCTGCGCCCGATCATCACCTCGTCGCCGAGAATCCGCCGCGCGACCTCCACGGGCAGGTCGTCCTGGCCCAGGTGGAGCACGTCGGCCCCGGCGGCGAGGGCCACGTCGGCCCGGTCGTTGACGGCGAGGAGCTTGCCGTGCTTGCGGCACGCGCCGGCGAAGACCGACAGCAGTTCCAGCTCCTCGCCCGCCTCCAGGTGCTTCTCCCGGAGCTGCACGATGTCCACCCCGGAGGACAGCACCGCGTCCAGGAACGCGGGCAGGTCTCCCTGCCGACGCCGCCCGTCGGTGCACAGGTACAGTCGCGCGGCCGCCAGCCGCTCCCGCGAATCGCTCATAACGGCCATCAAATCATCTGAGCGGGCCGGTTCTCGTTGTCGGCCGGCTTCCTAGGCCCGGGTGAAGACCGCGTGGACCGTGAGGGTGTTGTCGCTGGCCATCATGCCAAGCTGGTTGAAGCCCATGCCGAACTCCGCCCGGTTCACCGGCGCCGTCGCGTCCAGCGTGACGGTCTCCCCGGCGGTGGCCACCGTGGCGGGGACGGTCAGCGGGCGGGAGTTGCCGAGGACGGTCAGCGTGCCTTCGAGCGTCGCGCCGGCTCCCGTCGCGGTGACCGAGGTGACCGTGTAGGTGATCTCCGGGTGGTTGTCGACGTCGAAGAAGTCCTTCGACCTCAGGTGCGTGTCGCGCTTGGCGTTCGCCGTGTCGATGGACGCGGCGTCGATGGTGAGAACGCCGGTCACCTTGCCGTCCGCGGTGATCGTGCCGGTGCCGCTGATGTTCCCGAAGCGCCCGGTGACCTTGGTCAGGCCCCAGAAGCTCTTCGTCGCCAGCCTGACCGTGCTCTGGGCGGAGTCGAGAGTCCAGTCGCCCGCTAGGGCGCCGTCATCCAGCAGAGTCATTTCATGCTCCAGAGAAATTAGCCCGGATACCAAGACCATTGTGACGGCGGCTGGGCGGCGAGCGGCCCAAGGAGCCGGTAACGCTTTTGTATCCACGCGTTACGATGAGGAGAAGAACCACGGGAGCCCGCGACCGGGCTGAGAGGGAGGCGACCGGCCTCCGACCGTCTGAACCTGATCCGGGTTATGCCGGCGAAGGAAGGGATGCGCATGGACGCGGATGTCATTGTCGTCGGCGGCGGCGTGATCGGGACCGCGATCGCCTGGCGGGCCGCGACGGCGGGCCGGGATACCGTTCTCCTGGACCCGGGCGAGGCCGCGGAGAAGGCCAGCGAGGTCGCCGCCGGAATGCTCGCCCCGGTGTCGGAGAGCGTCTTCGGCGAGGAGAACCTGCTCGCCCTGAACCTGAGGGCCCTGGACCGGTTCCCCTCGTTCGCGGAGGAACTCGAGGCCGCCGCCGGCTTTCACGTCGGCCTGCGCACCGAGGGCACGCTCAACGTGGCCCTCGACAGCGGGGACCTGGCGGCCCTGCGGCGGATGGGAGAATTCCGGCGCGGCATCGGGCTGCCCGCGGAGGAGGTCACCGGGCGGGAGTGCCGCCGCCTCGAGCCTTTCCTGGCCTCGAACGTCGCCGGGGGCCTCCTGGCCAAGGGCGACCTGTCGGTCGACAACCGGCGGTATACCCGGACCCTGCGCGCCGCCGCGGCCCGGGCCGGCGTCCGCGAGATGACCGGACGGGCGACCGCGATCGACGGCGGCACCGTGCATACCCCTGAGCGGACGATAACGGCGGCGACCGTGGTCGCCGCCCCGGGGAACGGCGTCACCCGTCTCGACGGGATTCCCGGACCCGTCAGGAAAGCGATCCGGCCGGTGAAGGGCCAGATCCTGCGGGTGCGGCACCCGGGGACGATCCCGCCGGTCGCCACCCGCACCATCCGGGCGATGGTCGTCGGCCGCGAGGCCTACCTCGTGCCGAGGGAGGACGGGGAGATCGTGATCGGCGCCACGCAGGAGGAACGCGCCGACCGTGACATCACGGTCGGGGCCGTCCACGACCTGCTGGGCGACGCGAGAGCGGTGCTGCCCGCGGTCAGCGAGCTGATCCTGGCCGAGACCAGCGTCGGCCTGCGCCCCGGCAGCACCGACAACGGTCCCGTCGTAGGCCGGGAGGGCGAGGACCTGATCATCGCGGCCGGGCATTTCCGCAACGGCATCCTGCTGTCGGCGGTGACGGCCGACGCCGTCACCGCGCTGCTCGACGGCAAGGACCCCGCGCCCGAGTGGGCGCCCTTCACGCCAGGGAGGTTCCAGTGACGATCACCCTGAACGGCGAGCCGCGCGAGGTGCCCGACGGCACCACCGTCGCGCAGGCCGTCGCCGAAGTCACCAGCCAGGCCACCGGCCTCGCGGCCGCGGTCAACGGCGAGGTGGTGCCGAAGACCGCCTGGTCCCGGCCGCTCGCCGACACCGACCGGGTCGAGGTCGTCACCGCCGTCCAAGGAGGCTGAAAGCTCATGAGCCGACCTAACGAGTCTTCGATACCGCCCCGCCCCCAGGAGCCTTCCCCCTGGACGCTGGCGGGACAGAAAATGTCCTCGCGGCTGATCTTCGGCACCGGCGGAGCCCCCAGCCTGGACGTGCTGGAGGCGGCGCTGCGCGCCTCCGGAGCGGAACTCGCCACCGTCGCGATGCGCCGCGTCTCGGCGGACGGCGGAGAGGGGTCGCTGCTGGGCACGGTCCGGGCCTCCGGGGCCGCCGTCCTGCCGAACACCGCGGGCTGCCACACCGCGGCCGACGCCCTCCTCGTCGCCCGGCTGGCCCGGGAAGCGCTGGAGACCGACTGGGTCAAACTGGAGGTCGTCGCGGACGACACGACGCTCCTGCCCGATCCGGTGGAGCTGGTGGAGGCGGCCCGCCTCATGGTGGCCGACGGGTTCACCGTCCTGCCCTACACCAACGACGATCCCGTCCTGGCCCGCCACCTGGAGCAGGCCGGCTGCGCGGCGGTGATGCCCCTCGGGGCGCCGATCGGCTCTGGCCTGGGCATCCGGAACCCGCACAACATCGCCATGATCGCCGGGCTTGTGTCGGTGCCGGTGATCCTGGACGCGGGTATCGGCACCGCCAGCGACGCCGCCCTCGCCATGGAACTCGGCTGTGACGCCGTGCTGGTCGCCTCCGCCATCACCCGGGCCGCCGACCCGGCCCGGATGGCCGCCGCGATCCGGTCCGCCGTCGAGGCGGGCTGGCTGGCGCGGGGCGCGGGCCGGATCCCGCGCCGCTGGCACGCGGTCGCCTCCACGGCGCTCGAAGGGCAGGTGGCGCCGGCGTGACTGCCCGGGTTCTCACCATCGCGTCGTCGGACTCCGGCGGGGGAGCGGGCATTCAGGCCGACCTGAAGGCCATCGCCCGGTGCGGGGCGCACGGCATGAGCGCCATCGCCGCGCTCACCGCGCAGAACACGACCGGGGTCACCGGCATCCACGAGGTGCCTCCGGAGTTCGTGGCCCGGCAGATCGCCGCGGTCATCGACGACATCGGCGCGGACGCCGCCAAGACCGGGATGCTGTTCTCCGCCCCGGTCATCGAGGCCGTCGCCGCCGAACTGGACGCCGCGTCTTTTCACCACGGGGGGCTGCCCCTGGTCGTGGACCCGGTGATGGTGGCCAGTTCCGGGGCCCGGCTGCTGCGCCCGGACGCGGTCGACGCGCTGACCGGGAAGCTGTTTCCGCTCGCGACGGTCGTGACGCCCAACCTGATGGAGGCCCAGGCCCTGACCGGCCTGGAGACCGAGGACCGGGCGGTGCTGGCCGGGCGCCTGGTGGCGATGGGCGCCGCCGCGGCGCTGGTGACCGGCGGGCACGGCCGCGAGAGCGTCGACCACCTGTACGACGGGTCGGTCGATGTCCGGATTCCGGTACCCCGGCACCGGGCCGCCGCCACCCACGGCGCCGGCTGCACCCATTCGGCCGCGCTCGCGGCGGGCCTGGCGTCGGGCCTGTCCCTGGCGGACGCCGCCCGCCAGGCGTCCGCCGTGGCGTCGGACGCCGTGGCTCGGGGCCTGACCGGGCTCGGGGCCGGGGACGGCCCGGTCAGCGTTTTCCCTATTGGATAAGAGGCAAAATGTCCGAGTCATTCACCGCGGAACTCTGGTCCGGAATCGGCGATATCTATGACGCGATCCTGGCCCACCCGTTTCTTCGCGGCCTCGCCGACGGGTCGCTGAGCGAGGACGCGTTCGCGTTCTACGTGATCCAGGACTCCCTCTACCTGCGGCGGTACGCCTCGGCCCTGGCCGCGGTCGCGAGCCGCGCGCCCGGCCCCCGGCCGGCGGCGATGTTCGCGCGGCATTCGGCCGACGCGGTGGCCACGGAGCGGGAACTGCATTCCGCGCTTCTGCCCGAACTGGGCATTTCCCCTGGGGCGATCGACGCCGCGGAGCCGGCCCCGGTGAACCTGGCATATACGAGCTACATGCTCTCGGTGATTCACGGCGGTTCCTATGCCGAGGGTGTGGCCGCGGTGCTTCCGTGCTACTGGATTTACGCCGAGGCCGGTTCCGAACTGATCCGGCGCGGCTCACCCGATCCCCGTTACCAGCGGTGGATTGATACGTACGGAGGCGAAGAGTTCGCCGCCATCGCGGGTGAGGTACTGGCCGAGACGGATGCAATCGGCCCAATCATTTCAGTATCTGAACGGGACGCGGCCCGTCGTCACTTCCGGGTCGCCAGCCGATACGAGCTGATGTTCTGGGACGCGGGATACGAGCAGGAATCCTGGCCTGTGCCGCTAAGCACCGATTCCGTAATGTGAGTAATGTCGCAGGCATGGCCGGCGCTTACCCTATAAGACGCCGATGGTTATTGCCTTAGCGTTACCCGGACCTGGCGGGGAGACGTCGCTAACACCGCGGCATCGATTATGATGGCTCTCGAATCGAGGGAAAGGCGGAAAAGAAGTGGCTCAGAAGGTACAGACCCTGTTCATCGACGACATCGACGGTGGCGAGGCTGAAGGAACCGTGCGCTTTGCGCTGGACGGCACTGATTACGAGATCGACCTTAACGCGCAGCACACCGAGGAGCTTCGCTCGGCTATCGGAAAGTACGTGACTCACGCTCGCAAGGTGGGCAGCACGAGCCGCCGGGGCGGTCGCGGCGCAGGTCGGAGCCGGGGGGCTGGCAGCCAGGTCAACACGACCGAGATCCGGAACTGGGCGCGCGAGCAGGGCTATGACATTAAGGACCGCGGCCGGGTCCCGGCTGACGTCGTTGCCAAGTACCACGCCGCGACCGGTAAGTAAGCGATACCTAGTAGTACCTAGCAGATACTGAAGTTCTGTACGGAACTTCTGAATGCGTTCAAAACGTAACGCCCCCGGCAGCCGAAGCCGGGGGCGTTTGAATTTGGTGTGCGGTCAGGCGAAGGAGTTTTGCGAGCCCTCGGGCTCGCCGCCTTCCGGGCCGCCGTCACCGTTGTCGGGCTTGGCCGGCCCGGGCTCTTCCGCCGTGTTGTCCGCCACTGGCGGCTGGTTCCGGTTTTCTTCACCGGCGGGCGTCATTGGGCCGGCCCACGGTGACGGGACGGCATTAGGCGCGGCTGGAAGAGTCGGCTCGGTCATGAGCCAGGCGCACGATATGGCGAGCGCGATCACGAAGACGCAGTAAACCCAGAAAATCGGCGTGACAGTGCTGCTGATTGTGACTCCCGCCTCAGCCGCCTGGGCCGGCGACAGGCCGAACATCGTCGGGGAAGTCGGCTCGCCAACCTGAATGAGCGCCGATATGGCCTGGGCCGCCATCGGAATGATGGCCCCCGCGAGCAGTGCCGAGCCCTGCCGCATTGGCCGCGATAGGGCGGCGGCAATCGCCACGGCGATAATCGCGACCATGACCAGAACGTTCGCCGCGATGACCGGGGCCGGGAAAGAGAACGCGTTGCCGGCGGTGACCGTCTGCGACCCCGCCTGAGTCTGCAGCGTGTACGCGTCCCAGGAGGGCGCGAACGAGGCGGCCGTGCCCAGGCCGCCCAGGACGAGCAGCGCGACGGGCCCTCCGTGCCGCTTCCGGGGGTAGGCCGCCGGCCCGCCGGGGCCGGAAAAAGCCGCGGCGGTGTCCTTCCGGGCCTTCACGGTGAGCCCGGCGATCGCCCCCGCCGTGCACAGGACCCAGCCGGCCAGGCCGACGTAGAGGCCGGCTCCGGACGGCTCCTGGCCGGAGATCACCTCGCCGAGGTCGGAGCCGAACATGCCGAGGGTCGTCGCGCTGACCCCGGCGGCGAGCAGGGCCCCGGCCCGGGCCCGGCCGGGCTCGCCCGCCACGGCGCGGGGCAGGCCCGCGACGATCAGGCCGGCGCCCGCCGCCCAGGCGGCCAGGTAGAACAGGTGAGGCACCAGCTGCTCGGCCTGGGAGGCGAGGCTCTGCCCGGTGTAGTCAAGGAACAGGCTGACGATCCCGGCGATGATGCCGACGGTCAGCAGCCCGGCCGCGGCGCCCGCCCCGGACACCCCGGCCCGGGCAGCACCGCCCTCGGCCTCGCCCGAGGCGTTCCCGCGCCGGAAACCGGGGAACTTGAACCCCTCCGGTTTCACCTCGGTGATCGTCTCCGGGGTCTCCAGCGCGATGAACCGTCCCCAGGCCTGAGCCCAGCCGTCCGGGGTCTCCGGCCAGCGGTCGACGGGGTCGGACTCCGGCGCACCGGTTACCCAGATGCCGTAATAACGCTTGCCTCGTCCGATCTCGTACCTCGCGCCCCGGTGCGAGATGGTCACCTTCTCCGGCACGGCGTTAGCCTCCAAGTCCAGACGTCGGTCGTCTCCTGATACTGCTATGCACCATATGACCCGGAGCTGTAAGCCCGCTCCAAGCCGCCTCAGCTCCTACTGACTCAGTAGTAGACCGAGCCCGGGACGCCGCCGCCGACGGGAATCGCGTCGCCGTTGATCCCGACGCTCTTCGGGCTCGCGAGGAAGGCCACCACGTCCGCGACCTCCTCCGCCGTCACCAGTCGGCCGATGGCGGTGCCGGCGTCCAGCTTCCTGCGGACCTCGTCCTCGCTCACGCCGAGCGCCTTCGCTCGGTCGGCGACCAGGCCCGGGATGCGCTCGGTCACGGTCATGCCCGGATGGACAACGGTCACGTTGATGCCGTCCTTGCCGAGTTCGTCGGCCAGGTT
>WRBL01000130.1 GCA_009784565.1 Streptosporangiales bacterium | reverse complement strand
TCCCGGGCGGGCGAACCGGACCCCCGGCGGCTCCTGCGCGCCGCGGCCGGAGAGGCGCTCGCGGACGCGGGGCTGAGCGGCGCGGACATCGACGGGATCTTCGAGTACAAGTTCGGCCCGGAGTCACCGGGCGCCCAGGACGCGGCGCGGCTGCTCGGCATCACCGACCTCGCCGCGTTCATCGACATCGTGCCGTCGGGCCCGTCCGGCCTGGCGGGCGCGCTCGCGGGCGTGATGGCCGTCGCGTCGGGCGCCTGCGAGACGGTCCTGGTGTACCGGTGCCTGACCCGGGCGGCCGGGCACAACGGGGGCGTGGCCACCGGACCCCGGCGGGTTCCGGGCCGGGACCAGTTCCTGGTGCCCTACGGCTACCTCGGGGGGATCCTGGTCGAGATGGGGCTGAAGAAGCGCCGCTGGCTGGCGGAGTACTCCCGGCCGGAAGACGATTTCGGGCACATCTCCGTGAACGCGCGCCGCTGGGCGGCGCTGAACCCGCGCGCGGTCCTGCGCGAGCCCGTGACGATGGAGGACTATCTCTCCTCGCGGACCATCGCCGACCCGCTGCGCCTGCTCGACTGCGACTACCCGGTCAACGGCGCGGTCGCGACCGTCATCACGACGGCCGAGCGGGCCCGGGACCTGCGCCAGCCCCCGGTCCTGGTGGACGCGATGGCCTACGGGACCGGGCGCGGCGCGAACTGGACCTTCAACAACGACTACCTCTACGGCGGCACGTTCGACTGCGCCGCCCGCCTGTGGAGCCGGTCGTCGGTGACGCTGGGCGACGTTGACGTCGCCCAGCTGTACGACGGGTTCACCTCGGTGACCGTCTCGTGGATCGAGGCGCTCGGCGCGTGCGGCCGCGGCGAGTACGGCGACTGGATCGGCGACGGGTCGCGGATCGGCCCGGGAGGCGACTTCCCGGTCAACACCGCCGGCGGTCAGCTCGCCGAGGGGCGGCTGCACGGTCTCAGCTTCCTCAACGAGGCCGTCCTGCAGCTGCGCGGGGAGTGCGGCGACCGCCAGGTCCCGGACGCCCGGGTCTCCGTCGTCACCAGCGGCCTGTACCCCCAGTGCGGGGCCATGATCCTCACCGCCGGCGGCTGACCGGATCCGTCACCCGGGCGTCTCCGCCTTCTCCGTGACCGGTTCCCAGAACGACATGCTCACCGTGCCGCTGTTGAAGGGGGCCTCCTGCATCCGCACCTTGCCGGAGGAGACCGCCGCGATCATCTTGGTCATGAACTCGTCCGGGTCGCCCTCCAGCTCGTACACGGTGAGGTGAACGTGCGCGACTGGCTGGCCCGCGTCGCGGTCAAGCTGGCGGTACCTGAACCGCTGCGCCGAGACGATGTTGCCGACCGACATGACGTCGGGGATGTGGACGGTGTCGTACCACTCGTCGAACTCCTCTTCCTGACCCGGGTTCGGGTTCCCGAAGACGAGGTACAGCTTTCTCTCTGCCACGGCCCAGAAGCTAACCTTTATGGCAGACCTAGTCAACTATTTCATCGGACAGAGCGAGAAGGAGCGGTTCATGAAGGCATGGCAGTACGAGGGCGGCCAGAAGCCCATCGCCCTGAACGAGGTCCCCGAGCCGGTGCCCGGGCCGGGCGAGGTCATCATCGACGTGCGGGCGGCGGGACTGTGCCACTCGGACCTCATGTATATGACCAGCGGCGACGGCACGATGCCGTTCCTGCCGATGACGCAGGGGCACGAGAACGCCGGGATCGTCAGCGCGCTCGGCGAGGGCGTGGAAGGCTGGAAGGCGGGCGATGTCGTCGGCGTCTGCTCCTCCGGCGTGCGCCCGCCGCTGGGCATGTTCACCCCCGGCGGGTTCGCCGGCAAGCTGGTCGCCGACGCGCCGGACCTGGCCCGGGTCCCCGAGGGCCTGGACCTGTCCCTGGCCGCGCTGGCGACGGACGCCGGCATGACGTCTTACCACGCGATGGCCAAGGCCGGCGGCGTGAGCGCCGGGATGAAGGTCGGCGTCATCGGCTTCGGCGGCCTGGGCCAGATCGGTGCCCGGGTCGCGGTCCTGGCCGGCGCCGAGGTGCACATCGCCGAGACCAAGCGGGACATCTGGCCGATCGCGCGGGAGGCGGGCGTCACCGGCTGCGTCGCCGACGCCGGCGAGTGGGCCGCCGCCGATTTCAACCCGATGGCGGGCGGGAGCTTCGACCTCATCGTGGACTACGCCGGGTTCGACACCACCCAGAAGGCGCTGATGGCCGTCCGCAGGGGAGGCAAGGTGGTTCAGGTCGGGCTGGGACAGCCCACGTTCACCGTCGCCACCCCGCTCATCCTCGGCCGGACCCTGGAGGGCTCGCTCGGCGGCACCGTCGGCGACATCGAGGACGTCTTCGGCCTGATGCTCCGCGGCGAGGTCACGCCCGTCTACACCGAGATCGGCTTCGACGAGATCGGCGCCGGCCTGGAGAAACTCAGGAACAACGAAGTGACCGGTCGCCTCGTCGCCCGTTTCGGCGACCGCTGAGGGCTGCCGCGGCGGCCGGCCCGGCCCGGGACGCCGGGATGCATCAGTACTCGCTGGCGCCGGCGTCGACCTTGAACATGGTCGAGGTCACGAGGCGCGACTCGTCGCTGGCGAGGTAGAGCACCGCGTTCGACACGTCGGCCGGCTCGGAGATCAGGACGGGGAGCATGTTGACCAGCATGCCGCCCAGTTGCGGGTGACGTTCCAGCATGCCCGCGATGACCTCCTGCGTCCCGTCGTGCATGTTCGTCAGGACGCCCGTGGGATGCACCGTGTTCACCCGGACGTTGTGCTCGGCCAGCTCGCTCGCGAAGGCGCGCATGAGCCCGACGACGCCGTGCTTGGCGGCCGTGTAGGGGTGGAGAAACGGCTGTCCCTTGGTCCCGGCCGTCGAGCTGGTCAGGATCATCGAGCCGCCGCCGTTGTCGATCAGGTGCTGCGCCGTCGCCATGATCGTGTTCCAGGTGCCGGTCAGGTTGGTCGCGATGGTGTAGTCCCACATCTCCGGCGTCGCGTCCTGCCATTCGTGGAAGATCATGATGCCCGCGTTGGCGCACACGATGTCGAGATGGCCGAACTCGGCGATGCCCTCATCGACGATTGCCTTGACGCTGCTGAGCTGCCGGACGTCGCCCTTGCGGGCGATGATGCGCCGGTCGCATTCCTCGACCAGGCGGACCGTCTCGTCCAGGTCGGCCTGGGTCGCCCCCTTGTAGGTCACGAACGGAATCGGTTCGAGCAGGTCCATCGCGATGATGTCCGCGCCTTCCTGCGCGAGACGCACGGCATGGCTCCGGCCCTGCCCGCGCGCGGCACCGGTGATGAACGCGACCTTGTTCTCGACTCGACCAGCCATGGCATGCTCCGCTCTGTGAACCGGCGCCCACCGTAACGCTGCCGGCCCGGGGCACATAGTCCGGATCTCGCTCAGCAGGACCGGGGAGGCGGCCCGCCGACCTACCCCGCGGCGCCCAGGTGCGCCGGCGCGTCGTCCGCCCGCTGCTGCAGTTCGCGGAACTGCCGGGAGACTCGCTTGGCCTGGTCGAGAAGGAGGGGCGCATAGCGGTCCAGGGACGCCTTGCTCTGCCAGCCGCACAGCGCGAGCCCGGCCGTGATCCGGCGTTCGCGGTCGAAGATCGGCGCCCCGAGGCACACCACCGCGTCCGCCGGGCCGTTGCGCACGGTCGCCAGACCGCCCCGCAGACGCACGGACGCCAGTTCGCGGTAGACCGCCACCGGATCGATCTGCGGCAGGAACCGGCTGAGAACACCGTCGATCAGCTCGGGGTCCACGTACGCCAGGATCGCCTTGCCCGACGCGCTCACGTGCGCGGGCATCGATCCCCCCACCCGCGGGGACACGTCGGCCGGGACGCGGCCGACGTTGTCGAGGTAGCGGACCACGGAGCCGTCCAGGACGGACAGGTGGACCGACAGCGGCGTGTGAACCGCGAGCGCCTGCAGGTGAGGCGCGGCCGCCTCCCGCAGCCGCGATTCCTCATTCACCCGGGACGGCAGGCGGTCGGCCCGCCAGCCGAGACAGTAGCCCGGCGAATTGTGCCGCACCCAGCCCAGCTGCGTGAGCTGCTCCAGGATCCGGTGGACAGTCGACCGGGGAAGACCGGTCAGGTCGGCGATGTCCTGCAGGCTCCGGCAGCGGCGCGGGCTGTCGAACGTGTCGAGGATCGCCGTCATGCGCGTGACCATAGAAGATGGCGGGACCGGAACGTCCTCGGTAGCTGACATCATCGTCTCCTGGGTAACGCTTCCTGGCCGAGCGCGACCCTGCGGACGGCGAGCGCCGGCTTACCTATCACATATCACTCATAGAGGCTGGCGGACAAGATCAGGCCCTGGGCCGGCCTGACCGCCCCGCAGCACCTAGGCGGCCAGAAAAAGTGAGTGTACGCTCACTAATGTGAAAGTTAAAACGCGAACACTCACTCACTCCGGCACCGCGGGCACCGGCGCGGCGCTGCGGGTGGGCGGGCTGTCCGCGGGCTACGGCGGCCTCGATGTCGTGCACGACCTGAGCTTCTCCGTCGGGGCCGGCGAGATCGTCGGCCTCCTCGGGCGCAACGGGGCCGGAAAGACGACGACGATCATGGCGATCGGCGGCTACCTCGGGAAATACTCCGGTTCGGTGACCGCCGCCGGCGTGCCGCTGACGGGGCCGCCGTACCGGCGCGCCGGCGCGTCCCGGCACGGGCGGCCCGCTCTCGGGCTGGTCCTGGAAGGACGCAGCGTCTTCGGGACCCTGACCGTCCGGCAGAACCTGGGCCTGGCGGGCGCGGCCCTGGACGAGGCCCTGGACCTGTTCCCCGAGCTCAAGCCGAAGCTGCCGCTGAAGGCGCGGCTGCTGTCCGGCGGCGAGCAGCAGATGCTGGCCCTCGCCCGGGCCGTGGGCCGCAAGCCCGGCGTCCTGCTCATCGACGAGCTGTCCTTCGGCCTGGCCCCGGCGGTGTGCGAGCGGATCTTCTCGCGGCTGCGCTCGGCCGTCGCGGACTCGGTGACCGGCGTACTGCTCGTGGAGCAGCACATCCACTACGCGGCCCGGGTCGTTGACCGGGCCCTGCTCATGAACGAAGGCACCCTCCGCGCCGAACTCCCCGGCGCCGACCTCACCGCCCGCGAGGCGGAGATCGAGCGCGTGTACCTCGGCGAAGACTTCTGACCCCGTTACCTCTGGGAGCTTCCATGTCGGAGTTGTGGCAGTTCGCGGTCATCGGCCTGAGCGCCGGCGGCGCTTACGCCCTCGTATCGCTCGGGATCGTCGCCGTGTACCGCGGCTCCGGCATCCTCAACTTCTCCCAGGGCGCGATCGGGATGATCGCCGCCTACGTCTTCTGGGAGCTGCACTCCGGCGGCGCGGCCGCCCCCAGTTCGCCGTCGGCGCTGCTGAACGGGGCCGGGGCGGCCCCGTCCTCCAGCGGCCTGCCCGTCGTCCCGTCGCTGCTGGCCGGCCTGCTGACCGGAGGCGTGCTCGGCGCCCTGTTCTACGGGATCGTCGTCCGGCTGCTGCGCAACGCGTCCGTCATGGCCAAGGTCGTGGCGACCCTCGGCCTGATGCTCCTGCTGGAAAGCGTCGCCGAGTGGAAGTGGGGCACCCAGACCCAGCTGCTGCCGCCCCTGTTCGGCTCGGGGAAGATCTCGGTCCTCGGCGGCGTCGTCACCGACGACACCCTCGTCCTCCTCGTCGTCACGATCGTCCTCGCGGTCGCCCTGTGGCTGGTATTCACGCGGACCCGGCTGGGCCTCAACGCGAGCGCGCTACGGGAAAACCCCGTCGCGGCCGCCGGGATCGGGATCTCGCCGCATCCCACCGGGCTGGTCACCTGGACGATCGGCGGCGTGATGGCCGCCTTCGCCGGGATCCTGCTCATCCCCGTCATCGGCCTGTCCCCCAGCGCCCTCACGCTCCTGGTCATCCCGGCGATGGCCGCGGCGCTCGTCGGCCGGTTCGAGCTGATCGCCGTCACCGTCGTCACCGGCCTGCTGCTCGGCATGGCCGAAGCGGTCCTGCAGCGGTACAACGTCAACTCCGGCATCACCGACTCCGTCCCGTTCGCGGTGATCATCGTCGCGGTCGTGCTCGGCGGTACCGCGCTCCCGGGCCGCGGCGAGTCACTGCGCGTCCGGCTGCCCCGCGTCGGGACCGGGCGGATCGGCTGGGTCAAGGTCGCGTTCTGGGTGCTCGCGGCCGTGCTGATTTCCGTCCTCCTGTCCCCCACCTGGGCGACCTCGGTCATCAACAGCGCGATCTTCGGGCTGATGGCGCTGTCCGTCGTGGTCGTCACCGGGTACGCCGGGCAGGTCTCTCTCGGCACCGCCGCGCTGGCCGGATTCGGCTCCTTCATCGCGGCCCAGTGCAGCAGCGGGCTCGGGCTGCCGTTCATCGTCTGCGTCGTGGCGGGCACCGCCGCCGCGGTCGTTCTGGGGGTGGCCTTCGGCGCTCCCGCCGTCCGGGTCCGCGGCATCAACCTCGCGATCGTCACCCTCGGGCTGTCCCTCGCGGTCGAGGACATGGTGCTGACCCAGCCCTCGCTCACCGGGCGGACCACGGGGCTGACCGTGCATGATCCCGTGCTCTTCGGCCTGGACCTGTCCCCGGCGGCGCACCCGGACCGGTTCGCGATCTTCTGCGCGGTCGTCCTCGCGCTCGGCTCCCTCGCCGTGGCGAACGTCCGGCGCGGCGAGTCCGGTCGCCGGTACGTGGCGGTCCGCGCGAACGAGCGCGGCGCCGCCTCGGCGGGCATCTCCGTGTCCGGGGCGAAGCTCGGTGCGTTCGCCGTGTCGGCGGCGTTGGCCGGGCTGGCCGGGGCCCTGGCGACCTTCCAGTTCTCCGTGGCGGACTTCTCCTCCTACGACGTGTTCAACTCGATCTCGGCCCTGGTGTTCACGGTCGTCGGCGGCGTCGGGTACGTCGGCGGCTCGGTGTTCGCGGCGGCCTCCGCGTCCGGGGGCGTGGTGGCGAACTTCGTGTCCTCCGTCATCCACTTCGCGTCCGTCAACTACTGGCTCGCCATCCTGACCGGGGCCTACGTCATCTACGCCATGATCGCCTCGCCCGACGGGATGGTTCCCGACCTGGCCCGGCAGAACCGGCTGCTGCTCCGCCCGTTCCGGGGACGCTCCCGGTCCCGGACGGCCCGGCCCCCGGCCCCGGCGAAGACAACGGCGACGGCGAAGACAACGGCGACCGCGACCGCGGCTGATCCCGCCGTCACCCTGCCCCGGTCCTCGGCCGCTTCCGCCGCCGGGGAAACCGTCCTGTCGGCGTCCGGGCTCGAGATCTCCTACGGTCCGGTCAGGGCCGTGGACGACGTGTCCTTCGCCCTGCGGGCCGGCCGGGTTCTCGGCGTCATCGGGCCGAACGGCGCCGGGAAGACCTCTCTCATCGACGGGCTCACCGGATTCGCCCGGCTGTCGGCCGGCCGGGTCGCTCTCGGCGGCACGGACATCACGCGGGCCCGCGCGCACGCCAGGGCCCGCGCCGGGCTCGGGCGCACGTTCCAGAACCTGGAGCTGTTCGACGACCTGTCGGTTCGCGAGAACATCCTCGCCGCTCTCGACTCGGCGAATCCGCTCCGGTACGCGGCGGACCTGTTCTACCCGGGCCGGCGGGGCTTTCCTCCGGCGGTCACCGCGGCCGTGACGATGCTCGGTCTCGAATCCGACCTGGAGACGGTCGTCGGGGACCTGCCGCAGGGCAAGCGGCGCATGGTGGCGATCGCTCGCCTGGTCGCGCGGCAGCCGAGGGCCATCTGCCTCGACGAGCCCGCCGCGGGCCTGTCCGGCACGGAACGGGAGACGGCGGGACGGCTCTTCCGTTCCCTGGCCGACGACTTCGGTGCCGCGGTGCTGCTCGTGGAGCACAACATCGACGTCGTCGCCGGTACGTGTGACGAGCTCATCGTTCTCAACTTCGGGCAGGTCATCGCGGCCGGCCCGACCGCCGAGGTACTCCGCGACCCGGTCGTCCGGGAGGCGTACCTCGGTTCCCTCAGTTCAGTTCCCGACGCGTCAGCCACGAATACGGAGGCCACCGCCCATGCCGAAGAATAGATCCTCTCGCCCGGGACGGACCGCGCGAATCGTCGCGGCGGCGGGCACGGCCGCCGCCCTGACCCTGGCCGCGGCGGCCTGCGGGTCGCCGTCCAGTGCGTCGGGGTCCCCCGGGTCCTCGTCGGGCAGCACCACGTTCGGGCTGAAGGGCAAGCCGATCCTGATCGGCACCATGGGTCCCGTGCAGTCCTCCACCCTGTCCGAGCCGTGGATCGAGCAGGGTGCCAGGATCGGCGGCGCCGCCGTCAACGCCAGCGGCGGCATCGACGGCAGGCCGGTGAAGGTGGACTTCTGCGACGACCACGGCACCGCGCAGGGCGGCTCGGTCTGCGCGCAGAAGCTCCTGGTCCAGGACAAGGTCACGATGATGGTCGGCGACGACGGCACCGAGGAGCCCGCGCTGATCCCGGCTCTCTCGTCGGCCAGCACGATCTCGTTCGGCAGCATGGGCGCCAGCCAGGCGTCCCTCGATTCGTCCCGCGTGTTCATCATCGACCCGGTCGAGGCCGAGTACTGGGTGATGCCGCGGATGTTCCCGAAGACGACGCACAAGGTCGTCTACCTGCCGGAGGAGTCCGCGATCGCGCAGGCGGCGGCGAAGGGCAACACCGCCTACCTGCCCGAGGGCGTCACGGCGGCGGCCCCGATCACCATCCCGTCCAGTGCCACGTCGATGCAGCAGTACTGCCTGCAGATCAAGTCCAGCGGCGCGGACACGGTGATCCCGACGATGAACCCGGATCAGGTAGCGACCCTGATCCAGACGTGCGCGCAGGTCGGCGTCACGAAGGTGCTGTGGGCGATCTCCACGTTCGAGGTGACGCCGCAGGTGGTGAACGTCCTGTCCCAGCTGCACGAGAAGAACGTCATCACCCTGGGCCTCGGCGGCGGGAACGTCGAGAAGGAGTTCGCGGCCGACATCGCGAAGTACGGCCCGAAGGTCGGCGGCATCACCAACACGATCGCCGAGCCCGCGATCAACGCCTGGCTCGCCTACAAGCTCCTGCCCCAGGTCGTGAAGGGCGCCGGGTCCCTGAACCCGGCGGCGATAAGGAGCTACCTGGACAAGCAGTCCGCGTTCACCACGATGGGCGCGACTGCCCCGATCGACTTCACCAAGACCCCGATCTCGGTCATGCCGCGGCTGAAGAACCTGTCGGCGACCGAGGCCGAGGCCCAGAACGGCAAGGTCGTCGTCCTCGACCCGAAGCCGTTCTCGCTGAAGCCGTAGCGGCGGGCCGGGCCGGCTTCAGCCCAGTTCCTCCTGGATCACCGGCGCCATCGTCAGGTAGCTCGTCGGCGTCACCCCGCCGTCGACGGGCAGGCAGACGCCGGTGACGAAGCGGGCCCGGTCGCTGGCCAGGTATTCCACGGCCCAGGCGACATCCCAGGCGTTGCCCTCGACGCCGAGCGGGCTGACCGCGTTGCGCAGTTCCACGCTGGTCAGCACCCGCACCTGCCGCGACGCGGGCTCAGGTCCTTTCACGTGCTTCTGCACGCGGGGCGTGTTCAGGTAGCCCGGAACGACGGCGTTCACGCGGATCCCGTCGCGGCCGTGCTGGACCGCCATGTCCCGGGTCAGGGCCTCCAGCGCGCCCTTGGCCGACCCGTAGGCGGCGCTGCGGCTGCTGACCGTCGAGGCGAGCGACGAGATGTTGACGATCGCGCCGTGCCCGCGCTCCGCCATGACCGGGATGGCGGCCCGCGACATCCGCACGGCGCCCATCACGATCACGCTGTAGACGGTGTCCCAGTCCGCGTCGGACAGGGTGAGAACGGATCCGGGGATCGACGCGGCCGCGTTGTTGACCAGGATGTCGACCGTGCCGAAAGCCTCGGCCGCCTCGTCGATCACCCGCTGGCAGTCGGCCGGGCTGGACACGTCGCCGAGCACGGTGATCGCTTTCGCGTCCTTGGCCGCGACGAGGTCCGCGGTCTCCCGGACCCGCCCGGCGTCGATGTCGGTGAGGACGAGCCGGGCGCCCTGCTCCGCGAGCACGCTCGCGATGGCCCTGCCGACCCCGACCCCTTCCCCCTCGGTCCCGGCCCCGGTGACGATGGCCACCTGGTTCTCCAGTGCCCGGGGTGTTCCGGCTGTCATCTGCGGCCTCCCGGCTGCGGGTCGCGGGTGAATTCCAGGGGGATCGAGGACGGGCCCCGGGACTGGCGGCTGGAGTAGATGACCTCGGCGCCGTCCGGGATCCGGAACTCGCCGAGCCGGGCCACGAGCCGCTCGATCGCGACCCGGATCTGCAGCCGGGCCAGGTTGGAGCCGATGCACCGGTGCACGCCGACACCGAAGGCCAGGTGACGGCAGTGCGGCCGTTCCAGGTCCAGTTGGTCCGGGTGGTCGAACAGAGCCGGGTCGCGGCCGGCCGCGCCGAAGATCAGGCAGACCTTGTCCCCGGCCTTGACCCGCTGGCCGTCGATCTCGACGTCGCGGCGCGCGGTGCGGAACATGATCGGCACCGGTGATTCCAGTCGCAGGATCTCCTCGATCAGCGCGGGAACGAGGGACAGGTCGGCCCGGATCCGGGACTGGAGGCCCGGGTCGGCGGCGAGGGCCAGGATGGCGGAGCCGATCGCGCTGGCCGACGTGCCGATGCCGCCCTGGGCGAGAATCTGCAGGCCGGAGGCGTGCTCGGTGTCCAGCCACTCTCCGCCGGACCCCTCCGGGCCCAGGCCCAGGAGCGCGTCGACGACGTCGCCCTCGGCGGGTGCGCCGTCCCGGCCGGCGAGGACCCGGGAGGCCCAGGCCCGGAGCCGGGCGGCGGACGCCGCGAACTTCTCCTTGTCGTCGGATTCGAAGCTGATCCGCCGGGCGGCGGGCTCGGCCTCGCGGAAGTCCTCGTCGGTGCTGTGCGCGATCAGCCGGAAGAACACGGTGCCGGGAAACTTCCGGGCGAAGTCCACGGCGATGTCACACGCCCGGCGGTCGATGAACGCGTCGATGAGCTCGTCCGCGATGCCCCGGATCTGGTTCTCGAGGGGATCGACGACCTTCGCGGTGAGGGCCGGGTTGACCTGCTTGCGGAACTCCCGGTGCCGGGGCGGGTCGAGTTCGATCGGAACGAGCCTCGGCATCGCCTCGAACGACGGGCGGCTGAACGCCACCCCTTCGGTGGAGGTGAAGTTCTCCCAGTCCTGCGCGATCCGCACGTTCATCGCGTGCGTCGTCGCCGTCCAGAACCCGCCGTAGCTGGTCACCCAGACCAGGGGCCCGCGCCGCCGCAGGTCCTCGACCGCGTCCCAGAACTGCGGCCCGGCGATGTCCGGTGAGGCATAATCGAATTCCGCCGAACGGCTCATGCTTCCTCTTCCCGCTCCAGTCGTTTCTCGTACGCGTCCCGGCCGGCCTCGTCGATGAGCTCCAGCCGGAACCCGTCCTCGCGGATCAGGTAGGCGAAGACCGTCGGGGCGCCCTCCGCGTCCGGCAGGGTCAGTTCCAGCCGCCATCCCTCGGCCGTCAGCCGCTGGATGTCGCCGGCCAGGTCGCCGGTCCAGTACGCGAAGTGGTGGACCCGCGGTTTCCCGGCCGCGGCCCAGATCGAGCCGGGCTCGCCCTGGATGAGGTCGACGTGGATCGGGCCCTCGCGGGAGATGCAGGAGACAGGCTGCGGCTGCCGGCTCCCGTCGGTGCCGGTGAAGACCGCGCCGCCGGAGCCGGGGGCGGTCCAGGTGACGCCGAGCGCGGCCGACAGCAGGTCCATCGACGCGGCGAGGTCCCCGGTGACGATGCCTACGTGGAAGGGCGTTGTCTCCATGGGTCAGTTGCCTCCGGGCCCCGCGCTGGGGAAGTTGACGCTGATGCCGCCGGCTCCGCCCGCCACCAGCGCGGCCCTGTCCTTCAGCAGGCCCCCGTCCGGAAGCCACCCCTGCCAGTCCGTCATCATCCGGCGGCACCTCACATGTAAGCGAACACTCACTGTCTAACATGGCAGGCGAAACAGCGCAAGGATTCCCTTGCCCGCCATGCAAGGACCCTCTTGCTGAGTGAATGCTCACATGTTAAACAGGGGTTGCCGGTCATTCGCCAACGACGGGAGCGGCCATGGCGCGCACCTTCGACGAACTGGGAGCCCTCGCCGAGCACACCCGGACCCGGCCCGTGGAGTTCCTGCCCGAGCCCGCCCCGCGCCCGCGGAAATACCTGCTCTACTCCGTCGATGATCACGTCTGCGAGGCACCCGGCACGTTCACCGACCGGGTCCCCGCCAGGTACCGGGCCGACGCGCCGCGCGTGGCGGCCGACGCCGCCGGCGGGCCCGCCTGGATCGTCGACGGCGAGCCGCGCCGCTGGACCGGGGCCGACTCCACCGCCGGGCGGCGCCTGCGCGGCCTCGACGACCTGGTGCGCACCCTGTGGTACGACGAGATGCGGGCCGGCTCTCACGACATTCACGCCCGGATCCGGGACATGGACACCGACGGGGTCTACGCCTCGGTCTGCTTCCCGTCCATGGTCTGGGGGTTCTGCGGGCAGAAGATCTGGGGCCAGCGCGACCCCGGCCTGGCGCAGGCCTGCGTCCGCGCCTACAACGACTGGGTCGCCGAGGAATGGGCCGGGCCCTACCCGCGCCGGATCATCCCGGCCTCGGTCGTCTACATACCCGACCCGGCCGAGGCGGCGGCGGAGATCCGGCGCAACGCCGCGCGCGGGTTCAAGGCGGTGCACTTCTCCGAGAACCCGGAACGGCTCGGGCTCCCGTCGATCCACACCCGGCACTGGGACCCGTTCTTCGCCGCGTGCGAGGAGACCGGCACGGTCATCAACCTGCACCTGGGATCATCCTCGACCCGCCCGGCCGCCTCCAGCGACACCCCGGTCACGGTCACCGGCCTCCTGTGGGCGGCGCAGACCCTGTGCGCCGGCGCGGACTGGGTGTACTCCAAGGCCGCCGTCCGGTACCCGGAGCTCAAGCTGGTGTTCTCCGAGGGCGGCATCGGCTGGGTGCCGCTGCTGCGGGAGCGCATGGAGCGGGGCGAACGCCAGCGGGGCGAGGTCATGGCGTGGGGCGAGGACATCTCCCCCTCCGAGCTGCTGGTGCGCAACTTCTGGTTCTGCATGATCGAGGAGCCGCGCAGCCTCGAACTGCGCCACCACATCGGGACCGACCGGATCCTGCTCGAAACCGACTACCCGCACTCCGACACCAGCTGGCCGGACACCCAGGCCCAGGTGGACACGATGATCGGCGGCTTCGGCGACGACGAGATCCGGCAGCTCACCCACGCCAACGCCGCCGCCCTCTACCGCCACCCGGCACCGGCCGACCCGGCCTGGGCGCGCTGACCGAACCGGAGGTTCCCCTCATGCCTGACTGGGACATGACCGCCGACGTGGTGATCGCCGGCAGCGGCGGCGCGGCGCTCACCGCGGCACTGGCCGCGCGCCATCACGGCCTCGACGTGCTCGTGGCGGAAAAGACCGACCTCATCGGCGGCTCCACCGCCATGTCCGGCGGCGGCGTCTGGATCCCGGACAGCCCGCCCATGCGGGCGGCGGGCAGCCCCGACTCCGAGAAGGACGCCCTCGCCTACTTCCAGGCCGTCGTCGGCGACGCCGGCGCGGAAGGCCCGGCCACCTCCGCCGAACGCCGCCAGGCATTCATCCGGACCGGGCCTCGGGTCATCGCGTTCCTGACCAGTCAGGGCATCCCGTTCCGGTACGCCGAGGGCTACTCCGACTACTACTGCGACCGTCCCGGCGGCAAGGACCGCGGCCGGACGCTGGAGGCGCACCCGTTCGACACGAACCGTCTCGGGCCCTGGAAAGGCAAGCTCCGCCCCGGGTCCAGCGCCGGCCTGGGCCTCATCGGCTACGGCACCGAGCTCACCCGCATGTCGTACTACAACCGGAGCCTGATAGACCTGCTCACCGGCGTCAAGGTCCTGGCCCGCACCTACGGCGGCAAGCTGCGGGGCCAGGCCCTCACCTCCAACGGCGGTGCGCTGGCCGGGCGCCTCCTGGAACAGGCACTGGCACGCGGCGTCCAGGTATGGACCCAGGCCCCGGTCACGGACCTGATCATGACCGGCGACCGGGTCACCGGCGCCATTGTTTCCAGGAGCACCGCCGGCAAAGACGGGAAGGAACTACGGGTCCGCGCCCGCCGGGCGGTGCTGCTCGCGGCCGGAGGGTTCGCCCGCAGCGAGGAACTCCGCCAGACCCACGGCGGCGACCAGGCGACGACCGCCGCGTGGACCTTCGCCAGCCCCGGCGACACCGGGGAGGTCATGGAGCTGGCCATCAAACTCGGCGCCGCGACGGACCTGCTCGACGAGGCGATCTGGGGACCCGGGCCCCGCATGCCCGACGGCTCCCCGCCCAAGCCCTACGGCGGCAAGCGGCTCAACGCGTTCTCCCGGGCCCGCTGGCGGCCCGGCACGATCATCGTGGACGCCGCGGGCAGCCGCTTTGTCAACGAAGCCGTCTCCTACATGGAGGTCGGCAAGACGATGTTCGCCCACGATCAGGTCAGCCCGTCCGTTCCGGCCTGGCTCATCTTCGACGACAGCTACCGGCGCCGGTCCCTGTTCGGCATCGTCCCCGGCGACCTGCCCCGGAAATGGATCGACGACGGCTTCATCCTCAAGGCGGACAGCCTGGCGGAACTGGCCGCCCAGGCCGGGATCAGCCCCGAGGGGCTGGAGGCGACCGTCCGCCGCTTCAACTCCCACGCCCGGGCCGGGAAGGACCCGGACTTCGGCCGCGGTGACCGCGCCTACGACTGGTTCATGGGCGACCCCCGGCTCGGTGCCCTCGCTCCCCTCGACACCGGCCCGTACTACGCGTCGGCGCAGTATCCCGGTGACTTCGGCACCTGCGGCGGGCTGCTCACCGACGAGCGGGCCCGGGTCCTGACCGAGGCGGGCGAGCCGATCGGCGGCCTGTACGCGGCGGGCAACGCCTCCGCCACCGTCATGGGCCGCCACTACCTCGGCGCCGGCGCGAGCATCTCTCCCGCCCTCGTCTTCGGCTACATCGCCGCCACCGGCATCGCGGGAGCATCCAGTGACCAGTGACCTCCAGCAACTGCTCGACCGCCACGACCGCACCGATCCCTCCTACGTCGTTCTCGGGAGCTGAACCCCATGCCTTCACGCAACGTCGAGACGCTCCTGCGGCTGGCGGGCGAGGCGGACTACGCCGACCTGACCAGCGAACAGACCAACCGGGCGGCGATCGACGCCTACTCCCCCTCGTTCACGCTGCTGGAGCCGCCGTCCCTGCCGCAGGCGGGCCTGTTCCACGGCCGCGGGGAATGGCAGGCGATGCACGACCGGATGCGCGCCTTGTGGCAGCAGAAGCTCACCGTCGAGAAGCGGTGGGACATCCCCTGCGAGAACGTCGTCGCCATGCGCACCACCATGGAGTGGACCGCCAACGCCACGGGCCGTTCCGCGTCCTGGCCGACGATCGAGCTGCTGTGGTTCGACGGCGAGGCACGCATCGATCACATCGAGATCTTCCACTCCGACACGGCGCTCATCCTGACCACCCTCGACGACGAGACCCGGGCCGCGGCCGCCGCGGCGTGCGACCCCTCCTACACCACTCCGGCCCACGCCGCGCTGGCGGTGGATCCGCCGTCGCCGTCCCGCAACCTCCTGGCCTACCGGGCGATGCAGCACGCCGCGGAGTTCGAGGACGACATCACCAGCGACAAGTCGCGGCAGGCGATGTGGGACAACTTCACCGACGACTACGAGATCATCGAGCCCGCTTCCCTTCCCCACGGCGGCGTGTACTCCGGCCGTGAGGAATGGGCGAGCATGAACGCCACGATGCGGTCCCTGTGGAACCAGAAGGTGAGGCCGCTGCACGTGTGGGACGTGCCGGACGACGACCTCATCATCTTGTACTCCGAGATGGAGTGGACCGCCAGGGCGACCGGGAAGACGGTCACGTTCCCGGCGGTGGAGCTCCTGTTCTACACCGACGAGAAGATCAGCAAGGTCGAGATGTTCCTGCAGGACACCCAGGTCATCCTCGGCACCCTGGAGCCGTGAGCGCGATGAAGCCGGAAGACCAGCGGGAAATCGCCCGCCGCACCCTCGAATACCTGGACGGCGGCACCACCGCCCTCGCCGAGCACACCCTCGAAGAGCCGCTCGACGGCTACCTGTCCC
>WRBL01000129.1 GCA_009784565.1 Streptosporangiales bacterium | reverse complement strand
CACGACCGCCGCCAGCGATCCGGTGCGCCTCGCCAGCGAACTCGCCTCGGCCGAGAAGGTCCTGGGCGAAGGCCGTGCTTCCCCGGCGGTGATGGCCAGGCAGGCCCTCATCGTCCAGGCGGCGTGCCTGCGGCTCGCCGGGCGGCCCGGCCTGTCCCGGACGGTCATCAAGCACGTGGCCTGGTCACAGCGTGGCGCGGCCGCCGGAGACATCGCGGCCGTCGCCGACCTGGCGGCGCTGGCCTCGCCCACCACCAAGCTTCCCCGGTGGAAGATCGTCCCGGCCGACAGCCTGGCGTCGCTGCGCGCGGACTACCAGGCGGCGCAGGGCGCCACCGGGGTGCCGTGGACGTACCTGGCGGCGATCAACTTCGCCGAGACCGATTTCGGCCGCATCGCCGGACTGAGCAGCGCCGGAGCAGAGGGGCCGATGCAGTTCATCCCGTCGACCTGGGCCCTCTACGGCCATGGCGATGTCCACCGGCCCCGGAACGCGATCGCCGCCGCCGCCCGGTTCCTGGCCGATCACGGCGCGCCCGGCGACATCGACGCCGCCGTGCACGCGTACAACCCGAGCTGGCGCTACGTCGACGCCATCCGCCGCTACGCCACCCGGCTGAGCACTGACCCGGACGCGCTGTCCGGCTACTACTACCGCGCGGTCACCTACCGCCTGAACCGAGGCTGGGTCTTGCTGCCACCCGGGTACGGGCCCAACTCCGGGATCCGGCCCGTTCCGATCCGGACCTGAGGAGGTTTCCCCGGGGCCGCGCGGCAGCGGGCGTTACGCGGGCCCGGGTGACTGCCGGCTGGCGTCGATCACCGGCCGCAGGCGGTCCTCGATCACCCGCCGGACGAACGGGGTGATCTTCAGGCCCGGAAGGTCGTCCAGACGCTGGATCCCGACGTCGGCTCCCTCCTGCAGGTCGATGTCGTCCGGCGTGCAGTCGGCGGTCACGTAGAACAGGGAGACCAGCCGGCCGTCCCCCTCATGATCGACGGCGTCGGCGAGGAACACCGGATCAGCGATCTCCAGGCCGGTCTCCTCCCGGACCTCCCGGTGCAGAGCCTCCTCGACGGTCTCGCCCTCCTCGACCGCGCCCCCGAAACCCGCCCAGCAGTCCGGGTGCGGGATACCGGGCTTGTCGTCGCGATGGTGCATGAGCAGCCCGTCGTCCGTGACGATCAGGAGCATCGCCGCCCTGTGCCGCGTCCGGGATTCCGCCGCCGGTATCTCTGTCATGGCCGGAAACTGTAGCGGAGCGGCACCCGGCCCGGCAGCGGTCAGGCCGATTGCTCCTCGGGCGCAGGCTGCCACGTGGCCGGATCCACGACATAGACCTCTTGTCCGGCCTGGGGATCGCGAGCGTGCAGGACATGGAATGACGGGGAGAACGGGCCGCCGAGGTCGACGACGGTGGCGCCCGCGCCCTTGACGCCCCGGAAAAGTCCCGGCGGCGCGGTAAGGTCGGCGCGTGTCACGACCCCCGGGGTCACCCAGACGGTAGTGCCGCCGAACTGCCCGGTCAGCTGCAGGTGGAAGTGGCCGCACAGGATCGCGGTCACGTCCGTGCCCTGAACGGCGGCCGCCAGGTCGGCGCCGTTGCGCAGGCCCAGGCCGCTCAGCCACGGCGCGGTGGGAGTATGCACCGGCGGGTGGTGCAGGGCGAGAACGGTTCCCGCTGGAGCGGGATCGCGAAGGACGTCCCGCAAGGCATCGAGCTGGGCCTGGCTGACGACGCCGTGCGCGGAGCCCGGGACCAGGCTGTCGAGAGTGACCACTCGCAACCCGCCGACTGCGCTGACCGCCGCTCGTTCCTCGTCCAGGCCGCGCAGAAGCCGTCCGGCGTCGCTGCCATCAGCGTTGTGATGCCCGGTGCCGAGTGCGGTGGTGAAGCCGGGCCGGCGGTCGTGATTGCCGGTCGTATATATGGCGGGGATGCCGCGGTCAGCGGCGAACCGACCGACCCGGTCGCGGACCAGGGAGCAACCCTCGGCCGAGCCGTCGTCGGCGATGTCGCCGGTGACCACGATCAGGTCCAGGTCGGGGAGGTGCCGGCAGTCCCGGAGGATCCGGTCGAGCGAGCCCAGAGCGTCCACACCGTCCTCATCGAAGCCGCTCGCGGTCACGTGGGTGTCAGACAGGTGCAGGATCCGGTGGGGCATAGGACACTCCGGAAGTCGTCGGGGCGCTGCCGCGGCGCCTACCGCGGCGACCCGGTGAACTGTTGCCACGCGGCGGCGGGCACGCTGAGGATTGTGCGGGCGTCACCGTTGCTGTAGCTGGCTTTGCGCCAGTTCATGCCTGTGCCTTCCATTCCTCCCCCATCGTCCGAAGAAAGTCTACGGACTGATCAATCAGCGAGCTGTTCACGCGGTGTGCTCACGCTGTGTCCCTCATGAACTTGGCCCGGGACAGGCGGGGCGGTCAGAGACCGAGGACCCAGTCCGCGGCGGCGGGGACGTCGTGGACGGCGGGGACGCCCTCCGGGCCCGGGGGCCTGCGGACGACGATGACCGCGGCGTTCAGGGACGCAGCGGCCTCCATCTTGGGCCAGGTGTAGGTGCCGCCGGAGTCCTTGGTGACCAGGACGTCGCTGCCGTGTCGGCGCATCAGGGCGAGTTCGCCGTCGAGGGTGTACGGGCCCCGGCTGGTCACCAGCTCCCACAGCGGCGGCAGGGCCAGGTCCGGAACGTCGACGACACGGGCCAGGACCGGATGTGAACCCAGAGCCGGGACGAAGCGGGCTAGTTCCTGGCGGCCGATGGTGAGGAACGGGCGGGACCCGAGACGGGCCGCGAGCTCTGCCGCCGACTCGTGGGTGTCCGCGTAATGCCAGGACGGATCGGCGGGCCAGCCGGGGCGTTCCAGGCGCAGCAGCGGCACGTGCGCGAGCGGGCAAGCAGCCGCGGCGTTTGCCGTCATCCCGAGAGCGAACGGGTGGGTGGCGTCGACCACAGCGTCGTAGTCCTTCAGCGCCTCGCGCAGGCCAGGGACGCCGCCGAAACCGCCGATGCGGACCTGTCCCACCGGCAGTCTGGGTTTCGCTACACGGCCGGCGAGGGATGTGGTCACGTCCATGCCCGCTCCCACGAGGACCGAGGCGAGTTCCCGGGCCTCGGCGGTGCCGCCGAGGATGAGCAGTCTCATGCCGAACCTCCTGCCGGGGGCAGTACGGGCAGGTCGGAAGGCGGACCGCAGCGGGCCAGGTCCAGCAGCATGTCCACGTCCAGATGTTCCTCGACCATGCTGGCGAGAAGATCGAAACGCCGGTCGCGGGCAGCCGGGAAGCTGACCTCCGATGGCACCCGGCCGAGCGCGTCGCCCAGGAACGCGCCCCGGAAAGCGTCGCCTTCGAGGGCTCCGTGCCACATAGTGCCAAAGACGTTCCCCGCGCGCAGTCCGCCGGGGAACTCGGAACCGGAGCCGCCCCGGGTGATCCGGCCGTGGTGGATCTCGTAGCCGGCCACCGGCACCCCGAGACCGGTTGCTGACGGCAGTCGCAGCATCTTGTCCTCGGTGAAGTCCGTCCGGACGTCTAGTAGCCCGAGACCCGGAACGGACGCTCCCGCTGGGCCCTCCACTCCCGAAGAGTCAGCTATCACCGACCCCAGCATCTGGAACCCGCCGCAGATACCGAGGACCGGCCGCCCGCGCCGGACATGATCGGTTAGCGCGAAGTCCAGGCCCCGGGACCGGAGCCAGTCCAGATCCGCCACGGTGGACCGGGTGCCGGGCAGTACCACCAGATCGGCGTCGGCGATGTCGCGCGGGCCGGAGGCGAACACCACGTCCAGGTCCGGTTCCAGGCCGAGGGCGTCCAGATCGGTGAAATTGCTGATCCGGGGGAGACGGACGACAGCGACCCGGAAGGAACCCGAACGGGACGGCGCCCGGCGGCCGGCCAGGTCCAGGGCGTCTTCGGAATCCAGCCACAGGTCCGGGTCGTACGGCAGCACCCCGTACACGCGCCGGCCCGTCAACCGCGACAGCGAAACCAGGCCCGGCGAGAGCAGGTCAGCCGAGCCCCGGAACTTGTTCACCACGAATCCGGCGATCAGCGCCTGGTCCTCCGGATCCAGCAGCGCCACCGTGCCGAACATCGAGGCGAACACCCCGCCCCGGTCGATGTCACCCACGACTAGGACCGGCAGCCCGGCGTGCCGGGCCAGGCCCAGGTTCACGTAGTCCCCGGACCGCAGGTTGATCTCGGCGGGGGACCCCGCGCCCTCGGCCACGATCACGTCGTAGCGCGACGCGAGGTCATCGAAGGCGTTATGCGCGGCGGCCGCGAGATGCCGACGGCCGGAGACCCAGTCAGACGAGGACACGTCCCCAGCGGGCTGGCCCATCAGGACCACATGGCTGCGACGGTCGGTTCCGGGCTTGAGCAGGACCGGGTTCATCGCGGGCTCGGGCTCGACGCGGGCGGCCTGGGCCTGGGCCCACTGCGCCCGCCCGATCTCGGCGAAGCCGCCACTGGACGGATCGGCGCACACCATGGAGTTATTCGACATGTTCTGCGCCTTGTACGGCGCGACCCGGACGCCGCGCCGGGCGAAGGCCCGGCACAGGCCCGTCGTGACGACGCTCTTTCCGGCGTCCGACGTGGTTCCGGCGACCAGCAGTCCGCTCATGAGTCAGCCGGCTCAGAAGGAGCCCGGAGCAGGCAGATGTCCAGCACCCAGCCTGCCGTGTCCTTCGCCCGGACCCGGGCCTCCTCGACGGCGGCTCGCACGTCACCGACCCGTCCAGAGACCAGTTCTTCGGAGTCAGTGCCCAGGTTCGCGCCCCACCAGATGGTCCAGTCGTCCAAACCGTCGAGTTCGAGTGCGCGAAGCAGCATGGCCAGAATGTTGCCTTGCCCGGCGTCCACCGCCTCCCGGAGCCGCCGTCCGGTGGTGATGTGCAAGGGGTTTCCGACCTCGTGCAGCACGATCTTGTGCCGGGCCGCTAGCAACTGCGGTGCGCTGATTCCGGGCAGGACGTCATAATCGATGCCGAGCCGGGCGGACAGCGAAGAAGCGATGCGGACCGTCGAGTCGTACAGCGACGGGTCTCCCCAGACCAGGAACCCGACGGTGCCGCCGCGCTCGCGGATGACCGCCTCGAACGCCTCGACCCGCGCGGAGTGCCAGTCCGCGACCGCGCCCTTGTAGTGGAACGGGCTGGCCTGCCGGTCCCGCTCGGGGTCGCGCACCTCGACCACCGGCACGTTGAACGACGCGGCGACCGCGTGCCGCACCGCGAGCAGCGCGTCGTTGTCGCTCTTGCGTGCCGCGATCACGTAGTCGCAGGACTTCAGCGCGGCGGCGACCTCGGGTGTGACCTGCGACGGCCCCATCCCGATTCCGAGGACCAGTAGGCGAGAAACAGTCATTCCGAGTCCTCCAGGTCCCCTTCGACCTCCAGGTAGACCCGCTGCAGTTCCTGCAGGACGGCCGGGTCGGGTGACTCCCAGAGCCCGCGCGACGCGGCCTCGTGCAGCCGTTCGACCATCCCGCGCAGCGCCCACGGGTTGGACCGCCGCAGGAACTCCTGGTTCGTCTCGTCCAGCACGTACGACTGTGCCAGCGAGTTATACATCCAGTCGTGGACCACGCCGGCGGTCGCGTCAAACCCGTAGAGGTAGTCCACGGTCGCCGCCAGTTCGAACGCGCCCTTGTAGCCGTGGCGCTGCATCGCCGAGATCCAGCGGGGGTTCACCACCCGGGCCCGGAAAACCCGGGCCGTCTCCTCCGCGAGGGTGCGGGTGCGCACCGCGTCGGGTGAGGTCGAGTCCCCGACATAGGCGCGAGGGTCCGAACCGGTCAGCGCCCGGACGGTGGCGATCATGCCGCCGTGGTACTGGAAGTAGTCGTCGGAGTCGGCGATGTCGTGCTCGGCGCTGTCGGTGTTCTTGGCCGCGACCTTGATCCGCCGGTAGCTGGCCCGCATGTCGTCGGCCGCCGGGACGCCGTCCAGGTCCCGGCCGTAGGCGAAACCGCCCCACGCCGTATACACCTCGGCCAGGTCGGCGTCGTCCCGCCACGACCCGGACTCGATGACCTGCAGGATGCCGGCCCCGTACGATCCGGGTTTGGACCCGAAGATCCGCGTGCTCGCCCGCCGCTCATCCCCGTGGTCCGCCAGATCGTCCAGGTAGTGCGCCCGCACGAAGTTCTGATCAGCCGGTTCCTCCAGCGAGGCGACCATCCGCACCGCGTCGTCCAGCATCGCGACCACGTGCGGGAACGCGTCCCGGAAGAACCCGGAGATCCGCAGCGTCACGTCGATCCGGGGCCGTCCGAGTTCAGGCAGCGGAACCACGGACAAAGAAGAGACCCGCCGGGACGCCTCGTCCCATTCGGGCCGGACCCCGAGGAGCGCGAGGGCCTCGGCGATGTCGTCGCCGCTGGTGCGCATCGCGCTGGTGCCCCAGACCGACAGCCCGACCGACGTGGGGTAGTCCCCGGTCTCCTCCAGATACCGGGTCAGCAGCGACGCGGCCAGGGACTGCCCGGTCTCCCACGCCAGCCGGGAGGGGACCGACCGGGGATCGACCGTGTAGAAGTTCCGCCCGGTCGGCAGCACGTTGACCAGGCCGCGCAGCGGCGACCCGGACGGCCCGGCCGGGATGAACCCGCCGTCCAGGGCGTGCAGGACGGCGCTCAGCTCGTCGGCAGTGCGAGCCAGCCGCGGCACGACCTCCTGCGCCGCGAACGACAGGACGCGGCGGACGTCAGCGTCCTCGTGCAGGCCGGCGACGGCCGAAGGCGACCAGGCGGAAGCCTCCATCCGTTCGGTCAGCTGACGGGCTTGATCTTCGAACCGGTCGACGTCGGTCAGGGGCGCGCCCTCGGCCAGGCCGAGCGCGGCCCGCAGCCCCGGCACCGCGTTGCCGACCCCGCCCCAGACCTGGGCGGCGCGCAGGATCGACAGCACCAGGTTGACCCGGGCCTCGCCGGCGGGCGCGTCCCCCAGCACGTGCAGGCCGTCGCGGATCTGGGCGTCCTTGATCTCGCACAGCCAGCCGTCGACGTGCAGCAGGAAGTCGTCGAACTCCGCGTCCTCCGGCCGCTCGTCCAGGCCGAGGTCGCGGTGCATCTCCGCCGCCCGCATCAGGGACCAGATCTCGCCCCGGATCGCGGGCAGCTTGGCCGGGTCCATGGCCGCGATGTTGGCGTGCTCGTCCATCAGCTGCTCGAGCCTCGTGATGTCGCCGTAGGACTCCGCCCGGGCCATCGGCGGCACCAGGTGGTCCACGATCGTGGCGTGCGCGCGCCGCTTGGCCTGCGCGCCCTCGCCCGGGTCGTTGACCAGGAACGGGTAGATCAGCGGCAGGTCCCCGAGGACCGCGTCCGGCCCGCACGACGCCGACAGGGCGGCGTTCTTGCCGGGCAGCCACTCCAGGGACCCGTGCTTGCCCAGGTGAACCACCGCATGCGCGCCGAAGCCGCGGGCGATCCACCGGTACGCGGCCAGGTAGTGGTGGCTGGGCGGCAGGTCGGGGTCGTGGTAGATCGCGACCGGGTTCTCGCCGAACCCGCGCGGCGGCTGGATCAGCAGCACCACGTTGCCGGCCTCGATCGCGGCCAGCACTATTTCCCGGGAGTCGTTGACGAACAGCTCGCCGGGGGCCGGGCCCCAGGCCTCCGTCATCGCGGTGCGCAGGTCTTCGGGGAGGTCAGAGGTCCATGCGCGGTACTCCTCAGCGGTGATCCGCACGTGCGCGGAGGTGAGCTGGCCGCTGGTCAGCCACTCCTCGTCCTGCCCGCCCGCCGCGATCAGCGCGTGGATGAGCGCGTCGCCGGCCTCGGTGTCGTCGGCCTTCGCGATCGCGTCGGTCACCGGGTTGCCGTCCCCGATGTCGTAGCCGGCCTCCCGCAGGCGCCGCAGCAGGCGGACCGCCGATACCGGGGTGTCCAGGCCGACCGCGTTCCCGATCCGGGAGTGCTTGGTGGGGTAGGCGGAGAGTACGAGCGCCAGTTTCTTGGTGTTATTCGGGACGTGCTTGAGGCGTGCGTGGTTGACCGCGATCCCGGCCAGGCGCTCGCACCGCTCGGCGTCGGCGACGTAGCGGGGGAGGCCGTCGGCGTCGATCTCCTTGAACGAGAACGGGACGGTGATGATCCGCCCGTCGAACTCGGGGATCGCGATCTGGCTGGCCGAGTCCAGCGGCGACACCCCGTCGTCGGACGCCTCCCACTCCGCGCGCCCGCCGGTCAGGCACAGGCCCTGCAGCACCGGGATGTCGAGCGCGGCCATCCGCTCCACGTCCCACGCCTCGTCGTCGCCGCCCGCGCTAGACCCGGCCGGGACACTGCCCCCGGCCGCCAGCACGGTCACGATCAGGGTGTCCAGGCCCTCGAGGGCCTGGTACAGCTCGTCCGGGGCCGACCGGAGCGACCCCGCGTAGATCAGAACGGATCGGGCGTTCCCGCCCTGTTCGATCGCGTCCGCCAGCGTGTGGGCGAAACCGCTGTTGCCGCTCACCTCATGGGCGCGGTAGTACAGGACGCCGATTTTCGGGCGGCCGTCGTCGGTGCCGCGCTCCGGCCGCCGCGCGAATCCCCAGGCCGGGACGGCCGCCGGGGGCTCGAAGCCCTCGCCGGTCAGCAGCACCGTGTCGGACAGGAACGCGTGCAGCTGGGCCAGGTTGGCCGGGCCGCCTTCGGCCAGGTACCGGTGGGCCTCGGCGGCCACCCCGGTCGGGACGGTGGACAGCTCCATGAGCTCGGCGTTCGGCTGCTGCTCGCCGCCCAGGATGACCAGCGGCGTTCCCGCCTCGCGGACGGCGGCCAGGCCCGGCCACAGGTCGCTGGGGGAGCCGAGCAGGCGGACGACGACGAGGCTGGCGCCGCCGGTGGCGGCGCTGAGCTCGTCATCGCTGGCCCGGCTCGGGTTGACCCAGGCGTAGTTTAGTCCGCTGGCCCGGGCGGACAGCAGGTCGGTGTCGGACGTGGACAGCAGCGCGACGCGCGCGGCCTCATCGGCGGCCATGGGGGTGTCCTCCTCCGGAGTTCTCGCTCCGTCGATCGGCAGGTCTCCGCCCGCGGCCAGTGTCTGGCTGCGCCCCCTGGTGCCTCGCGGCCAGGGAACTTCACAGTGGCGGAACCGCCCCGGACTCCCACCGGGTTCCCGTGCCACGGACGTCACCGCATCCTACGGCAGGGCCGGCATTGACCCCGGTCGAAGGCTCCCGTACGGTCAATGCTGCGTCTCTCCCGAGGCCCTGTCCAAGAGCCCGCCGGCGCTCCCCGGTCCGCCGCCGTCTGCGGCGACTGCGTCCTCACTCCGGGCGCATGATCAGGCAACTGCTGGTGGCGGTCGCGTAGAGCTTGCCGTCGTCGTCGGTGAGCCTGGCCTCGGCCAGGGCGGTACGGCGGCCGAAGTGCGTGACCGTGCCGTGCGCGGTGACGGGCCCGGTCGCGATCGTCACCGGGCGCAGGAACTTCACCGTCAGGTCCAGGCTCGTGTAAAAGGTGCCCGCGGGCAGCTTGGTATGCACGGCGCAGCCGCACGCGGAGTCCAGCAGCGTGGAGAACACGCCCCCGTGGACCGTGCCGATGGGGTTGTAGTGGAATTCCTGCGGGGTCAGCCGGAACGAGGCGGTCCCGTCGCCGAACTCGGAACCGTCGAAGTCCAGCAGCGCGCCGATCGGCGACGCCGGGATCTTCCCCTCGGTCATCGCGGCGAAAAGCTCCGCCCCGCTCATGCCGGCCGCGGCGGCGGCGCCCGCCATCGGGTCTTCCCAGCTGAACGTGCGGGTCCGCTGCTGCGCGCCGGGCTGCTCGGCCTCGGGTGCTGTCGTCATGGCGGCTACGTTAGATCATCTGGGTTTCAATAAACAACTCAGATGAGCGTACGATGCCGGGGTGAACCCGTTCAGCGCCTACGACAGCGGAACCTGCTCGATCGCCCGGACCATGGAGCTGATCGGGGACCGGTGGACGATCCTGGTCCTGCGCGACGTGGCCAACGGGGTCCGGCGGTTCGACGAGCTGGCCGGGCACCTGGGCATCGCCCGCAACGTCCTGTCGTCCCGGCTGGCCCGCCTGTCCGACGCCGGCCTGGTCGAGCGAACCGCCTACCGGGAACCGGGAGCGCGCGAACGCCTGGAGTACCGGCTCACCGGTCCGGGCCGGGAGCTGATCCCGGTCCTGATCGTGATCATGCAGTGGGGCGACCGTCACCTGTCCGGCCCGGAAGGCCCGCCCGTGGTCGTCCGGCACGACGACTGCGGCGCCCCGGTCCGGACCACCCTGACCTGCGCCGAAGGCCATGAGCTCGGCGACCGCCCCCGGCTGCGGCTGGAACCGGGCCCGGGCAGCCGCGTGCGCTCCTCGTGACTCGGTATTATCCGGAGTGTCGTTCCGGATAATGTCTGGCAGGAGAACCTCATGGCCGAACCCCGCGGTCCCCGCGAGGTCTTCCTCGATCTCGTGAACAGCATCGCCGACGGCCAGGTGGGCCACATCCCCGACCTCTACGCCGACGAGATCGACGTCTGTCATCCGTTCGACCCGACGGGCGAGCCGCCTCTGCGCAGCCGCGCCGAGATGCGCGCCCGGATCCCCGAGGGCGCCGTCATGCCCGGGCACCGGGCCCGGCCGGAGATCCGCGGGATCATTGAGACGGCCGACCCCGAGGTCATCGTGGCCGAGTTCGCCTACCAGAAGACCCACGCCGTGACCGGCGAGCCGGTCTCGCAGCCCGCGATCTTCGTGATGCGCGTCCGCGACGGGAAGATCGTCAGCTCCCGCGACTACCACGATCACCTCCAGCAGGCCCGGGTCCGCGGCCAGCTCGGCGACCTGGCCGCCAGGATCACCGCCGCCGACGAGGCGGCGGCCAGGCCCGCTTCGCGGGGCTGAGCCCGCCCCGGTCCGCGCCAGCCAGGGCCGCACCGGGTGCCCGCGCCGGGCCGCCGAGCCGGACGGCCGCGAGGCTGAGGGCCAGTCCGGCGGCGGTGCGGACGCTGAAGGGCTCGCCGAACATCAGCGCTCCCCAGATCGCCGTGACCGGGGCCATGAGGAACATCAGGGCGTTGACCCGGGTGACGCCGGAGCGCTTGAGGATATGCCAGTACAGGCCGTAGCCGCCGAAGGTCGACAAGGCGATCAGCCAGGCGACCGCGGTCCAGAACGAGTCGCTGGCGGGCGGCCGGGCGGTCCCGGCGGCCGCGGCGAGGGCGGCGAAGACGACGGCGCTCGTGGTGGCGTGGACGGCCATCGAGGCCAGGGGCGGAACCGGGGCGGCGCCGGCCGTCCGGGCGGTCAGGAACGTGGCGGCGACCAGCGAGAGCATCCCGCCGAACGGGACGGCGAAGGCCCACCAGGCCACGGCCGGGCTGGCCCCCGCGTCGGCGGTCACGACCACGGCGACGCCGGCCAGCCCGAGGCCCAGCCCCGCCCACTGCCGGAGCGGGACCCGCTGGCGCAGCAGGGGTCCGGCGAGCGCCCCGACGACGAGGGGCTGCACCCCGTCGATCAGGGCGGTGGTGCCGCTGGAGACCCCGAGCCCGATCGCGGAGTAGACGGTCAGCAGGTAGCCGCTCTGCGACAGCAGGCCGATGGCGGCCTGCCGGGCCACGTCCCGCGGGGTCAGCCCGCGCCAGGCCGACCGGACCGTGGCGGCGGCGAGGAGCACCACGGCGAGCGGAACGAACCGCCAGGTCAGGGTGGTCAGCGCCGCCGCGGTGCCCGCACCGAGCCGGGCGCCGATGAACCCGGAACTCCAGCAGAGCACGAAGGCGACTGACAGCAGCACGTTCACGGCTTCTCCTTTTGTATACAGATCGGTATACCAGAGAAGAGTATACAGGGCTGTATACTCAGGTCTCGTGAACGTTCCCGACGGTCCCCGGAGGATCACGATGACGGCGGGCGCGCGGCGGGTCCTGGACGCGGCCGCCCGGCTGTTCTACGAGCGCGGCATCCACGCGGTCGGCGTCGACCTCATCGCGGCCGAGGCCGGAGTGACGAAGAAGACCATCTACGACCGGTTCGGCTCCAAGGAACAGATTGTCGTGGAATACCTCGCCGAGCGCGACGAGCGCTGGCGGGCCTTCCTCGCCGGGCGCCTGGAGGCGGCCCCGCCGGACCCGGCCGGGCGGATCCTGGCGGTCTTCGCCGCCTCCCGGGAGTGGATGCGGGAGAACGGCCCCCGCGGCTGCAGCATGGTCAACGCCCACGCGGAGATCACCGACCCCGCCCACCGGGCCTATCCGGTCATCGCCGGCCAGAAGGCCTGGATGCTCGCCCTCTTCACCGGCCTCGCCCGGGAGGCCGGCCCGCCGGAGGCGGAACGGACGGGGGAGGCCCTCATGCTCCTGCATGAGGGGGCGCTGGTCGCGCACGGCCTGGGAACCTTTCCGGACCCCATCGGGGCCGCCGCCGAGCAGGCCCGGATGACCCTGGAGTCCGCCCGCCGCCCCGCGTGACGGCAGCAACTGTCATCATGCGTGATACAGTTCACTTGATGGCAGTTACTGACATCATTCCTCGGATGAACGGAGACCACGCATGTCCGTCATCGTCAACGGCTCACCTCGTGAGCTCCCGGATGACCCCCGGGTCTCGCTGCTCGACTTCCTCCGCGAGCGCCTGGGCCTGCCCGGCACCAAGAAGGGCTGCGACCAGGGCGCCTGCGGCGCCTGCACCGTCCTGCTCGACGGCGAGCGGGTCCTGTCCTGCCTGACCCTGGCCGTGCAGGCGGACGGCCGGGACGTCACCACGATCGAGGGCCTCGGCACCCCCGGCGACCAGCATCCCCTGCAGAAGGCGTTCATCGCTCATGACGGCTTCCAGTGCGGCTACTGCACCCCCGGCCAGATCTGCTCCGCCGTCGGCCTGGCGGCCGAGGCCGGGCGCGGCGTGCCGAGTCACGTCACCGGCGACCTGACCAGCGAAGACATCGCACTCACCCGCGAGGAGATCCGCGAGCGGATGAGCGGCAACCTGTGCCGCTGCGGAGCGCACAACGGCATCGTCGACGCGATCACCGAGACCTACGCGTCCGCGGAGGCGACAGCGTGAACCCCTTCACCTACACCAAGGCCACCGACGCCGCCGACGCCCTCCGCCACGGCGCGGCCGGCGGTGCCCGCTACCTCGGCGGCGGCACCAACCTGGTCGACCTGATGCGCGAGACCATCGAGAAGCCGGACGCGCTCATCGACGTCACCGGCCTGTCGGCCGACATCGTCGAGACCGGCGACGGCGGCCTGCTGATCGGCGCGGCCGCCCGCAACACCGCGGTCGCCGAGCACGAGACGGTCCGGACCCGCTACCCGGTCCTGGCCCGCGCCCTCGTCGCCGGGGCCTCGCCCCAGATCCGCAACATGGCCACCGTCGGCGGCAACCTGCTGCAGCGCACCCGCTGCCCGTACTTCTACGACGCCGACGGAGCCCGCTGCAACAAGCGCGAACCCGGCACCGGCTGCGACGCGATCGACGGCTTCAACCGCGGCCACGCCATCCTGGGAGCCTCCGGCGCGTGCGCCGCCACGCACCCGTCGGACATGGCGGTCGCGCTCGCGGCCCTCGACGCCACCGTCCACCTGCGCGGCGCCGACGGCACCCGGAGCGTCCCCCTGACCGAATTCCACACCCTCCCCGGAGACCACCCCGAGACCGAGACCGTCCTGCGGCCCGGCGAGCTGATCACCGCCGTCGAGCTGCCCCCGCTGCCGTTCGCCGCCCACTCCGCCTACCGCAAGGTCCGGGACCGGGCCAGCTACGCGTTCGCCCTGGCCAGCGTCGCCGCTGCCGTCGATGTCGAGGACGGCACCGTCCGCGACGTCCGCCTCGCGCTCGGCGGCGTCGCCACCAAACCATGGCGGGCGAGCCGGGCCGAGGAGGCCCTGCGCGGCCAGCCGGCCACCCCGGAGTCCTTCCGCGCCGCCGCGCGGGCTGAGCTCGAGGCCGCCCGCCCCCTGCGCGACAACGCCTTCAAAATCGATCTCACCGAACGGATCATCGTGGCTGTCCTTTCCCAGCTGACTGGAGCCGACCAATGACAGCGGAATCCACGGTTCTCGGCCGGGACGGCTGGACCCCGGACGGGAAGTCCGACCCGCTGATGACCCGCCGCGGCGGCCTGATCGGCGCGCCGCTGTCCCGCCTGGACGGTGCCCTCAAGGTCACCGGCACCGCCCCCTTCGCCGCCGAGATTCCCCTCGACGGCATGGTCTACGCGTCCCTGCTCTACAGCACCGTCGCCCGGGGCCGCGTTCGCCTCGACACGAGCGAGGCGGAACGCGCATCCGGGGTGGTCCTGGTCATGACCCACCGCAACGCACCCCGCCTGAACCCGCCGCCCGGCTTCCTCACCGCCGAGAAGGCCATGTCCGGAGACGGCCTGGAAGTCATGGCCGGCGACCAGGTCCGCTGGAACGGCCAGCCGGTCGCGCTGGTCCTGGCGGAGACCCAGGAGCAGGCCGACCACGCCCGCTCCCTGATCCGGGCCGCCTACGAGACCGAGCCCGCGGTGACCGGCTTCGCCGAGGCCAAGGCCCGCGGCACCGAAGTCGGGGCGTTCGCGGGAGAGCCGCTCAGTCTCGCCGCCGGCGACGCCGAAGCCGCCCTGGAAGGCGCGGCTCATAAGGTCGACGCCGTCTACACGACCCCGCGCCACAACCACAACGCGATCGAGCCGCACGCGGCGACCCTGGCCTGGGACGGCGACGAGCTGTTCGTCCACGACACCACGCAGGGGGTGAGGCACGAGGCCTGGACCCTGGCCGAGATCTTCGGGATCCCGGAGGACCAGGTCCACGTGTCATCGCCGTACCTGGGCGGCGGGTTCGGCGGCAAGGGCGTCTGGCAGCACCAGATCCTGGCCGCGGCCGCCGCGAGGCTGGCCGGGCGCCCCGTCCGGGTCGCGCTCTCCCGGGAGGGCGTGTACCGCCTGGTCGGCGGACGGGCCGCCACCGAGCAGCGGCTCGCGATCGGCGCCGGCGCCGACGGCCGGTTCGAGGCGATCGTCCACACCGGGACGGTCGCCAAGGGCCGGCACAGCGTGCTGCCCGAGCCGTTCGTCATGGGGACGATGGGCATGTACTCCTCGGGCAGCCTCAAGCTCGAGGTCCGGTCCGCGAACCTCGACGCGCTGTCCAACACGTTCATGCGGGCTCCCGGAGCGGCGGTCGGCACCTTCGCGCTGGAGTCCGCGGTCGACGAACTGGCCTGCCAGATGGGCATCGACCCGATTGAGCTGCGCCTGCGCAACGAGCCGGAGACCGACCCGGTCACCCGGAAGCCGTTCTCCTCCCGGAACCTGGTGGCGGCCTACCGGACGGGCGCGGAGCGGTTCGGCTGGTCCGAGCGGGACGCGACCCCGGGCACGCGCCGGGACGGTGAGTGGCGGACCGGCCTGGGCACCGCCGCCACCAGCTTCGACTACGTCCGGATGCCCGGCGGCGCCGCCCGGATCACCATCACGCGGGACGGCCGGGCCCGGATCGACATCGCCGCCCACGAGATGGGCATGGGCACCGCCACCGCCCAGACCCAGGTCGCCGCCGAGCGGCTCGGCCTGCCCGCCGACAAGGTGACGTTCGCCTACGGCGACTCGTCCCAGCCCGGCCTGGTGATGGCGGGCGGGTCACAGCAGACCGCGTCGATCGGCGCCGCGGTCATCGCCGCGCACCGGGAACTGGCCGGGGAACTGCTCAAGCTCGCGGGCGAGGACTCCCCGCTGGCCGGCCTCACCCCGGACGAGGTCGGCACCGCCGACGGCGGCCTGGCCGCGATCGAGGACCCCGACCGCCGCGAGAGCTATGAGGCCCTGCTGGACGGAGCGGGCCGTGACGAGATCAGCGCCGAGGGCGTCGCCCCGCCGCCGACGGAGTCGGGGGAGTGGTCCATGCACTCCTACGGCGCGCTGTTCTGCGAGGTCGGGGTCAGCGAGGTGACCGGGGAGACCCGGGTGCGCCGGTTCCTCGGCTCGTTCGACTGCGGCCGCATCCTCAACGCCAAGACCGCGGCCAGCCAGTTCCGCGGCGGCATCATCATGGGCCTGGGCCTGGCGCTGATGGAGGAGACCCTGTTCGACGAGCGCACCGGCCGGATCGTGAACCCGAGCCTGTCGGAGTACCACGTCCCGGTCCACGCGGACGTGCCGCCCATCGACATCCTGTGGACCGACATCCCCGACCCGCACGCCCCCATGGGCGCCCGCGGCGTCGGCGAGATCGGCATCACCGGCGTCGGCGCCGCCATCGCGAACGCGATCTACAACGCGACGGGAAAACGAGTCCGCGACCTGCCCATCACCCT
>WRBL01000128.1 GCA_009784565.1 Streptosporangiales bacterium | reverse complement strand
CCGGCCCTCGCTGAGCCTGCCGGAGATCTTCCATTAGGCGTACTGGTCGGCGGCCCCCGACGCGGCCTCCCGGCGCAGCCTGTCCTCCTCCTCCGGGCTCAGCCGGGTCTCCGGGTCCTGGCTCATCCCGGTGTCCGTCTCCCAGCGGGCCTGAGCCGGAACGCCGGAGGCCGCGGCGGCACGGGCTCCGGCGGGGGGAACCCGGGACAGTGTGTGGGCCAGCGCCGCCCGGATGCTGGGGTGCTCCATCCGCAGCCGGGCCAGGTCCTCCAGCTGGTCCCCGCTGGGGAGGTTCCGGTAGAAGTCCCGGGCCGCCTGGAAGTACCAGGCGGCGTGGCGGTCCCGGACGGCGGAGGCGGCCGGGGACTCGGCGAGCCGGGCCGCCCCGAAGTCGCGGATCGTGTCCAGCAGCCGGTAGCGGGTCCCGCCCGCGTCGCTGCGCGGCACCACTGACTTGTCGACCAGTCCGATGATGGCCGTCGTGGCCTCGTCGCGGGTGATGCCGTCGCCCGCGACGATCGCCTCGGCCGCGCGGATGCTGAAATCGCCCGGGAAGACGGAAAGCCGTGCCCACACTGCCTGCTCGGCCGGCGAGCACAGGTTGTAACTCCAGGAGATGGCGCCGTGCAGGCTCTGGAGGCGGTCCGGCGCGGGGCCGCGGCGGGCGGCGTCGAGTACCCGGAACTGCCTGTCCAGCCGGGCGGACAGGTCACGCAGCGGCAGGGCGCGCAGCCGCACGGCGGCCAGTTCGATGGCCAGCGGGACGCCGCCCAGGCGGCGGCAGACGCGGGCCACGTCGTCCCGGTTGCCGTCGGTCACGGTGAATCCGGGGACGGCGGCGGCGGCGCGCTGGGCGAACAGTTCGACGGCGTCGCCGGGGGTGTCGGCGACTACCGGCAGCGGGGCCAGGGGGAGGACGGCCTCGCCGGGCACGTCCAGCGGCTGCCTGCTGGTCGCCAGCAGCGTGACTCCGGCCGCCCGGGCCAGGACCGTCGCGGCGAACTCCGCGCACTCGTCGATCAGGTGCTCGCAGGTGTCGAGGACCAGCAGGACGGGCCGGTTCCGGACCCGTTCGAGCACAGCGTCCAGGCCGGACCGGGTGTCCCGCTCGTGCAGCCCGAGGGCGGTCGCGACGGTGCGCTCGAGGAGGCCGGGGTCGCGCAGGTCGGACAGTTCCGCGAGGAACACGCCCTCGTAGCGGCCGGACGCCGCCGCGGCCGCGCGGAGCGCGAGCCGGGTCTTGCCGACCCCTCCGGTTCCGGTCACGGTGACCAGCCGTGAGCCGCCGATCAGCTTCAGCAGCTGGGAGAGTTCCGCCTTGCGGCCGACGAAACCGGTGATCTCCGAGGGAAGCTGCCCGGCGCGCCGGTTTTCCTGTACGCGCACCATAAGCACCTCAGTTCGTCAGTAGTGCCCAAAGGATAGTATGCGGGGATATAGGCGGTCAGCGGATTTCGCCGAGAAAATCCGCAGGTGGCGACGCATTTGCGAAACGCAATTGCGAGCAGGGGAAACGCTGTTACCGGAATGCGGGAGGGATAATCCCGCGCGGGGATCACGCGCGGGAGCGCAGCCACCGGGCCAGCGCGATCCGCGAGGAAACTCCCGTCTTGGCGTAAATGTGCTCGATATGGGTGTCCACGGTCCGCTTGGATACGGTCATCCGCTCGGCGATTTCCCGGTTGGACAGTCCGGTGATCGCCAGTTCCGCGACCTCTTCTTCGCGCCGGGTGAGGGTCTGGGGCTCCGCCGGGCCGGGGAGCGCGTCGAAGCCGGAGTCGGATCCCGCCGCCTCGATGGCGGCCGGCAGCGGGCACCGTTCGCCCCGGCCGAACAGGACGTCGAACCGCCGGGCCCCGAGCCGGCCGCGGACCTGCGAGAACAGGCCCTGCCGCAGCTCCAGGAGGGGCCGGTTGGCCGACAGCATGGCTCCGGCCCGGTTCCACATCGGCTCGGCCGCGCCGAACAGCCAGGCCGCCTGCTCGTCCTGGCCCCGGGCCACGGCCAGCATGCTGAACGCCTCCAGGGCGAAGCCGGTGCCGACGACGTCGCCGATGCTGTGCTTCTTGCGCAGCGCGACCCGCCAGGCGGCGGCGCATTCCTCCAGCCTGCCCTGCTGGAGGAAGGTGTAGCCGCCGACCAGGTGCAGCCAGCCGGTCGACCAGCGCTCGTCGGTCCGCCCCCACAGGTCGACGCCGCGCCGGTACCAGACGTCGGCGTCGGACAGGTTCCCGGCCAGCTGGTGCGCGTGCGCCATGTGGGCGGCGAGGATGCGCAGCCCGATGCCGTCGCGGAGCTCCTTCAGCCGGGGCTCGGCCCGCGAGCCGGCGTCCAGCGCGGCCGGGTAGTCCCCGGCCACGGTCAGCGCGTGGCACAGGTACAGGTAGCCGCGGGCCTCGGCGAGCTCGTCGCCGAGGCCGGCCGCCAGCCGCACGCACGCGCGGCCGTCCTCGATCGCCCGCCGCCCGTCTCCGGCGGTGGTCCCCAGATAGCAGCGCACGCCCAGCGCCCGCACCCGCTCCCGCCCCGGTCCGGGGAAACGCTCCAGCACCCGGTCCATCCAGTGCGTGCCCTCGCGCTGCAGTCCGGCCGCCTGCCAGTACCCGAACAGCGCGGTCGCCAGCTCCGCGCCCAGTACCTCGAATTCCCTGCTGGCGTCGTCCAGCAGGCAGTATCCCAGCGCCGCCTGAAGGTTGGCGTGGCCGTGGCGAAGCGCGGCCAGGCGCCCGGCCTGGTCATCATCGGCGAAATGGTCACGGAAGTGCCGGGCCCGGGCCAGGTAGCGGTCGATGAGCCGCCGCCGCACGGCGGTCACCGTCCCGGAATCCGCCAGCCGGCACATCCCGAACTCCCGGACCGTGTCCAGCTGCCGGAACCGGGCGGGGCCGTCGTCGGGGTCGCCTTCCATCCCGTCACCCGCATCCCGGGCCAGGACAGACTTGTCGACCAGGCCGATAAGCGTCTCCAGGACGGCGTCCCGTGGCAGGCCGCGGCCGGAACAGACCTCCTCCGCCGCCTCGACGGTGAACGGCCCGGCGAACACCGAGAGCCGCTCCCACAGCAATCGCTCCGCCTCGTCGCACAGGCCGTAGCTCCAGGTCAGCGCCCGGTCGACCGGACCGCCCGGCGCCACCACGGACGACTGCCGGGCCAGCTCGGCCACGGACATCGTGCGCAGCCGGGCCGCGGCCACCTCGATGGCCAGCGGGATGCCGTCCGCGCGCCGGCACACGGCCGCCACGTCGGAGGCGTTGTCAGGGGTGATCGCGAACCCGGGGACGGCCCGCGCGGCCAGCTGGGCGAACAGCTCCGAGGCGTCGGTCCGGCCGGCCTCGTCGGTCCCGGCGGGGACCGCCAGCGGGGCCAGCGGGAGAATGCTCTCGCCGACGACGTCGAGGGGCTGCCTGCTCGTGGTCAGGACGGTGGTGCCGTCGGTGTCCCGCAGCATGACCTCGACCAGCTCGGCGCAGTCGTCGAGAAGATGCTCGCAGGTGTCCAGGACGAGCAGCGTCTTCCGGTCACGCAGATAGCGCAGGACCGCTTCCCGGGCACTCGAGACGTCCTGCTCGGTCAGGCCCAGCCGCGCGGCGATCGCGTGCGGCAGCAGCCGGGGGTCGGCGACCGCGGACAGCCCGACCGCGGTGACCGGGAGCCCGCTCGCCGCGGCGGCGCGGGCGGCGGCGCGCTGGGCCAGGCGGGTCTTGCCGACCCCGCCGGGGCCGGTGATCGTGACCAGGCGGGCCCGCGAGAGCAAGGCGTCGAGCTGGGCGAGCTCGGCGGTCCGGCCGACGAACGGGCGGGCGTCCGGCGGGCGGCGGGCGGGCCGTGCCGTCGGGGCATGCGGCATGGGGACCTCGTAGCCGTTGGGGTAGGCGGCGTTGCTGGGGTGCGAAAAGATTACTACTGCGTCAGCGCCGCCACGCCGTTACCGTCAGATAGCGCGAGTTCCACGATTTCCCCGACGTCGGCGGTCGAGGCCAGGGCCGTCAGCCTCCGGTACCGTTCGTGGCCGAGACCGCCCGCGACGGCCGAGGCCGCCTGCCGGTGCTGTTCCTCGAGGAAAGGATGGCCGGCGTACCGGAGCCCGGAATGCTCCCACAGCGTGCCGGACGCGCCGAGCAGCCACGCGGCGCGCTCGAGCCGCCCCTGGCCGGCGGCCATGATGCCAAGCATCCCGATGCCGTACGCCACGGCGATGGTGTCGCCGAGCTTGTGGTTCAGGGACAGTCCCAGGCGCACCGCCTCCGCGCCGGGCTCCACGACGCCCATCATGAACTGGGCGCAGCCTCCCAGGCCGAGAAGGTAGCCGCGGGCCCACAGCTCGCCCTCCGGAAGCCCGCTCAGCCCTTCCTGGCAGGCGGCCGAGCAGGACTTCGGGTCCTTGGCCTGCAGGTGGCCGAGGGCGATCTGGATGTAGATCATCGCCAGGCCGGCCGTGTCCCCGGCCGTCCGGAGTTCCGGCAGCGCCTCGGCGGCCACGACGTCGGCCTCGGCCAGATCGTCCTCCCAGGTCAGAGCCTGGTGCATCACCACCCGGGCCCGGGCCGCCAGGTCGGCGGCACCGTGGGAGGCGGCGATGCCGATCGCCGCCTCGGCGTCCGCGCGGGCCGGGCCGATCTCCCCCAGCTGGATGAACAGCAGGGCCCGCACGATCAGCAGCCGTGCCCGGGACGGGGTCGCGGCGGGGCAGCGCCGCAGTACCTGGTCCAGCCAGTACTCGCCCTCGCGCAGCAGGCCGGAGATCACCCAGTACAGGAAGAGCGAGGTCACGATGGACACCGCGGCGCTGTCGTTGCCCGGCACCTCCAGCGCGTACTCGATGGCGGCCCGGATGTCGTCGTGCTCGCGGCGCAGCGCCCGGTACTTGACGGGCTGGTCGTGCATGGGGTCGGCGTCCAGGTGCCGGGCCATCCCCAGGTAGCGGGCGATGTGACGGCTGCGCAGCTTCTCTTCCGCCCCGGCACCGGACAGCAGCTCGGCGCCGTACTCGCGGATGCCGCCGGGCATCCGGAACCGCGGAGTGCCGTCGGCCCCGTAGTCCGGGGAGAGCACGGACTTCTCAGCCAGGCCGAGCAGGGCGGTCGCGATCTCGGGGCCGGGACGCGAGTCGCAGGCGCACACCGACGTGACGGAGGCGAGGTCGAAGGGGCCGGCGAAGACCGACAGCCGGGTCCACAGTTCCTGCTCGGCGGCGGTGCACAGGTCATAGCTCCAGCGGATGGCGGTGCGCAGCTCACGGTGGCGCGGATGCGCGGTGCGCCTGCCGCCGGTCAGGGACAGCACCCGGCCGTCCAGGCCGTCGGCCAGCTGGCGGACGTCCAGGGCCCGCAGCCGGACCGCGGCCAGCTCGACCGCGAGCGGGATGCCGCCCAGCCGGGCACACGTGCGCAGCACGTCGTCGCGGTTGGTGCCGGTCACCGTGAAACCGGGGACGACGCTGGCGGCCCGCTGGGCGAACAGGTCGACGGCATCTCCCGGCGCCCGCGCGGCGAACGTCTCCGGGACCGGCAGCGGGCCGAGCAGGAAGACGGATTCCTCCCGGGCGCCGAGCCGCTGCCTGCTTGTCGCGAGGACCGTGACGCCGGGCGCGCGTTCGGTGATTTCCTCGGCCAGCCCGCGGCAGGCGTCGATGACGTGCTCGCACGTGTCCAGGATCAGCAGCATCCGGCGGTCGCCCAGGCCCGCGCCCAGGTCGCCCGGAGCCGAGGGCCGGGGCAGGCCCAGGACGTCGGCTACGGCGTGGCCCAGCCGCCGCGGGTCGCTGAGGGAGGTCAGCTCGGCCAGGCGGACGCCGTCGGGGTAGACGTGGGCGGACCGGGCGGCGGCCCGCAGCGCGAGGCGGGTCTTGCCGACTCCGGCGGTACCGGTCACCGTGACGATCCGCGCGGCCCCCAGCCGCGCGAGAACATCCCTCAGCTCGGCGTCCCGGCCCACGAAGCTGGTCACGTCGGCCGGCAGCCCGGGCGGGGGACTGATCGGATCGGAGGTCATCGGCATGGCGACCTGCGCTACGAACCCGCCTGCTGGCGGACCCAGAGAGCGAGCTGGACACGGGAGGACACGCCGACCTTGCTGAAGATGTGCTCGACGTGGGAGTCGACGGTCCGGCGGGAGATGACCAGCCGATCGGCGACGTCCCGGTTGGACAGCCCCTCGGTGATCAGGCCGGCGATCTCGCGTTCCCGCTTGGTGAGCGGGGTCGGGGTCACACCGGAGCCGGCCTCCCCGTCCGGGTCCGGCGGGCCGTCGGCGTCGGTGCCGCCGGTGACCATCGCCGCGGTCTCCTCGAACGAACGCTGCCCGGCGGCCTCGGTCGCCTCGGCGTAGGCGGCCTCGCCGATCGCCTCGCGGGTCTGCCCGACCGCGGCGGCGGCGAGCTTGTCGAGGCCGCTGAACCCGATGAACGTGCTGGTGCCCAGCTGTTTCCAGAGATGGGAGGCGGCGCCCATCAGCCAGGCGGCCCGGCGAAACCGGGACTGCCGCGCGGCGATGACGCCGAGAAGGTCCAGGCAGAAAGCCATTCCCAGGGGATCGCCGAGTTCCTGGCGCAGTTCCAGGGACTTCCGGGCCGCGGCCAGTCCGCGGCTGGACTCTCCCTTGAGGAACAGGGCGGCCCCGGACAAGGCGAGCAGGAAGCTGCTGGCCCACCGCTCCCCGGCGTCAGCCGGCATCCGGCGCAGTCCCTCCTCGGCGTCCTCCAGGCACTGGTCCAGGTCTCCGGTCATGAAACGGGCCAGCCCCACGTACAGGGGGAGGATCTCCGCGTTGGGCCCGTCGCCGGCGTCCCGCAGCAGTTTGTCGGATATCGGGGCGATGCCCGGAACCTTTTCCGGCCGTCCGGCCAGCAGCAGCGCCAGGCAGTAGTACACGTGCCCGCGCGCGAGCAGCCGGGACGTGCCGGTCTCGGCGGCCATGGACAGGCCTTCCGAGCAGCGGGCCAGCCCGGTCTCGGGAGAGTCCAGGGCGGCGATGACGATTCCCTCCAGGAGGAGGCTCCCCGCCCGCTCGGCGCAGGCGTCGCGGAATCGTTCCAGGACCTGGTTCGTCCAGAGCCGGGCCTCCTGGAACTCCCCGGAGATGATGCCGTACCAGAACGACGCGGAGACCAGCCGGGCCCCGGTCTTCTCCTGCCCGGGGATCCGGAAGGCGTACCCGGCGGAGGCCCGCAGATTGTCGTGCTGGGCGCGCAGGACCCGGTATTTCTCCAGCTGTCCGGTCAGAGGGTCGGCGTCCAGCTCTTCGGACAGGCGCAGGTAATGCCCGATCATGCGGATCCGGACCTGGTCGCCCGTGCCGGTCTGGTCGAGTTGCTCGGCACCGTATTCGCTGATGGTGTCGAGCATGCGGTAACAGGGGACGATCCCGTCGGCCCGGATCAGCACCGACTTGTCGACCAGGCTGATCAGGGTGTCGATGACGGCGTCACGGCGCAGCGCGCCTCCGCCGCATACCTCCTCGGCGGCCTGCATGGTGAATGGCCCGGCGAAGACCGACAGCCGGTTCCAGAGGGTCTGCTCGTCGGCGGTGCACAGGTCGTAGCTCCACCCGATGGTGTCGCGGAGGGCCTGGTGGCGGGGGGCGTCGACGCGGCGGCCGCCTGACAGGAGCCGAAGGCGGCGGTCCAGGCGGCGGGTGAGCTCGGTCAGGTCGAAGGCGCGGAGCCGGACGGCGGCGAGTTCGATGGCGAGCGGGATTCCCTCCAGTTGCTCGCACAGCTGGATCACCTGGCCGGAGTTCTCGTCGGTGACCTGGAAGCCGGCCACCGCGGCGGCCGCCCGCTGCGCGAACAGTTCCACCGCGTCGCCCTCGGCGGGCGCGGTTCCCGGCTCGGGGACCAGGAGCGGGCTGAGCGGGCAGGTGCTCTCCCCGGGTACGTCGAGCGGCTGCCTGCTCGTGGCCAGGATTCTCACGTTCGGGGCTTCCCGCAAGATGCCCTCGGCGAGGATTGCGCACTCGTCGATCACGTGCTCGCAGGTGTCCAGGACGAGCAGCAGTTCCCGGTCCCGCAGGTAGTCGATGACCGCCTCCCGCGGGTCCCGGGCGTCCTGCTGGGACAGGCCCAGCGCCGAGGCGACCGAGAGCGAGAGCAGCCCGGAGGTGCGGTCGTCGGCCCGGAGCCCGGACAGTTCGGCGAGGACCGTGCCGTGCTTGTAGCCGTCGGCCGTCGCGGCCGCGTGGTACAGCGCGAGCCGGGTCTTGCCGACTCCGCCGGGACCGGTGACAGTGACCAGGCGGGACCGGGACAGGAGCGTTCCGAGGGTGGCCAGCTCAGCCCGCCGGCCGACGAAGCCGGTCGACTGGAGCGGCAGTCGGCCACCTCTGGGCGCTATCTGGCTGGCGGGAGACATCGCGACCTCTGTACGTGCGGGTGACAGTCAGACTACTACTACGAGTCCTTCGTGCCGGATTGTTCGTGCTGTTCGCGGATCAGCCGGGCCACATCGGTCCGGGAGCGGACCCGGAGTTTGGAGAGGATGTGCTCGACGTGGGAATCGACGGTCCGCTTGGAGATGAACAGGCTCGCGCCGATGTCCCGGTTGGACAGGCCGTCGGCGATCAGGGCGGCGATCTCCCGCTCGCGGGCGGTGAGCCGGGCGGGCGGTCTGGTCCCGTCGCCGGAGGGCGGGCCCTGTTCGGTCACCGCCCGGGCCAGTCTGTCGTCACGGGCGGCCAGCGCGGCGGCCTCTTCCAGCGGGTACTTCGCGGCCCGGGCGAACGTGGCGTCCCAGGCGTCGTCGCCGATGTCCGCCCGCGCGGTCGCCTCGGCGCCGCTCAGGAGATCGGCCAGGCCGGGCACCCCGGTGAACGGCTCGGTGCCGAGGGCCTTCCAGACGGGCGAGGCGGCGCCCACCAGCCAGGCGGTCTCCGTCGGTCGGCCCTGCTGCAGGGACAGGAAGGCCTTCACCCCCAGGCAGTACCCCATGCCCATCGGGTCGCCTAGCTCCTGGCGCATCGCGAGCGCCTGGCGGAGTGCCGCCGCGGCCCGGTCGTGGTCGCCCCGTATCGACAGGGACAGGGACGACAGGACGAGCAGGAAACTGCTGAGCCACCGCTCCCCGTTCTCGGAAGGCACCTGGCGCAGCCCTTCGGCGCACAGGCTCAGGCAGGCGTCGAGGTCTCCCGTCAGCAGGTGCGCGAGCCCCATGTAGAGCCGGAGGGCCTCGGCGGTGCCGGTATCGCCGCTCTTCGCCATCAGCTTCTTCGCCGTCCGGCCCGCGTCGAGGGCCTCGGGCAGCCGCCCGGCCGCGACCAGCGCCTCGCAGTAGTAGAAATAGCCCCGGGCCCGGACACGGTCCGCGCCGACGGCCTCGGCGATCGCGAGGCCTTCCTCGCATTCCGCGATGCCGGCGCCGGGAACGCCCTGGGCGGTGAGGACGAGCCCGTCCATGAGCAGGGCGGCGGCGCGTTCGGGCGACGGGTCCGGGGCCACTTCCAGGGTCCGGGCCAGCCAGTACCGGCCCTCGCTGAGTTCCCCGGAGATCAGGAAATACCAGTAGAGCGAAACCGCCAGGCGGGCTGCGGCCCGCTCCTGGCCGGGGAGACCGAAGCCGTACCGGAGCGCGGCCCGGACGGACTCGCGCTGGGCGCGCAGGGTCCGGTACTTCTCCAGCTGACCGGTCAGCGGGTCGGCGTCCAGGTCCTCAGCCAGGCTCCGGTAATAGCCGAGCAGCCGGGTCCGGACCTGGTCGGCCGGGCCGGCCTGGCCGAGTTGCTCGGCACCGTATTCGCGGATGGTGTCGAGCATGCGATAGGAGGGGACGGGGCCGTCCTCGCGCACCAGGACGGACTTGTCGACGAGGGCGATGAGGAGGTCGAGCACGAGAGCGCTGCTGACGGAACCCCCGCCGCAGACTTCCTCGGCGGCGGAAACGGTGAACGGCCCGGCGAAGACGGACAGCCGGTTCCAGAGGGTCTGCTCGTCGGGGGTGCACAGGTCGTAGCTCCACCCGATGGTGTCGCGGAGGGCCTGGTGGCGCGGGGCGACGGCGCGGCGGCCGCCCGACAGGACGTGGAGACGGCGATCGAGGCGGCGGGTCAGCTCGGGGAGGTCGAAGGCGCGGAGCCGGACGGCGGCGAGTTCGATGGCGAGGGGAATGCCGTCGAGCTGCCGGCACAGCCGGATGACCTGCTCGACCCGGTCGCCGGTCAGGCGGAAGTCGGTCACGGCGGCGGCGGCGCGCTGCGCGAACAGTTCCACCGCGTCGCCGTCGGCGGGCGCGGTGCCCGGTTCGGGGACCGCGAGCGGGGCGAGCGGGCAGATGCTCTCCCCGGGAGCGTCCATTGGCTGCCTGCTGGTGGCCAGAAGCGTTACCGACGGGGCCTCCCGCTCGATCGCCTCGGCCAGCATGGCGCACGCGTCGACCAGGTGCTCGCAGGTGTCCAGGATCAGCAGTGTCTCCCGGTCCCGGAGGTGGTCGATGAGCAGGTCTAGCGGCTCGCGGCCGTCCAGCTGCGACAGGCCCACGGCCGAGGCCACCGAAAGGGGAACCAGGCCAGGGTCGCGGAGCCCGGACAGCTCGGCGAAGACCACGCCGTGCTTGTAGCGGCTGGCCACTTTGGCCGCGTAGTGCAGCGCGAGCCGGGTCTTGCCGACTCCGCCGGGACCGGTGACGGTGACGAGGCGGGACCGGGACAGGAGCGTTCCGAGGGTGGCTATTTCGGGCTGCCGGCCGACGAAGCCTGTCGGCTGGAGGGGCAGCTGGCCGTTTCTGAGCGCTATCTGGCTGGCGGGAGACATCGCGACCTCTGGGGCGTGCGGGGGGCCTTCAGCGTACTCAGTTACGGCTCCTTGGCGCTGGACGATACCGTCTTCGGCGGTCGCGCGGCGGTCGCGCGGCCCTTCCCCGGGCGCTGGCCGCGCTCGCGGGTGTCGCGGAGCCAGAGAGTGAGCTGCACCCGGGACGACAAGCCGAGCTTGCCGAAGATGTGCTCGACGTGCGCGTCGACCGTGCGCTTGGAGATAACGAGCTTGGCCGCGATCTCCCGGTTAGAGAGCCCCTCCGCCACCAGCGCCGCGATCTCCCGTTCCCGGCTGGTGAGTTCGCTCTGCTTGGGCGGCTGCACGCCCGGGATCGCGGGCGGAGCGTCGTCGGCCGGCCGGGCCCGGACCGTCCGGCCGGGCAGCTCGTCGGCGTCGTCGGCCGCCGCCGCCAGGGCCGTCTCCAGTCCGCAGGCGGAGCCCTGGCCGCGCAGGGCCTCGAAGCGGCGGGCGCCCAGGCCGTCGGCGGACGCCTTGACCGCCCGGTCGTGGGATTCCAGCAGGATCGGTGTCCCGCTCAGCCGGGCCCCCGTCCGCTGCCACAGCGGATCCGCCGCGCCAGCCAGCCAGGCGGCCCGTTCCAGGCGGCCCGCGGCCGCCGCGTTCCAGGCCAGCGCCTCCAGCGCGTACGCGATCGTGATGACGTCGTCTGCCTCCCGGGCGGCCCGCAGGCCCTGGACCGCGTTGGCGGTGCACCGGTCTTCCGCCCCGGGCAGCTGGACGCAGGCGAGGGCGGCGATGGCGTACAGGCAGCCGCGCAGCCACCACGGGCCGTCGTCGCGGAGACGGCGCAGTGTTCGCTCGCACTGGCCGAGCGCGTCATCGGGGCTGCCGGTGAGCTGGAGCAGGTGGGCCTGCTGGGCCCCGAGCATCATCAGCCCGGCGTCATCGCCGGTCTCGCTCAGCCTCTGGTCGGCCTCGGCGCCCGCGGCCGCCGCGTCGGCCTCCCAGCCGCCGAACGTCAGGGCGGCGTGCAGGCTGAGATAGCCGCGGGCCTCCAGCGGCCGTGATCCGAGGCCGGCCGCGATCCGGATTCCCGCGCGCGCGTCCTCGGCTCCGGCGGCGGCCTCCCCGCCGAGGGCGAGCAGGCCCGCGCGGGCGATCAGCGCCCGGGCCCGGCCGTCCTGCCCGCCGCGCCCGGAGGACGGGCGACCCGGTTCGCCGGACGCGTCGATGACCTGGTCCAGCCAGGCCCGCCCCTCCCGCAGCCGCCCGGAGATCAGCCAGTACGGGCCGAGGGCGGTAGCCAGGGGTCCGCCCGGGTCGTAGGAGAGCGCCGCCTCAAGGTCGTCGTGGCTGGACCGCAGCCCGGCCAGCCGGGCCCGCTGGGCCTCGCCCGTACGCTCTTCGGCCAGCCGCCGGGCCTCCGTCAGGAAAAACGACAGGTGCCGTTCCCGGCAGCCCGCCTCCTCGCCGGAGCCCTCGAGCCGCAGAGACCCGAATGCGCGCAGCGTTCCCGGCAGGCGGTACCGGTTGCCGCCGGCGTTGTCGCGCAGCACGACCGACTTGTCGACCAGCCCGATCAGCGGGCCGATGATCTCGGAGTGGCGGTCGCCCGGGACTCCGTCCGCCCGGGGACCGGCACAGACGCTCTCGGCCGCCGTGACGTTGAAGGTCCCGGCGAACACCGACAGCCGCGCCCAGAGCGTCCGCTCGGCCGGGGTGCACAGGTCGTAGCTCCAGCCGATCGCCGTGCGGAGCGTCTGATGCCGCGGCACGGCGCCGCGCCGTCCCCCGTCCAGCATGTGGAACCGGTGCTCCAGGCGGTCCAGCAGCTCGGGCAGCGGGAGCGCGCGCAGCCGGACCGCGGCCAGTTCCAGGGCCAGGGGGATGCCATCGAGGCGCCGGCAGAGCCGGATCACGTAGGGGAGCGTCTCCTCGGTGAGCCGGAACGACGGCGAGGCCGCGGCCGCGCGCTGCGCGAACAACTCGATCGCGTCGCCCCGGGGGCCCAGCGCGGCGGCGGCGTCCGGGACCCCGCCGGGTCCGGGCACCGGCAGCGGCGGGACGGGGATCGTATGCTCCCCGGGAATGTCGAAGGGCTCCCGGCTCGTCGCCAGGACGGTAACGCCGGGCACCTCCCGCACCAGGGTCTCGGTGAAGGACGCGCAGGCGTCGACCAGGTGCTCGCAGGTGTCCAGGACGAGCAGCACGCGCCGGCGGCGCAGGTGGCCGAGGACCGCGGGAAGGTCGTCGGCGTTCCGGAGCCCGAGGCAGTCCGCCACCGTGGCGGTCACCCGTGACGGGTCACGTACCTCGGACAGGTCGACGAAACACGTGCCATCGCCGAACTGGGCCTCGGCCGCGGCCGCGGCCCGCAACGCGACCCGGGTCTTGCCCACTCCGCCGGGCCCGGTCACGGTGACCAGGCGGGCAGCGGGCAGCAGGCCGGCCAGGCATGCGAGTTCCGGTTGTCGGCCGACGAATCCCGTGACTTCGGCTGGCAGCTGACCGCGGCATAGCTGGCCTACGGCCAGGCGGGGTGCGGCAGTAGCCATGATTACCTCACGTGGCGGGAGGGCTTCCCCGACGGTATCACCGAGTCCCCGTCCGTGCACGCACAAGCCGTCCAGGCCTTAAATCGTGAATCCCAGGCCGGCTTTCCTCCGCCTCGTGACGGATCTCCCGCCCGCTAGTCGCGGACCTCCCGCCAGGCCCGGTACCGGCCGCGAGCGTCCGCGTCCTCGCCGAGTTCGCGCAGCATCATGGCTCCGTACTCCCGCACGGCCTCGGGCATCCGGTACTGGCCGGTCCCGGGACTGGGGATCAGCAGCGAGCGGCGGGCGAGGCCGCGAACCGCGCCGGGTATCGCGGCGGCGCGGAGGCTCGCGTCCGCGCATACCCCGACCGCGTCGGGAAGGGAGAACTCCGTGCCGAAGACCGAGAGCCGGGCCCACAGCAATCGCTCGGCCGGCTCGCATAGCTGATGCAGGCGGCCCTGGGCGAGCCCGTCGGCCGGCTCCGGGTCGCGGGAGAGGGAGAACACGCGCTCGCCGTCCAGGCCCAGCGGTTCGGCGCTGGTGACGGCGACGTGGAGCCCCGGACAGTGCCGGAGCAGACGGCGCACCAGGGACGCGCAGTCCCGCACCAGGTGCTCGCACCCGTCGAGGACGAGAAGCGACCGGGACTCCCGCAGCCCGTGGCACAGGGCCTCGGCCTGGGGCAGGCCCGGCTGGTCCGGTACGCCTACCGTCCGCATGACGGCGTGCGCCAGCAGCGCCTCATCCGGCAGTTCGCTCAGCGGCACCACTCGCGCGCCGCCGGGGAACACGCCGGCCGAACGGAACGCTGCCTCGGTCGCGACCGAGGTCTTGCCGGCCCCGGGAGGACCGGTGACGGTCGTGAGCCTGCTGGACGTGAACAGTCCGCGCAGCGTGGCGATCTCTAGCGCCGGCCCGCCTGCCAACGAGGGTCTCCTTCACCGTGGATGCGTTCAGCTATCGGTTCTCCACAGTGTGTTTTCAGCATGCGGACGCTGGCATCCGGTGACTTACGTATAACCACTACCTATCTCCCGAGGGGGCGGGGAGCCTCCTCGGGAGAGCAGGTTTCGCCCGCTACCTGCCGGGGGCGACGCGGCTTACCTGGAGGAACTCGTACGCCGAGCCGGTCCGGGTCGGCGCGGTGGTCCCGTAAGGCGCGTACATGGCGTAGTAGTCCCCGGGCGGGTAGATCCGGAAGCCGTTGGCGTGGGCGGGGGCGGACGCCGGGTCGGTCGCCACTACGTCGGAGTACCGGAGTACGGCGTGGGCGTTCTGCCCGGGAGCGATGTTGACGTACTGCGCGGTTCCGCCGTCACGCGTGGCGGCGTCGCCGAGCTGGTTGCCGTGGGTGCCGACGGCCGAGACGCCGGGGTACCCGTAGAGGTGGCAGGTAGCGGCGCTCTTGTTGTGGAACACCAGGTGCAGGTAGACCGAGCCTGCGGCGCCGCCGCCGGTCGGTTCGAAGGCCGAGGCGGTGAGCTGGCTGTTGAGGCACCTCGGGATCGAGGCGGCCATGGCCGCCGGAGATGCGCCTGCGAGCGCGGTGGATCCTCCGGCGAGCGCGGCGGCGGTGGCGCCCAGGGCGGTGAGTCGGCGTAGTGTCCTGTTCATTTTCTTCCCCCGGTGAGGTAAATAATTCACCGAAGTTGCTTCTTGTTGGTTAAGAAGCAACCATTTACCCCTGTAGACGCGCCGGGAGGCCGGGTGGTTGCGAATTTCTGCCGGGGACGCCGGAAAACGCCTCGGGCCGGGCACCACCGCGAGGGTGGTGCCCGGCCCGAGGGACGGCTAAGACCGCTTACTTCTTGTCAGAAGGAAGCTCGGTCATCAGGTCCTCGGCCGTCTCCATGCCCTTGCGCCAGGTGGAGCGGGCGACGATCTTGCGCAGGTCGGCCCGGTCCTTGTACTTGTCGGCGATCTCGCGGACCTCGGCCAGCAGGCCCTCCGACAGCGTGGTCGGCTCCAGGCCGAGCGCCAGGAACTGGTCGTTGCGCACGACGAGGTCGTTCTCGTCGGCCTCCTGCCGCGGGTTCGGCAGGTGCGCGACCTCGGCGCCGGTGACGTCCGAGATCAGCTTGGCCAGGTCCATGACCCGGTGCGTCTCGGTGATCTGGTTGCGGACCAGCGGCTTGTCACCCGCGGCCGGCGGGTTCTCGATCGCGAGCTCGATGCACCGCACGGTGTCCTTGATGTGGATGAACGCGCGGGTCTGGCCGCCGGTGCCGTGCACGGTCAGCGGGTGCCCGATCGCGGCCTGCATGAGGAACCGGTTCAGCACGGTGCCGTAGTCACCGTCGTAGTCGAACCGGTTGATGAGGCGCTCGTCCTTGGCCGTCTGGTCGGTCTGGGTGCCCCACACGATGCCCTGGTGCAGGTCGGTGATGCGCAGCTTGTCGTTCTTCGCGTAGAACGCGAACAGCAGCTGGTCCAGGGTCTTGGTCATGTGGTAGACCGAGCCCGGGTTGGCCGGGTGCAGGATCTCCCGCTCCAGCTCGCCGTCGGGGGTGTCGACCTTGACCGTCAGGTAGCCCTCGGGGATCGGCGCGCTGCCGGACCAGCCGTAGCCGTAGACGCCCATCGTGCCGAGGTGAACGATGGAGGCGTCCACGCCCGTGTCGACGATGGCGGTCAGCAGGTTGTGCGTGCCGCGGACGTTGTTGTCCACGGTGTAGCGCTTGGTCTTCTCCGAGCGCATCGAGTACGGCGCGGCGCGCTGCTCGGCGAAATGCACGATCGCGTCGGGGCGCAGTTCCAGGAGGATCGCGGCCAGGCGGTCGTACTCCTCCGCCAGGTCGATGTTCACGAACCCGATCTCGCGGCCGGAGACTTCCTTCCAGGCCTGAATGCGCTCGCCGATCGGCACGATAGGCGTCAGCGAGTCGACCTCAAGGTCGACGTCGATCTTCCTACGGCTCAGGTTGTCGAGGACGGTGACGTCGTGGCCCTGGTCCGACAGGTAAAGCGTCGTCGGCCAGCCACAGAAACCATCACCGCCGAGTACGAGGACGCGCATCCGGACTCCTATCGCAATTAGCAGCGAACT
>WRBL01000127.1 GCA_009784565.1 Streptosporangiales bacterium | reverse complement strand
GCGACGGGGGTAAAACTTATACTCCGAAAGCCCTAAAGCTTCCGATGCACTGGCTTTTAGCACACTGTTGAGTTCTCAAGAAACAAGCACCACACCATCGAGGAAACTTTCGCTTCCCCTCCGGGGCAACCCTTAAACCTTACTCCGGGATGTTCTTGGTGTCAACTCGCTTTCCCGGAGGTATCCGGAAGGTTGCCGACACTCGAACGATCCCGGCCCCCAGCAGCCCCGAACTACCGCGAGCCGCACGCGAACGCGTGTGACCCTCGGGAGAGAAGGCTTCTGGTGGCGCCCCGGGACCCGGCCCGCCTTCCGGCGTCGCCGTCCCCCTCGGGGCATGTAAGACTCTACGGGTGACGGAAACCTTCGTCAAATCGAGGGTTCCGCACTCGTTCATTGCTGTGTAAAGGCATCTCTACCCGCTCTGACCTGCGGTAAACCATCGACCTGACCCCGGATTCCAGATCCGGGGACCGGCGTGGCCCGTGAAACGAAAAATCACTAGTGCGCAACAACGCGACTAGCGGCGCCCGCCCGTCCGCTTGCGAGGTGCGTGAGGCCGGTAAACGGAGACTGTGGGCTCGCCGTCCAGCCAGAACCGCCACGGCACGTCCGCGGCCTGACGAACCCCTACCCTGGGGCCCGCGGTGACGGCGTCCGGCGGCGCCTCTCCCCCTCGGAAGGAAGCCGCCGGAAGGATCCTGAGCGAGAATGACGGATCGCAGACGTCGGCGCCGTCGAGGGAACGGTCGACGGCCAGCGCCTGGCACAGCCGGGCGGGGCCCCGGGCCAGCTCCAGCGGAGACCGGGCGGCGGGGCGGCGGGAACGGGCGAGTTCCTCTCCCTCGATGACCTCGCCCGCGCGCAGCAGCACGGCCGCGGCCGTGCCCTCGGACAGGCAGACCAGGTTCACGCAGAAATGCATCCCGTACGTGAAATACACGTACGCGTGGCCCGGAGGGCCGAACATCACCGCGTTCCGCGGAGTCCGGCCCCGGTAAGCGTGAGACGCGGGGTCGGACTCCCCCGTGTACGCCTCTGTCTCCGTCAGCCGTACCGCCACTGCGCCCGCCTCCGTCTCGGAGACCAGCACACAGCCGAGCAGGCCCGGCGCCACTTCGGGCGCGGGCCTGCTGAAGAAATCCCTGGCGAGCGGGGACACGGCGAGGGCCAGTACGACTCAGGCGCCGCCGGCGGCGGCCCAGGCGGCCGCGGCGTCCACGACGGCCCGCGCCGCGGCGAGCTGCTCGGCGACCCGGGTCGGCGCGGTCCCGCCGAAGCCCTTGCGGGCCTCAAGCGCTCCGTCGACGGTGAGAACCGCCCGCACGTCGGGCGTCAGGTTCGGCGACACCGTAGCCAGGTCCTCGTCGCTGACGTCTTCCAGGCCGACCTCGTGTACCTGGCACCAGACGACCAGGTGCCCGACGATCTCGTGCGCGTCGCGGAACGGCACGCCCCGCTGCACCAGGTACTCCGCCAGGTCGGTGGCCAGGGTGAACCCGGCGGGCGCGAGCTCGCGCAGGCGCTCGGCGTTGAGCCGCAGCGTGCCCATCATGCCGGCCATCGCCGGGAGCACCAGGAGCAGCGTGTCGACCGAGTCGAAGACCGGCTCTTTGTCCTCCTGCAGGTCCCGGTTGTAGGTGAGGGGCAGGCCCTTGAGCGTGGTGAGGAGCCCGGTGAGCCCGCCGATCATGCGGCCGGCCTTGCCGCGCGCCAGTTCGGCGACGTCGGGGTTCTTCTTCTGCGGCATGATCGACGACCCGGTCGCGTAGGCGTCGTCGATCTCGATCCAGCCGAATTCCTGGGAGGACCAGAGCACGACTTCCTCGCCGAGCCGGGACAGGTGCACCCCGATCAGCGCGGCCGCGAAGCAGAACTCGGCGGCGAAGTCGCGGTCGGCCACCGCGTCCATGGAGTTCGGGGCGGCGGAGTCGAAGCCCAGCTCCGCGGCGAGGACCTGCGGGTCGATCGGCAGCGACGACCCGGCGAGGGCTCCGGAGCCGAGCGGGCCGACGGCGGCGCGCTTGTCCCAGTCCCGCAGGCGGTCGATGTCCCGGGCGAACGACTGGACGTGTGCCAGCATCTGGTGGGCGAAGAGCACCGGCTGGGCGTGCTGCAGGTGGGTCATGCCGGGCACCGGGGTGTCGCCGGCCGCCTCGGCCTGGGAGATCAGCGCGGTCTGCAGCTCGGCGAGGCGGCTCACGATCAGCCGGACGTGGTCGCGCAGGTACAGGCGCAGGTCGGTCGCGACCTGGTCGTTGCGGCTGCGGCCGGCCCGGAGCTTGCCGCCGAGCGACCCGAGTCGCTCCAGGAGGCCGCGTTCCAGGGCGGTGTGGACGTCCTCGTCGGCGACGGTCGGCCGGAAGGAGCCGCTCTCGACCGCGCGGTCCAGGTCCTCAAGGGCCTTGGCCATCGACTCGGCCTCGTCGTCGGCCAGCAGGCCGGCCCGGTGCAGCATCCGCGCGTGGGCCCGGGACGCGAGCAGGTCATAGCGGGCCAGCCGCCAGTCGAACTGGACGCTCAGCGACAGCCGGGCCAGCGCGTCGGCGGGGCCGCCCTCAAACCGCCCTCCCCACAGCCTCGTGGGCCCAGCGCCGGAATCCGTGTCGTCAGCCATCTCAATCTCACTTTCGTTAATCGTCAGTCATCAAGCCTATGGGCTGGCCCAGCCTCATGTGGCAGGACCTCCCACCCCACGCTCCCCCTCCGAGCCAAAGGGCCGCCGCCCTGTCTGGACTGAGGAGTGGAGAGGGCGAGGAACGAGCCCTCGAACGACGAGGGAAGACAGCGCGTTAAGGCGGCCCGGAGGCGAGGAGGAAAGTACTGCTAACTAGCCAGGCGGAGGAATTCCGCGGCCAGAGTCTCCCCGCCCGCCGGATCCCGGCTGATCACCAGGACCGTGTCATCCCCGGCGACGGTGCCGAGCACCGAGGGCCAAGCGGCGTGGTCAATCACCGAGGCCAGGAACTGCGCCGCCCCGGCTTGCGTGCGCAGCACCACCAGGTTCGCGCTCGCCTCGGCGGAGGTGAGCAGTTCCTTCAGGTACCGGACGAGGCGGGGCGGGGCCTGCTCGCCCGCGGCCGTGGAGTGCTGCGCGTCCGGGGAAGGGCTGATCCGTTCGGAAGAATCGGGGGGTGTGTCCCCCAGCCCCAGTCCGGGCCTCGCGCCCGGCCCGGCGGGCGTGTCGGGCAGGGCGTAGGCCAGGGTTCCGTCCGAAGCGCGCAGCCGGACGACGCCCAGGTCGTCCAGGTCCCGGGAGAGCGTCGCCTGGGCGACGTGCATCCCGGCGTACTTGGCGAGCAGCGACGCCAGCTGCTCCTGGGAATGGACCGTTTCCCGGGACAGGATCGCCGCGATCCGCGCCTGCCGGGCCGCCTTGGTGGCCGGGGCGGTACCGGGAGCGGTCACGATCGCTCCAGCAGCCAGGCCAGCAGGGCCTTCTGCGCGTGCCTCCGGTTTTCCGCCTCGTCCCATACGGCGCTGGACGGCCCGTCGAGGACCTCCGCGGTGATCTCCTCGCCGCGGTGGGCGGGCAGGCAGTGCAGGACGATGTGCCCGGGGGCGGCCTGGGCGAGCAGTTCGCCGTTCACCTGGAACGGGGCGAGGGCCGTCTTCTTCTCCGCCTCGTCGGCCTGGCCCATCGACACCCAGGTATCGGTGACGATCACGTCCGCGCCCTTGGCGGCGACCGCCGGGTCGTCGGAGACGGTCGCGGACCCGCCGGCGGCCGCGGCGATCTCCTGGGCCCGGGCCACGATCGCGGGGTCGGGCTGCAGATGAGCCGGGGCGGCGACCCGCACGTTCATCCCGGCGGTGGCGCCGCCGAGCAGGTACGAGTGCGTCATGTTGTTGGTGCCGTCGCCAAGGTAGGTGAAGACCTTCCCGGCCAGGTCGGGGCCGAGGCGCTCGCGGACCGTCTGCAGGTCGGCCAGGATCTGGCAGGGGTGGAACTCGTCGGTGAGGGCGTTGACCACGGGGACCTCGCTGACCTCGGCCATCTCCTCGATCCGCTCCTGGCCCGCGGTCCGCCACACGATCGCGGCGGCCTGCCGGGACAGGACCCGGCCGATGTCGGCGATAGTCTCGCCGCGGCCGATGTGGGTGGTCTGGGTCTCGATGACCATCGGGTAGCCGCCGAGTTCGGCGATGCCCGCGGAGAACGAGGACCGGGTCCGCAGCGACGGCTTGTCGAACAGGACCGCCACGGACTTGGGCCCCTCGAGGGGGCGGCGGGAGAACGGCGCGCGCTTGAGCTCGGCGGCGAGGTCCAGGACCTCGGCCTGCTCGGCCTGGGTCAGGTCGTCGTCGCGCAGGAAGTGCCTGGTCATGCTTGGGCCGCCTCATTCAGGATCGCGGGGAAGGCTGTCAGGAACTCGCCGGCCTCGGCGTCGGTCAGGATGAGCGGCGGGGCGAGCCGGATCACGTCGGGCTGGACCGGGTTGACCAGGAAGCCCTGGGACTGGGCGGCCGCCCGGACGGCCGCGGACTTCGGCTCGGCCAGCGGCACGGCCAGCCACAGGCCGGAGCCGCGCACGCCGTTAGCCAGCGGGTGATCGATCGCGGCGAGGCCGTCGATGAGCTTGGCTCCGACGGTCTTCACGTTGTCCAGAAGGCCTTCGTTCTCGATGGTGTCGAGGACGGCGAGGGCGGCGGCGCTGGCGACCGGGTTGCCGCCGTAGGTGGTGCCGTGGTCTCCGGGCCGCAGGGCGGTGCCGGTCTCGCCGAAGCCGATGACCGCGCCGATCGGCAGGCCGCCGCCAAGGCCCTTGGCCAGGGTGAGCACGTCGGGGAGGACGCCCTCCTTCTGGTGGGCGAACCATTCGCCGGTGCGGCCGATGCCGCTCTGCACTTCGTCGAGGACGAACAGCGCGCCGGCCTCGTCGCAGGCCTTGCGGACGGCCCTGAGGTAGCCGGCGGGCGGGGCGACGACGCCGCCCTCGCCCAGGGTGGGCTCCAGGAACACGGCGGCCACATCGCTGGTGACCGCTTCGGCCAGGGCCTTCTCGTCCCCGTAGGGGATCCACCGGACGTCGGTCCCGAACGGGCCGAACGGCGTCCGGATCGATTCCTTGCCGGTGATCGACAGGGCGCCCATGGTGCGCCCGTGGAAGCTGCCGATCGCGGCGACCACGGGCTTGTCCGTGCCCTGACAGCGGCGGACGATCTTGAGCGCGGCCTCGTTGGCCTCGGCGCCGGAATTGCAGAAGAAGACCTTGCCCTCGGCCTTCAGCAGGCCGAGCAGCCGCTCGGCCAGGGCGACACCCGGCTCGTGCACGAACAGGTTGGACGTGTGGGCGACGGCGGCGACCTGCCGGGCCACCGCCTCGACGATGGCCGGGTGGGCGTGGCCGAGCGAGCTGACCGCGATGCCCGCGATCAGGTCGAGGTAGGAGTTGCCGTCGGGGTCGATGACCCGTGACCCCTCGCCGCGGGCGATCGCCAGGGGCGGGGTGCCGTAGTTCGGCATCATCGCCGCCTCGAACCGCTGGCGGAGCGCGTCTGATTCACTCACCGGTGTTCTCCTCATCGTCGTCCGCGCTGACCATGGTGCCGATGCCGGAGTCGGTGAAGATCTCCAGCAGGATCGCGTGCTGCAGCCGGCCGTCGAGCACGTGGGCGTGGCGTACTCCGCCGCGGACCGCGGTCAGGCACGCCTCCATCTTGGGGATCATCCCGGCGGACAGGCCGGGCAGCAGTTCTTCGAGGTCGCCCGCGGTCAGCTGGCTGATCACCTCGGTGGAGGCGGGCCAGTCCTTATACAGGCCCTCCACGTCGGTGAGCACGACCAGCTTGGCCGCGCCGAGGGCCACGGCCAGGGCGGCGGCGGCCGTGTCGGCGTTGACGTTGTAAACCTCGCCCTCGGTGCCGCGGGCGACGCTGGAGACGACCGGTATCCGGCCGTCTTCCAGGAGGGCGTCGATGGCGCCCGGGTCCACGTCGGTGATGTCGCCGACCAGGCCGATGTCGACCGGCTTTCCGTCGACGATCGCGTGCTTGCGCTCGGCGGTGAACAGGTTGGCGTCCTCGCCGGAGAGGCCGACCGCGAACGGGGCGTGCCGGTTGACCAGGCCGACGATGTCCTTGTTGACCTTGCCGGCCAGGACCATGCGGACCACGTCGATGGTGTCCGGCGTGGTGACCCGCAGCCCGGCGGTGAACGTGGACTCGATGCCGAGCCGGTCCAGGAACTCGGTGACCTGCGGGCCGCCGCCGTGGACCACGACGGGGCGCAGCCCGGCGTAGCGGAGGAACACCAGGTCCTGGGCGAACCCGGCGCGCAGTGCCTCCTCGGTCATGGCGTGGCCGCCGTACTTGATGACGACGGTCTCGCCCTGGAATTCGTCCAGCCAGGGCAGCGCCTCGATCAGGGTGGCGGCCTTGACGGTGGCGGCCTGGCGGCGGGCCGTGTCCTTCGCGTCCTGCGTGATGATCGTCATGTGGAGTACGCCGAGTTCTCGTGGACGTAGGCCTCGGTGAGGTCCGTGGTGAGGATGGTCGCGGTGGACGATCCGGCGGACAGGTCGACGGTGATGGTCACGTCGCGGCCGGACAGGTTGACCTTGGACCGGTCGTCTCCGGGCGCGCCGCCCCGGCAGACCCAGGTGCCGTTGATGGCGACGTTCAGCCGGTCGGGGTCGAAGACGGCGTCGGTGGTGCCGACGGCCGACAGCACCCGGCCCCAGTTCGGGTCGGATCCGGCGATGGCGCATTTGAGGAGGTTGTTCCGGGCCACGGACCGGCCCACGGTCACCGCGTCGGCCTCGCTGGCCGCGCCGACCACCTCGATGGTGATCATCTTGGAGGCGCCCTCGGCGTCCAGTTGCATCTGGCGGGCGAGGTCGGCGCAGACCTCGGTCAGCGCCTTCGTGAACTCGCCGTGGTCGGGCTTGGCCCCGGAGGCGCCGCTGGCCATGAGCAGGACGGTGTCGTTGGTGGACATGCAGCCGTCGGTATCGAGCCGGTCGAAGGTGACCGCGGTCGCGGACCGCAGCGCGCTGTCCAGTTCCCCCGGCGACAGGTCGGCGTCGGTGGTGACCACGCACAGCATGGTGGCCAGGGACGGGGCGAGCATGGCCGCGCCCTTGGCCATGCCCCCGATGACGCAGCCGGCGGCCCGGCGGAAGGAGATCTTCACGACGGTGTCGGTGGTGCGGATCGCGTCGGCGGCGTGAACGCCGGCGGACCGGTCGGCCTCGGCCACGGCCGCGTCCACGGCGGGCAGCAGCTTGTCCATGGGAAGCCGCTCGCCGATCAGGCCGGTGGAGCAGACCACCATCTCCCCGGCGCTGTCGTCGAGGGCGGCGCCGAGGCGCTCGGCCGTGGCGTGGGTGTCGGTGAAGCCGGCCGGCCCGGTGCAGGCGTTGGCCCCGCCGGAGTTCAGCACGACGGCCCGGACCCGGCCGCCGCTGACGACCTGGCGGCTCCACTTCACCGGCGCGGCGTGGACGCGGTTGGAGGTGAAGACCGCCGCCGCGGCGCGGGACGGCCCGTCGTTGATGACCACGGCGACGTCCCGGTCGCCGGACTCCTTCAGTCCGGCGGTGACGCCCGCGGCGCGGAAGCCCTGCGGTGCAGTAACGCTCACGGTGCGACTCCGAGTGCGGTCAGGCCGGCCGTCTCCGGCAGGCCGAGCATGAGGTTGGCGATCTGCACGGCCTGGCCGGCCGCGCCCTTCCCTAGGTTGTCCGTGGTCGAGATGACGACCGCCCGCCCGGCGTGGGCGTCGGCCGTGGCCTGCAGCTGGGCCCGGTTGGAGCCGGCGACCGCGCCGGTGACCGGCCACTGCCCGGCGGGCAGCAGCCGCACGAACGCGCTGCCGTCGTAGAACTCCTCGAACGCGGCCCGCAGGGAGGCGTCGTCGCCCGCGGCCCCGGGCGCGAACTTCGCGGTGCAGGTGGCGAGGATGCCGCGCGGCATGGGCGCCAGCGTCGGCGTGAACGACAGGGTGACCGGGGACCCCCCTGCCTCGGTGAGGGCCTGCTCGATCTCCGGGGTGTGCCGGTGCTCGCCGCCCACCTTGTAGGCGGACATGCTGCCCATGACCTCGCTGCCCAGCAGCCGGGCCTGGGGCGAGCGTCCGGCGCCGGAGGTTCCGGAGGCGGCGACGATGACGATGTCGTCGCCGGTGACCAGGCCGGCCTTCAGCAGCGGGGCCAGTGCGAGGATCGACGTGGTGGCGTAGCAGCCCGGCGCGGCCACGGTGCGGGAGCCGGCGATCTTCTCCCGGGCCCCGGGCAGCTCGGGCAGGCCGTAGGTCCACCGGCCCGCGTACGGAACCCCGTAGAACTTCTCCCAGGCTGCTTCGTCGCCCAGCCGGAAGTCGGCGGACAGGTCCACGATGCGCGCCCCCGGCAGTTGCTCCGCGAGCGCGGCGGACTCGCCGTGCGGCAGCGCCATGAAAATAAGCTCGGCGTCGCCCAGCGTGGCGGCGTCGGTGGTGCCGAACACGCGGTCGTCGAACGCCGGGTGCCCGGTCAGGTTCGGATGAACTCCGGTGACCGGCTTGCCGGCGTTGCTGGCGCCGGTGACGGCCATGATCTCGAAGTCCGGGTGCCCGGCCAGCAGGCGGAGCAGCTCGCCGCCCGCGTATCCGCTGGCGCCCGCTACCGCGACCCGTGTGCCCATGATGCCTCCTTCTCCCTGAAGAAGTATGCATCAGCTTGCATGAATATGCAATCGCATATCCGGCCGGACGCCGGGAGGAAACGGTTCGGCATCCGCCGCCCCGTCCGCCGGCAGGACCAGGGACCCGGTCCCTAAGGTAGGTTTTCACTCATACAGCGCTACGGGAAGGCAACTGTAGGTGATCACGATCCGGCGCCTCGTCACGGCGACCGCGGCCCTCGCGGCGACCGCGAGCCTGGGCGGGCTGCTGGCTTCCTGCTCCGCCTCGGCCCACACCGCTCCCCCTCCCGGCGCCGCCGGGACGGCCTGCGGCACCACCCGCACCGGCGCGAACGTCCGTGCCGTCATCAAGGTCGTCAGGGGAACCGTGAAGTGCGCCGACGCGATGCGGGCGGAGAACGGCTACGCGGCGGCCCTCCGGAGCGGAAGGGTGCCCGGCAACGGCAGCGCCCCGGTGACGGTCGGCCGATGGACCTGCGAGAGCTATCCGACGCCCGAGGCGCTGCGGACCGGCAACGTCTCGGAGTGCCACGCCGGAAGTTCCGAGGTAGTCGCGGTCGTCGACCTTTCCTCGGCCTCCCCCGGCCCGACCTCGGCGGCCTGATCCGCCCCGAGCCCGGCACCTTCGTCGAGCCCGGCACCTTCGTCCTCGCCGTCGTCCGCGGGCGGGCGCACCGCTGACAGCCCCCGGCTGGTGCTGATCATCTGCACCTGGTCCCGGCCCGAGTCCTTGGCCCGGTACAGCGCCGCGTCGGCCGCGGCCAGCAGTTCGGGGAGCTCGCGGCTGGTGCCGGCGTCGAGGGCGGCCACGCCGACCGACACCGTGACCCGGACGGACTCGCGGCCCGCCGCCCCGTCGGCGTAGATCTCCAGGCGGGCGATGTGCGCGCGGAGCCGCTCCGCGATGCGCAGAGCGTCCACGGCCCGGGTCCGCGGGAGCAGCACCACGAACTCCTCGCCGCCGAACCGGCCCGCCAGGTCGTAGTCGCGCAGCACCTCGCCCAGGCTCCCGGCGATGGCCCTGAGCACGTCGTCGCCGAGCAGGTGGCCGTAGGTGTCATTGATGTTCTTGAACCGGTCCAGGTCGAGGATGGCCACGGCGAGGGGCGTCCTGGACCGCACCGCGCTGGCTACTTCCGCGGAGGCCAGCCGGTCCCAGGTCGCCGCGTTCAGGAGCCCGGTCTTGGCGTCCGCCCGGGCCTGGTGCAGCAGCTGGTCGTGCCGGAAGGCGCGCTGCAGCAGGGTGGCCAGCGGCAGCGCGAACGGCAGCGTCAGCCAGCTCACCATCAGGCCGAGCGTGACCAGCACGGCGGTGCACAGCTCCGTCGCGTCGTTATGCACCGCCTCCCGGGTGAAGAGGATGCCGCGGATCGGCGTCTCCGGGGAGACGGCCCGCACGGCCACCAGCAGGAGCGCCTGCGTCACCGCCCACTGCGTCACCGCGCAGGCCGCCGCGGCCAGCAGCCACACCGCGGTGTGGTTCCACAGGAAGGTGCGCGGGACGCAGCCGGGCGGCAGGACGGCCCGGTAGACGGCGGCGGCCGTCGCGTAGGAAAGCCCGGCCGCGGCGACGCTGAAGACCCGGCGGTGCAGTTCGCCCTGCCGGACCCGCCACTGGATCAGGGCGAACCGGACCGCCGGGATGACCAGCGCGTACAGCGGCGGCAGCAGAATCACGACGGGAAGCTCCCAGACCAGGGAGATGTCCTTCACCACCCCGTCCGGCTCGCCCGACCGCCGGGTCAGCTCCACCGTCGCCGCGCCGCACACGAGCAGGGCGGCGAACAGCCCCAGCTGCGGCGGGTCCAGGCGGAAATTCGCCGCGCATACCGCGAGGACGGCCAGGTCGGCGCCGATAACGGCCAGCAGGTAAGCGCGCAGCCGGAGCGGCAGCGACCAGATTTCCCAGCCGCGGACCCGCTCCGGGAAGCCCGGGTCGCGCGCGGCCATGCTGTACCGCGCCCACGTGCTGGACGCACGCCCCATCTGGGCCTCCCTGGATTCATGCGATGCAGTCCGCCGTCTGGAACCTGCGCGCGACGGATAGCGCAACGTGTGGCGCTAACCCCACATTGTCACAGATTTTACGAGCACATCGTCAAAACACGGCTACTAAGCGGCAAGCCGCCCCGAGCGGGGCGGCTCCCGGCCGGGACCGGATCCTCGGCGCCGCAAGCGTTTGCACAGCGCGGACGAGCGCCCCGGGTCGCCCGGATCACAATGCTGCGTGATGAAATAGTTACACTCAGGCGTTTTGTGCATGCACGACCGGGGATGCTGGCATAGTCGGGTAAGTCATAGCAAACGCGCACGAAAGGAGGAAGGCGTCATGCGCCAGGGAAACTACTGGGGCTGAGCCTCTTCCGCCCGGCCTCGGCGGCCCTCCGGGTCCGCCCCCAGCCGACGGCGACGGCCACGGCGCAGACCGCGCCGCCCGTGCCGGTGACCGCGATCACCATCGCGGGCGTGACCGTGTCGGCCACGGCGCCGGCGACGATAATCACGATCCCCTGCCCTAGGCTCATACCGCCCTGGGCCAGGCCGAACGCGGTTCCCCGCACCTCCTGCGGCAGCGCCTCCACGAACTCCGCGCTGGCCGCCAGCTGATAGCCGCCGAACACGCCCGACACCACCAGCACCGCCAGGGCCCCGATGGTTCCGGGCGAGACCGCGAAGACGGCCAGCACGCCGCAGGTCCCGACGGCAAGGGGCCCCATCCAGCGGCGGCGGGCCGCCGGGGGCACGAGACGGCCGATGATCAGCATCCCGATGACGTCCCCGAGCATCTGCGCGGCCAGGATCACCCCCACGGTGGTGGCCCCGCCGCCCAGCGTGGCGGCGAGCGGCGCGGCGACGCCCTCGGGCACGTTGTAGAACGCGGACAGCCACCCGAACAGCATCGGCAGCAGCAGCGCCGGCGTGGCGAACACGTAGCCCGCCGCGCTCCAGAACCCGCCCCGGCCGGCGCCCGCCCCGCCTCCGCCGGCGGGGCCCGCCTCGAGCCGCGGAGAAGGCCGGCGCCGGACCCAGACAACCGCGATGACCGCCGACAGGGCATAGGTCGCGGCGTCTGCCACCAGGGACGTGCGGGTTCCCAGGAACCCGGCGACCGCCCCGCCCGCCCCGAACCCGATCACCTGGGCGAACTGGATGGTGGTCATCGTGATCGTCTGGCCGAGGATGTACCGCTCCCCCTCCAGCACGTCCGGCATCAGCGCGCTCCGCGCCGCCGTGAACGGGGCGCTGGCCAGGGTCACCAGGAACAGCAGGACGACCAGGACCGCCACCGGCACCCCGGGCACGATCATGAGCAGCACCAGGGCGCAGCGGAGCAGGTCGCAGGCGATCATGACGGTCCGCCGGGGGAACCGGTCGGCCAGGCCGCCCAGCAGGACACCGCCGATGAACATCGGGATGACGCTGGACACGAACGTGACCGCGGCCAGCAGGGCCGAATCGGTCCGCGCGTAGACCAGGACCGTCAGCGCGACCCGGGCGAGCTGGTCCCCGGCCACCGAGGCCAGCTGCGCCGCCCACAGCGCCCGGAACTCGGAAATGGCGAAGACGTGCCGGAACCCGGTGCTTCCGGCCTGCTCCGCCGCTCGTCTCTCGGCCGCCGCTCCTGCAGTTATGTCACTCTCCGCGTTCTTCCGGTCTGCTCCATGTTGTCACATAATGTCCGTTAGCACCGCAGATTGCAACAAGGCGGGAGCAATGACATGTTGTCCGGGTGCCCGGCGGCGGTCGCCGCCGGGCACAGCCCGGGTCCGGGGCCGGGAGCCGTGCCCGGTTAGCTCCGGAGGACGGCTCCCAGCCGGGACGCGGCCTCGGCCACGGCGGCGTCCCGGGCCGCCGTCGTCTCGGCGACGGTCAGGGTCCGGTCGGGGGCGCGGAAGCGCAGCGAGTACGCCAGGGACTTCTGCCCGGCGGGAAGCTGGGACCCGGTGTAGACGTCGAACAGCCGCAGGTCTTCCAGCAGGTCCCCCGCCCCGTCCCGGAGGGCGGCCGCCACGTCCGCGGCGGGTACGGAATCCGGCACCACCACGGCCACGTCCTGCGTCGCCAGGGGATAGGACGGGAGCGCCGGCCCGCGCACCGGGCCGGCGGCCTCGGCCGCGGACGCCAGCACCCCGAAGTCCAGCTCGAACGCGCACGCGCGGTTCGGCAGCCCGTAGGCGGCGATCACGCGGGGATGCAGTTCCCCGGCGTACCCGGCCAGCCGGCCGTCGGCCACCCGCAGCGCGGCGCAGCGGCCAGGGTGCCACGGCGCCTGCTTCGCCGCCCGGGCCTCCACCGTCAGGTGGCAGGCCGACGCCACGATGCGGGCGGCCTCGATCGCGTCGGCCCAGCCCGCTTCCCGGCCCCGGCCCCACCAGCCGGGGAGTTCCCGGTGCCCGGCCAGGACACCGGAGATCAGCGTCGGCTGGTCCGGCAGGGCCGCCTCCAGCGAGGCCAGTTCCCCGGCGGTCGGGCCCCGGTCGGTCGCGAGGATCGGCGCCTCGGAAGCGGCGTCCGGGCGCGGCCGGAAGACCAGCCCCGACTCGAACAGGGCCAGGTCGCCGAAGCCGCGGCCGATGTTGCGTACCGCCGCCCGGAACAGGCCCGGCAGCAGCGTGGCGCGCAGGTGCGGCTCGCCGTCGGACAGCGGGTTGGCGATCACGACGGGGGCGCGGCGCTCGTCGTCGGCGCCGAGCATCAGGTTGTCCGCGTCCGCGGGCGGGGCGAACGGCTCGACCCGCGCCTCGGTGTACCCGGCGCCGGCCAGGGACCGGGAGACCGAGCGGATCATCCGCTGCCGCGAGGTCAGGCCGCGGCCCGCGCTGGCCCGGGGCCTGCGCACCGGGATGTTCGCGTAGCCCTCCAGCCGGATGACCTCCTCGGCCAGGTCGGCCGGATCCGTGAGGTCGCCCCGCCACGACGGCGGGGTCACGTGCAGGACGGAAGTCTCGCGGGACGCGGCGGAAGCCTCCCCCGCCCGCCACGGGGCCACGGTGGGAACCTCGGCGGCCGTGGCCTCCGACACGGAGCAGCCGACCTCCGCCAGGCGCCTCACCACGACGTCCCGGCCGTAGGCGACTCCCGCGACCGTGTCCGGGTAGTCCACGGCCATCGTGATGACCCGCCCGGTCCCGGGGACCTGGGCATGCGTGGCGCCCGGCACGACGGTCCCGCCGCCGAGGGCCGACAGCAGCGCGACGGCCCGGGCGGTGGCGCGCAGCGGCAGTTCCGCGTCCACGCCCCGCTCGAACCGGTAGGACGCCTCCGAGTGCAGCTTGTGCCGGCGGGCCGCCTTGGCGACCGCGACGTCGTTGAAGTGCGCGCCCTCGATCACCAGGTCGGAGCTGCTGTCATCGATCTCGGTGTGCAGGCCGCCCATGGTGCCGGCCATCGAGATCGGCCCCGTGGAGTCGGTGATGAGGACGTCCTCGGGGTGAAGCGTCCGCTTCACGTGGTCGAGGGTCTCCAGCTTCTCTCCCGGTGCCGCCCGGCGCACGACGACCGGGCCGGACAGCTTGGACCGGTCGAAGGCGTGCAGCGGCTGCCCGAGTTCCAGCATCAGGTAGTTGGTGACGTCGACGGCGAGGGAGATCGACCGGATCCCGGCGCGGGCCAGCCGCACCGCCATCCGCACCGGCGTGAACGCGCCCGGGTCGAAGCCGCGGACCTCGCGCAGGACGAACCGGTCGCAGACCTCCGGGTCGCCGATCGACGCCGGGTACACGTCATCCCCGGCGGCCGCCAGGTCCCCGCCGACCGCCTCGGTGTCGTTGACCCCGGGCACCAGGTCGCAGGAGTCCAGGCCCGCCGGGTCGGTGAACGGGACGCCGTAGGCGCTGGCCAGCTCGCGGGCGACGCCCCGCACGCTGACCGCGTAGCCGCGGTCCGGAGTCACGGCGATCTCGAAGACCGTGTCCCGCAGCCCGGCGTGCTCGATGAAGTCCAGGCCCAGCGGGGTGTCCGGCGCGAGCACCAGGATCCCGCTGTGGTCGTCGCCGATGCCCATCTCGTCGACGGCGCAGATCATGCCCTCGGAGGTGCGGCCGTAGGTCTTGCGTGCGGTGATCTTGAAGTCGCCCGGCAGTTCGGCGCCGACCTGGGCGAACGCGATCTTGTCGCCCGCCTTGAAGTTGGTGGCGCCGCAGATGACGCCGTGGGCCTTCTCGGGATCGTCCGAGGCCATCTCCGGAGAGTCGGCGACCCGGCAGTACCGGATCGGCTTCTTGAACCCGGTGAGCTCTTCGATCGTCAGGACCTGCCCGGTGACGACGCCGGTGACGTCGTGCCCGACGGTCTCGAACGACTCGACCTCGAGGCCGGCCGCCGTCAGCCGCCGCGCCACGTCAGAGGCATCCGTATCCGCCGGGACCGGCGCGTACTCGCGCAGCCAGGAAAGCGGAACCCGCATCAGATCTCCATCCCGAAAGGCCTGCTGAACCGGACATCGCCCTCGACGGTGTCGCGGATGTCGGACACACCGTGCGCGAGCATCAGGGCCCGCTCGATCCCGAGGCCGAACGCGAAGCCGCTGTAGCGGTCCGGGTCGACCCCGCACGCCACCAGCACCCGCGGGTTGACCATGCCGCAGCCCGCGATCTCGATCCAGCCGGTCGACTTGCAGACCCGGCACGGGCTGCCGCCGGGCTGGGCGGACGCGCCCCGGCACAGGTGGCATTCCATGGCCACCTCGCCCGAGGGCTCGGTGAAGGGGAAGTAGTCCGGGCGCAGGCGCGTCTTCAGCCCGCCGCCGAACATCGCGTCCACGAACGCCTGGATCGCGCCGCGCAGGTCGGCCATGGTGAGGCCCTCGTCCACGGCCAGGCCCTCGATCTGGTGGAACGCGGCCAGGTGGGTGGCATCGGTCGCCTCGTTCCGGTACACCCGGCCCGGGCTGACGACGTACAGCGGCAGCGACCGCGACAGCAGCGACCGGATCTGCAGGGGCGACGTCTGGGTACGCAGGACAGTCCCGGACTTGCCAGGCTTGCCGTCGGCCCGGGCGGCGAACAGCGTGTCCTGCATCTCCCGGGCCGGGTGGTCCGGGGGGACGTTGAGGGCGTCGAAGTTGTACCACTCGGCCTCGACCTCGGGCCCGTCGACGACCTCGTAGCCCATGCCGGTGAACACGTCGGCCAGGCGCTCCATGGTCAGGGCGACCGGGTGCCGGGCCCCGGGCGGGAACTGATCGAACGGCAGCGTGACGTCAACCGTCTCGGTGACGAGGACCCGCTCGTCGCGCTCGCGCTCCAGTTCTTCCTGGCGGTCGGTCAGGGCCTTGTTCACCTGGCCCTTGGCCTTGCCGACGCGCTTGCCCGCGTCGGCCCGGGCCGACGGCGGCAGGGCCTTGATCTCGGCGCCGGCCAGGGTGATCGGCGCCTTGCCGCCGATGTGGGCCAGGCGGGCGGCCTTCAGCTCGTCCAGGTCAGTGGCCGCGGCGATGGCGGCCAGGGCGTCGGCGACGGCTTTGTCCACCTCTTCGGCGGACAGCGCGGTCACCTCAACCGGGTCGTAATTCTTGTTTGGTGCGGACATCTCATCCCTAGGTCCGTAGGCAGGGGGCAGTGCCAATCCGGGTTAAGAAAAATCATTATCCCGAACGGATAGCGGCTACTGCCCCGGGTCCATGCTTACTGTGCAGCCCGCCAGGACACGCCGCGTCGCGTCGTTACGCGATGGGGGCCCCGG
>WRBL01000126.1 GCA_009784565.1 Streptosporangiales bacterium | reverse complement strand
TGGCAGTTCGCGGAGATGCTGGCCGGCTTCCACGACATGGACGAGCACTTCCGGACCGCTCCGCTGGCCTCGAACCTGCCGGTCCTGCTCGGGGTCCTCGGCCTCTGGTACCGGGACTTCTTCGGGGCGCAGACCGTCGGCGTCATGCCGTACGAGCAGTACCTCAAGCGGTTCCCCGCCTACCTGCAGCAGCTCACGATGGAATCCAACGGCAAGCACGTGACGCTTTCCGGGGAGCACGTCGACTACGACACGGGCCCCGTCTACTGGGGCGAGCCCGGCACCAACGGCCAGCACAGCTTCTACCAGCTGATCCACCAGGGCACGTCGATCATCCCGGTCGACCTCATCGCCTTCGGCAAGACCCTGAACCCCCTCGGGGATCACCACGACCTGCTGTCGTCCAACGTGTTCGCGCAGGCGTCGGCGCTGGCCTTCGGGAAGACGGCCGACGAGGTCAGGGCCGAGGGGACGGCCGAAGCCGTCGTGCCGCACCGGGTGTTCGAGGGCAACCGCCCCTCGAACGTGCTGCTCGCGGAGGTCCTCACCCCGCGGCTGCTCGGGTCGCTGGTCGCGCTGTACGAGCACGCGGTGTTCGTGCAGGGCGCCATCTGGAACATCGACTCCTACGACCAGTGGGGAGTCGAACTGGGCAAGGTCCTGGCGCAGCAGATCATCCCGGAGCTGACAGCGGAGTCCGAGCCTGAACTGAAACACGACTCTTCGACGAACGCGCTGATCCGCCGGTACCGTTCGCTGAAGAAGCCTGCCGCGAACACGGGGAAGTAGGGATATTTCGTTATGGCAACTGACAAGCCGATGCAGCTCGGCATGATCGGCCTGGGCCGGATGGGAGCCAATCTCGTCCGCCGCCTGATCCGCGACGGCCACTCCTGCGTCGCCTACGACGTGAACGCCGACGCGGTCAAGGCCCTCGAGGCCGAGGGCGCTGTTGGCGCGTCCTCGATCGAGGACTTCGTCTCCAAGCTGGAGAAGCCGCGCAACATCTGGATCATGGTGCCGGCCGCGATCGTGGACTCCACGCTGGAGAAGCTCGTCCCGCTGCTGTCGTCGGATGACGCGATTATCGACGGCGGCAACTCCTACTACCGGGACGACCTCACGCGGTCCGCGTCGCTGAAGAAGTCGGGGATCCACTACCTCGACGTCGGCACCAGCGGCGGCGTGTGGGGCCTGGAGCGCGGGTACTGCCTGATGATCGGCGGGGACGACGCCGCGTTCGGCCGGCTGGAGCCGCTGTTCAAGACGATCGCCCCGGGCACCCTGGAGGGAGCCGTCGAGCCCACGCCGGGCCGCGCCCCGGGTTCCACCGCCTCGGAGGGCTACGTGCACTGCGGGCCGTCGGGCGCCGGGCACTTCGTCAAGATGGTCCACAACGGCGTCGAGTACGGCATGATGGCCGCGATCGCCGAGGGCCTGTCGATCATCAAGCACGCCGACGCCGGCCTGCACCAGGAAGAGATCGACGCCGAGACCACGCCGCTGCGCTCGCCCGAGGCCTACCAGTACGACATCGACGTGGCCGACGTCGCCGAGGTGTGGCGCCGCGGTTCGGTCGTCTCGTCCTGGCTGGTGGACCTCATCGCCTCGGCCCTGGCCAAGTCGCCGGAACTGGAGGACTTCAGCGGCCGGGTGTCCGACTCCGGCGAGGGCCGCTGGACCGTCCTGGCCGCCGTGGACGAGGGCGTGCCCGCGTCCGTCATCTCCGCCTCGCTGTACGAGCGGTTCGAGTCCCGGGACGCGGGGTCCTATACCGGCAAGATCCTGTCGGCCATGCGGTCCGAGTTCGGCGGCCACGCGGAGAAGAAGCAGTGAGTCATCCGTCGCATTACCCCAAGCCCGACCCGCACGTCATCGTCCTGTTCGGCGCGACCGGTGACCTGGCCAAGCGCAAGCTCATCCCGGGCCTGTTCCACCTGTACGCGACCGGCCTGCTCCCGGACAAGTTCCGGGTCATCGGGTCGGCCCCGCAGGAGTTCGCGATGTCCTCCGCGGACTTCGTCAAGCACGCTCACGACTCGGTGCAGCAGTTCGGGTCGATCAAGCCGTCGGGCGCGGAGTGGGACAAGTTCGCCGAGCGGCTGTCCTTCGGGGCGGCGGATCCGGACGACCCGTCGCCGCTGGTGAAAGAGGTCGAGGCCGCCGAGAAGGCCCTCGCCGGCGGATCCAAGTCCGCCAAGCGCGTCGGCCGGCTGTTCCACCTCGCGATCCCGCCGTCGGCGTTCGCGTCCGTGGTCGGCATGCTCGGCTCCTCGGGGCTGGCGGGCAACGACGCGCACGTGATCGTGGAGAAGCCGTTCGGGGTCGACCTGGCGTCGGCGCAGTCCCTGAACGCGGCCATCCACGACGTGTTCGACGAGTCGCGGATCTTCCGGATCGACCACTTCCTGGGGAAGGAATCGGTCGACAACATCCTGGCGTTCCGCTTCGCGAACGGGCTGTTCGAGCCGATCTGGAACCGGCAGCACATCAAGTACGTCCAGATCGACGTGCCGGAGACCCTGTCGATCGAGGGCCGGGCCGCGTTCTACGACGCGACCGGCGCCTACCGGGACATGGTGGTCACCCACCTGTTCCAGGTGCTCGGCTTCATCGCGATGGAGCCGCCGATGTCGCTGGCGGCCAAGCCCCTGCGCGACGAGAAGGGGAAGGTCTTCGACGCCCTGAAGCCGATCGACGTGCGCCATGACGTGGTGCGCGGGCAGTACAAGGGCTACCTGGACGAGAAGGGCGTCCCGGCCGGATCGGACACCGAGACCATGATCGCGCTGAAGGTCGAGGTGGAGAACTGGCGCTGGCACGGCGTCCCGTTCTACCTGCGGTCGGGCAAGGCGATGGGACAGTCCCGGCACACGGTGACGCTGGGCTTCAGCCAGCCGCCGCTGAAGATGTTCCGCCATCACCGCGAGGACGCGCCGATGGGCCGGGTCAACGAGATCGTCATCGACTTCGCCGACCCGGGCGCGATCAGCGTCCACTTCATGGCGAAGAAGCCGGGGCCGGAGATGACCCTGGGCGCCACGAACATGGAGTTCCGGTACGACGAGTCGTTCACGTCCGCCAACGCCCTGGAGGGCTACGAGCGGCTGATCCTGCTGGCGATGCTGGGTGACCAGTCGCTGTTCGCCCGGTCCGACGGCATCGAGCGGGTCTGGGAGATCTCCCAGCCTCTCCTCGACAATCCCCCGCCGGTCCAGCCCTACGACAAGGGCTCCTGGGGTCCCGAGGCCGTCGACAAGCTCATCCGCCCCTATCACTGGCACCTTCGGTAACCGGCAAAGCTGCCTGTTCCTTGGCGTGGGGCCCGCATTCGCCGCGGGTCCCACGCCTTTTTCGTGGACCGCAGTGGTCCTCTGTGCACCATTAGGGTCCACGCGGGCTGAGACAGGGCGGAATCGGGCGGGCAGAACCCCTCACGGTTCGCTTACGCCGCCGCTGGCCGGGAGGTGACCGTCGATGTAACGACCAGCGTAAACGGTCAGGACACATCGGCACACATGGCACGCTAGTAGGCATGACAGAGTCTCTCACTCTTATGGCGGTTCACGCCCACCCTGATGACGAGGCGTCGGGCGGCGGCATCCTCGCCGCCTACGCCGATCAGGGCGTCCGCGTCATTGTTGTCACCTGCACCAACGGCGAATTCGGCGACGCGCCGGGCGGTATCAAGCCCGGAGCCGAGGGGCACGACCCGGCGGAGGTCGCGCGGCAGCGCCTGGGCGAGCTCCGCGAGTCGGCCAGCATTCTCAAGGTCAGCGACGTGGAGACTCTCGGTTACCACGATTCCGGCATGGAAGAGTGGGACTTCAAGAGCCGGCCGGACGCGTTCTGCAACATCCCGCTGGACGAGGTCTCGGGCCGGATCGCCGACCTGATCACGAAATACCGCCCCCAGGTGGTCGTCAGCTACGACGACGAGGGCGCCTACCAGCACCCGGACCACGTGCATGCCAGCCGGGCCGCCCAGGCCGCGGCGGCGAAGACCGGCATCCCGTCCAAGGTGTACCTGTCCACGATGCGCGGCTCCACCTGGAAAAAGGTCTGGGACGCCCTGCGCGAGGCCGGCGAGCCGGTCCCGGACATGACCGAGGACCCCGAGCGGGCCCGCCGGTCGAAGGAGTCCGAGGACCGGATCACCACCACCGTGGACATCCGCCCGGTCCTGGAGCGCAAGCGCCTGGCCCTCTTCGCCCACGGCAGCCAGATCAACGACTCGTGGTTCAGCAAGATCCCGCCGGAGGTCACCGAGGCCGTCTTCGGCTACGAGAACTTCATCCGGGTCACCGACACCACCGGCGCCGAAACCCCCGAGGACGACCTCTTCGCGGGCCTGCGCTAGCCCTCCCCCGCTGCGCTTATGTTCGCGGTTTCTGCTGCCATAGCAACAGTTTTCGCGAACATAAGCCGGGGCGGGCAGGGTGGCTACGGGTGCGCGGTCTCGATGCCCGCTGACTTGAGGCGGAGGGTGTTGCGCTCGTCGAGGGCCGTGTAGGCGGCGTTCTCGCCCTCCGCCCAGGTGATGGGGCCGAGCTGCTCTCCGCCCAGTCCGACTTCGGCGCGGTAGACGACGGTGGCGTTGCCCGCCACGACCGGGAACCACTGGCCGTCGCGGACCCGCATCGAGACCTCGGCGACACCGCCGGCGTTGCGGACGGTCACCGGCCGCTCGGGGTCGGTGCCGGTCACCTTCGAGTAGGCGGCGCGGGACGCGGCCATGCCAGAGCCGCAGGACGGGGTCATCCCCGCGCCGCGCTCGAAGGTCCGCACGAACACGTCGTCGTCGGTGATCGTCTGGAGGAAGGAGACGTTCGCCCCCTCGGCGAAGGCATGGTCGGCCTTCGTCCCGGCCTCGATCAGGTCCGGCTCGGAGTAGGCGTCCACGACCCGGATCACATGCGGGTTGGGCACGCTGACCGAGGTGAAGCCGGCGTACCCGTCCGGCAGTTCCCCGTCGGGGAAGTTCAGCGGCGGATGCTCCAGGATCACCCGGCGCACGCCCTCAGGCGTCGGCTCGGCCCGCCGGATCGTGTAGGAACTGGTCCCGACGGTGACGGTCTCGGCGTCGGTGCCGCGCAGGTCCAGGATCAGCCGCCCCAGGCCCCGCATGCCGTTGCCGCAGAACTCCGCGGACGACCCGTCCGGGTTGAAGAACCAGGCCCTGGTCTCACGAGCGGCCGCGTCGTAGAGGTAGATCCCGTCGCTGCCGCCGGTCCACGAGCCCCGGTCGCAGACCGACCGGACGAACGCCCGGAGCGCGTCATCGGACTCCCACGCCGACGGCACCGCCTCCAGCGCGAAGATTTCATTCAGCGACCCGTGGGTCTTCACCAGCTCCATCGGCCCCAGTCTAGCCGCGCACCCCAGCCGCTTATGTTCGCAGTTTGCGTCGCTGGGACAGCAGGAAGTGCGAACATAAGGCCGCCGGGGCGGGGCCTAGAACGCCGGATACGTGGAGAGGCTGGTGCCCGTGGTGAAGTGGTGGACGGCGATGCGGGCCCGGTTCATCATGTTCGCCGGCAGCGCGTCCAGGCCGAACCAGCCGAGATCGCTGTAACCGTCCGCCTCGGCGCCGGCCGGGCCGTCCCAGTTCTCCGCGGTGAGGAAGAACGCGACGCGTCCCGTCCCGGAGACGTCGTGCATCACGTGGGCCAGGGTCACTCCGGCTGGGTCCAGGGCGATCCCGGCCTCCGCGGCCACCCGGACCGCGGCCTCCACGATGGTCTCGCGCTCGACCAGGCGGCCCGACGGCGGCTCGTAGGCGCCGTCGCCGTAACCGGTGTTCGACCGCCGCCCCAGCAAGACCTCTCCGTCGCACAGCAGCACTAGATGCACGTCGACGATCAGCTGAACGTGACGGTTGGGCCTGGTGATGTATTCCGTTCTCGTCTTGGTAAGGGTTCTGGTCATGACTGCGTGTCCTGCCCGGCTTGCCATCAGTCCCCCAGGTGTTGCTCTCCCGCGGCCCCCGCCTCGCGCCCCGGGACACGTAACGTACCGCCGACGGCCTGTGGATCGCCATGTGAACAACTAGGCTCCGCCTGTGGATCATCGGCCGCCGGACCGGTCAGCGCTGTGGACTCCGGATCACGCGAGCCCGGCGGCGGCGGGCTTTCCCGGTGTGGATCCGGTCCCGGCGGGTGTGGAAGAACCCGCCGGGAAAAAGATCAGGCATCCGGCCCGGAGACCCTCCCGACAACGGTGTCCGCGTCGCCGCGCGCCGCCCCGGCCTGCTCGCGCAGCGCCCTCAGGTCCTCCTGCATGCGGAACGTGATCATGAAGAACTCCAGCGCCACCCGGAGCAGCCCGAGCGACAGGAGGATCAGCAGCGGGTCGACGATGATCAGCATGAGCAGCAGGCCGGTGATGCCCCACTGGTGCATGCCGATGAAGAGGAGAACGATCGCCCACAGGATCGTCCATGCCGCGACGATGGCGTAGAGCGCCTTAATGATCTTGGGCGTGACGAAGGAGTTGAAGCCGAAGTCGAACAGGGAGCTGACGAATCCCTGCTGGCCGCTGGACGACTTCTGCTGCGGCTTGCGGCCCTGGTTCCGGCCCTGCCGCTGGTTCTGGGCGCGAGCCTGCTGCTGGGCGGCCTCCCACTGCCTCCAGTCCTGCTGCTCCTGCGAGCGCGGCTGGCCCGGCTGAGGCTGACCGGGCTGAGGCGGGCCCGGCTGAGGCTGAGCCGGGCCGGGATGATGCTGAGGCTGGCCCGGGTAGCCGTATTCCGGCTGCTGCTCGTAGACCGCGGTCTGCGGCGGCTCATAGCCGGCCGGAGGCGCCGGGGGCTCGTACTGCTGCTGCTCGTACTGCTGCGGGTAGGGAGCGGGCTGCCCCTGCTGGTCGTAGGCGGGGCCATAGCCCGCCGGGGCGCCCTGGGGGTACCCCTGTCCCTGCTGCGACCAGGGATTTTCCTGCGGTTGTCCGGCCACGGTCGGCTCCCTGCGGGGTAGTAAAGACTGCAATTCCACTGCTCAGCTTACGGCCGGCGGATCATGCCCGCGCAGCGATGAGTTCCCCGTCACTCCATCGTCGTAACCGGTGGAGAGGAGAGACTATGACTCAGGTACGGATTCTGGCCGGGACCACCAAGGGCGGGTTCGTCCTCACCTCGGACGCCAAGCGGGAGAAGTGGGAGGTGAGCGGACCGCACTTCGGCGGGTGGGAGATCTACCACATGAAGGGGTCGCCGGCGGACCCCCGCCGACTGTACGCGTCGCAGAACACGGGCTGGTTCGGGCAGATCATCCAGCGCTCGGACGACGGCGGAGTCACCTGGAACCCGGTCGGCAACGACTTCACGTACGCCACCGAGCCCGGCGAGCATCTCTGGTACGACGACACGCCGCGGCCGTTCGAGTTCAAGCGGATCTGGCACCTGGAACCGTCTGCGTCCGACCCCGACGTGGTGTACGCGGGCGGGGAAGACGCGGCGCTGTACCGGACGGCCGACGGGGGGTCGAGCTGGACCGAGCTGACCGGCCTCCGGACCCACTCCACCGCCTCTCAGTGGCATCCGGGAGCGGGCGGCATGTGCCTGCACACGATCATCCTGCAGGAGCCGCGGATCTTCGCGGCGATCTCGGCCGCGGGCACGTTCCGCTCCGACGACGGCGGCCAGACGTGGCGGGCGGTGAACCGGGGACTGAAGCAGGACGGCATCCCGAATCCCGACGCCGAGGCCGGGCACTGCGTCCATCACGTCGAGGTACACCCGTCGCGGCCGGACACCCTGTTCATGCAGAAGCACTGGGACGTCATGCGGTCCGATGACGCCGGGGAGTCCTGGACCGAGATCAGCGGGAACCTGCCGACCGACTTCGGATTCCCCATCGCCGTGCATCCGCACGAGCCGGAGACCCTCTACGTAGTCCCGATCACGTCCGATTCGCTGCACTACCCGCCGGACGGGCGCCTGCGCGTGTACCGGAGCCGCACCGGCGGAGGAGAGTGGGAACCGCTGACGACCGGGCTGCCCCAGCAGGACTGCTACCACAACGTGCTGCGGGACGCGATGGCGGTGGACACGCTGGAGGAGGCGGGCGTCTACTTCGGCACCACGGGCGGGCAGGTGTACGGGTCCGCGGACTCGGGCGACACCTGGGCGCCGCTCGCCCGGGACCTGCCCCGCGTCCTGTCGGTGGAGGCACAGGTGATCGCCTTATGACTGAGGTACGCGTGATGCTGCCGGCGCACCTGAAGACGCTGGCCCGGGTCCACGGCGAAGTCGGCGTGCAGGTCACCGGGAACCTGACCCAGCGGGCGGTGCTGGACGCCCTGGAGTCGGCCTACCCGGTCCTCCTCGGGACCATCCGGGACCGGGGTACCGGGAAGCGGCGGGCGTTCATCCGCTTCTACGCGTGCGAGGAAGACCTGTCGAACGACGAGCCGGACGCTCCGCTGCCGGGCAAGGTAGCCGCGCGGATCGCGGCCGGGGACGAGCCGTTCATGGTGGTCGGGGCGATGGCCGGCGGATGAGGCGAGCGGACTCGCCCCCGGGCTAGCCGAGACTTCGGCTAGCCCGGGGGCGGTGGTCAGGCCACGTCCTCCGCGTCCCGGGAGAGGGCCACCATCTCCTCGCGGGTGGAAACCTTGACCCGCTCCCGCCCGTGGGCGTCCCCGAGCGCGCGCTCGTAGGCGTCCAGCTTGTACCACCCGTCCCAGGTGGTGAACTCGGTACCGCGACGCGCCAGGAACGCGATCACGTCGGAGTCGGCGGGATGCAGCGGTTCGGCCAGCAGGCCCTGGTCCGCGTCCTCCAGCAGGCACGCGACCGTCTCGTTCGCGTCGCCCTTGGTGTGACCGATCAGGCCGACCGGGCCGCGTTTGACCCAGCCGGTCACGTACACGCCGCCGTGCGGCTCGCCCGCTTCGTCCAGGACGCGCCCCGCGGTGTTCGGCACGGTGCCCGACGCCTCGTCGAACGGCAGCCCGGCGACCGGATCGCTGTAGTAGCCGACGGCCCGGTAGACCGCCTGGACGTCCCAGTCGGCGTGCTCGCCTGTGCCGCGCACCTCGCCGGTGCCGGTCAGCTCCGTGCGCTCGGTCCGCAGGCCCGAGACCCGGCCGTCCGTGCCGAGGACCTCGACCGGCGACTCGAAGAAGTGCAGGTGCAGGCGGTGCGGCCGCGGGCCCGGGTCCCGGCTGGCCCAGGTGGTCAGGGTGTCGGACACCATGTCGACCTGCTTGGACTCCCGCCGGGCCCGGACCGACGCCTCATCGAACTCGAGATCGCGGGGCTCGACGATCACCTCGATCGTCGGCGAATGGTCGAGTTCGCGCAGCTCGATCGGCGTGAACTTCGCCTGTGCCGGACCGCGGCGGCCGAAGACGTGAATGTCGATCGCGGCGTTGTCCCGCAGTCCTTGCTCGACATGCGCCGGGATCTCGGTCGGCAGCAGCTCGTCGGCGGTCTTGGCGAGCATGCGGGCCACGTCCAGCGCGACGTTGCCGACGCCGAGCACGGCGACGCTGCGCGCCTCCAGCGGCCATGTCTGGTCCACGTCGGGATGCGAGTTGAACCAGGACACGAAGTCGGCGGCGCCGTGGCTTCCGCCGAGCTCGATGCCGGGGATGTTCAGGTCCCGGTCCTGCAGGGCACCGGTGGCGAAGACGACCGCGTGGTAGTGCGCGTGCAGGTCGTCGAGCGTGAGATCGGCGCCGTAGCGGACGTTGCCGAAGAACCGGACCTGCGGCTTGTCCAGCACCCGGTGCAGCGCCTTGATGATCTCCTTGATCCGCGGATGGTCCGGCGCCACGCCGTACCGGATCAGTCCGAAGGGAGCGGGCAGGCAGTCGAACAGGTCGATGCTTACTCCGCGGCTGGCCGCAGCGTCCGACTTCATCAGCGCATCGGCGGCGTAGATGCCGGCAGGGCCGGCGCCGACGATGGCGACACGGAGTGGGCGTGTGGTCATGAGCGTTTATTCCTCACGAGGTGAGATACGGGTGAAGAACTACGGAGTATGACATGATCTCCAGTTCGATTTCGTGTGACGATGCCCACGGTTTCGGACCGGAAGGCACCCCCGCGCCTTACTGCCACCCAGGGTTGCTCTACCGTGACGGTATGGATCTTCCGGTGATGCCGCCGGTGGCACCGATGCTGGCCAAGGCCGTCGGCGGGCCCGTGGAGGCGCTGTCGGACGGGGAGTACTTCTTCGAGCCGAAGTGGGACGGGTTCCGGTCCATCGTGTTCCGGGACGGTGACGAGGTCGAGATCGGCAGCCGGAACGAGCGGCCCATGACCCGGTACTTCCCGGAACTCGCGGCCGCCTTCAGGCGGGAACTCCCGGAGCGCTGCGTGATCGACGGGGAGATCGTGCTGCCGGACTTCGGCACCGGGCGGCTGGACTTCGAGACGCTGCAGCTGCGGCTGCATCCGGCGGCCAGCCGCGTGAAGATGCTGGCCGAGACGACCCCCGCGCACTTCGTGGCGTTCGACCTGCTCGCGCTGGGCGCCGAGGACTATACGCACCGGCCGTTCGCCGACAGAAGGCGGGCCCTGGAGCAGGCTCTGGGCTCCGTTCGGTCCCCGGTGCACCTGACGCCCGTGACCACCGACACCCGGGTCGCGGAGGGCTGGTTCCGCCAGTTCGAGGGGGCCGGGCTGGACGGGCTGGTGGCGAAGGCCCCGGACGGCGTCTACGAGCCGGACCGGCGGGTCATGCTCAAGATCAAGCATGAGCGGACCGCCGACTGCGTGGTCGCCGGGTACCGGCCGCACAAGAGCGGGGACGACGCCATCGGCTCCCTGCTCCTCGGCCTTTACCGGGATTCCGGCGAACTGGCCAGCGTCGGGGTCATCGGGGCGCTCCCGATGAAGACCCGCCGGGAGCTGCGCACCGAGCTCGAACCGCTGGTGACCACGTTCGACGACCACCCGTGGAACTGGGCCCGGCCGCCGTCGGAGGAGGGGGTCCGGACACCGCGCAGTTCCCAGTTCAGCCGGTGGAACGCGGGCAAGGACCTGTCGTTCGTGCCGCTGCGGCCGGAGCGGGTCGTGGAGGTCCGCTACGACCACATGGAAGGCACCCGCTTCCGGCACACCGCGCAGTTCTCCCGCTGGCGTCCGGACCGGTCACCGGAATCCTGCACGTTTTCGCAGCTTGAAGAGCCCGTTAGCTTCAGCCTGTCCGAGATCCTGGCCTGAGCCGGCGTATCGTGGCTGCCATGGCGGGCCCGAAGAAGGTCCTGGAAGTCGCCGGGCGCGAGGTAACCGTGTCCAACCCGGACAAGGTCTATTTCCCGCGCACCGGGCATACCAAGCTGGACCTCGTCCGCTACTACCTGGCGGTCGCCGACGGGGCACTGCGCGGCGTCGCGGGGCGGCCGATGGCGCTGAAGCGGTTCGTCAACGGGGTCGAGGCCGAACCGTTCTTCCAGAAGCGCGCGCCCGCTTCGAGGCCCGGCTGGGTCGAGACCGCCGAACTCCGGTTCCCGTCGGGACGGACCGCGGACGAGATCGTGCTGCGGGACGCGGCCGGGCTGGCCTGGGTGGCCAATCTCGGCTGCGTCGACCTGAACCCGCACCCGGTCCGGGCCGAGGACCTGGATCACCCGGACGAACTGCGGGTGGACCTCGATCCGGTGCCCGGAGTGGGCTGGGGACAGATCCTGGACGTGGCGGCCGAGGCCCGGTCCGTTCTGGCGGATTACGGGCTGACCGGCTGGCCTAAGACCTCCGGCTCGCGGGGCATGCACGTCTATGCCCGGATCTCGCCGTCATGGTCGTTCGCCGAGGTGCGGCGGGCGGCGGTCGCGGTGGCGCGGGAAATCGAGCGGCGGGTGCCGGACCTGGCCACGTCCAAATGGTGGAAGGAAGAGCGGCACGGGGTCTTCGTCGACTACAACCAGAACGCCAAGGACCGGACCGTCGCCTCCGCCTACTCGGTGCGGCCGCTGCCCGATGCCCGGGTGTCCATGCCGCTGACCTGGGACGAGGTTCCCGGCTGCGACCCGGCGGCGTTCACGATCGACAGCGTGCCCATCCGGTTCGAGCGGGCCGGGGACCCGTGGGCGGGCATGGACGACACGACCGGGTCGCTGGAGCCGCTGCTGGAGCTAGCGGCCCGGGACGAGGCGGCGGGGCTCCCCGACGCGCCCTGGCCCCCGCACTATGAGAAGCAGCGGGGCGAGGAATCGCGGGTCCAGCCGTCGAAGCGGCGCCCCTCGGCCGGCGGGACAGGCGGCGCTGCGGGCGGCGGGACGGACGGCGCGGCGGGCGGCTCCGGAGCGCGCGGCGGGCGGCGGCAGCCGGGCAAGCCGCTGATCGAGGTGGCGCGCGCGGCGACCAAGGCCGAGGCCCTCGACGGGCTGGAACGGTGGAAGGCCCGGCACGGGGACGTGTGGCCGCTGCTGGAACCCGCGGACGTGCTGGTCGACACGATGCGCGGGCGCAGTTCGGCCTGGTACCGGATCCGGCTCAACCTGGAGCACGTCCCGCCGGAGCGGCGCCCGTCCCAGGAGGCCCTGGAGGTCGACTATGACCCCTGGGCCGGCCTGCGCGGATAACGCCAGAAGGCCACGGCCGGAGGCAGGGCTATTCGCTATTCCTGAGCGTCCGCGGATTCAGCAGCGGATTCTTCCGCGCCCGCGTCCGGTTCCGGCTCCGGTTCCGGTTCCGGGAGGTGCGGGAGGGTCACCTGGGCGGTGGCGGATGGCAGCCCGAACGGCCCCGGGCGCAGCCGGAGGAGACGCCCGGCCAGCGGCTGGGCCTTTCGCGCGGCCTCCGACAGCCCGGCGCTGGCCGTCGTGACGTACAGCTCCGACAGGTTCGGCCCGCCGAAGGCGCAGCTGGTCGGGCGCGCGACCGGCACCGGCAGCGCCACGTCCGGTTTCCCGGCGGGCGTGAACCGCCGGATCGCGGCGCCGCCGTACATCGCGACCCACACGCAGCCGTCGGCGTCCACGGTGAGGCCGTCCGGGACCCCGTCCGCGTACTGGAGGTCCGAGAACACGCGCCGCCCGTACAGTTCCCCGGAGGCCGAGTTGTAGTCGAACACGTCGATCTTGCGGGACGGCGAGTCCACGTAGTACATCCGGGCCCCGTCCGGGCTCCATCCGATCCCGTTGGAGATCGTCACCTTCCGCACCAGCGGGGTCAGCACTCCCCCGTTGTCCAGGCGGCAGAGATCGCCCAGCGGGTCGGTCTCTCCCGTGTGCATGGAACCGATCCAGACCCGGCCCGCCGGGTCGACGGCCCCGTCGTTGAACCGGACATCCGGCCGGGCCCAGACCTCCGCCACCACGCGGGGCTTCGGCTCGTCCGTGCCCCAGGAGGAACGCAGCGACAGCCTGCTGCCGGCCGCGATCAGGATCCCGCCGCCGTTGACCGGGAAGGCGGCCGACACCGATTCCACGCTGACCGACTCCGTCGCGCCGGACGACACGTCGGTGCGGTGGAGCTGGCCGCCGTGAATATCGACCCAGAGCAGGCAGCCGTCCTCGGGAACCCAGTAAGGCCCCTCGCCCAGCGTCGCCGTCACATCGCCGACTGGCTCGGCTTCAACCCTGCCGCGCACGTCCATCTGCCAGGCCGCTCCTTCGTCGTTCCCGTCCGCGTACTCGCCGCCGGCCGGGGATGGCTGGGACTTACCCGTGATAACGCTCGGGCATGCTGCCAAGATCCCCGCGCCCAGTGCCAAGTGTGCACCCGCCCCGCAGACCGTTTGGTGCCTTTAGTCCTTACCATGGAAGTGAGTCCCGCAAGGGCGGGGGCTCGGGAGGGAGAAGTCGCCCATGCCTGGCGTTCTAGACGCTACGACCCGAACCGACGCACTGCGCAAGCTGGCCGAGGGGCCACTGGACATCCTGATCATCGGCGGCGGCATCACCGGTGCCGGCGCCGCGCTCGACGCGGCCTCACGAGGGCTGCGAGTCGGGCTCGTTGAATCTCGTGACCTGGCCTCTGGCACGTCCAGCCGGTCAAGCAAGCTCATCCACGGCGGCCTGCGCTACCTGGAGCAGCGGGACTTCAAGCTGGTCAAGGAAGCCCTGCGCGAACGCGACCTGCTGGTGAGCAAGCTGGCACCGCACCTGGTCAAGCCGCTGCCGTTCCTGTACCCGCTGTACAAAAAGGTCGTGGAGCGGCCGTACGTGGGCGCGGGCCTCGTGCTGTACGACGCGATGGAGGGCATCAAGCGGCCGGTGCCCCATCACCGGCACCTGACCCTGCGCGGCGCGCTGAACCGGGCACCGGCCCTGCTCGAGGAGCGGCTGGCCGGCGCGATGATCTACTACGACGCGCAGGTCGACGACGCCCGGCACACGCTCACCGTCGCCCGCAGCGCGGCGGCGCACGGCGCGACCATCGTGACCCGGGCCAGCGCCACCGGGCTTCTGCGCTCGGCCGACGGCGGCCGGGTCACCGGCGCCCGGGTCCGCGACGAGGAGTCCGGCCGGGAGTTCGACATTCCGGCCCGGGCGGTCGCCATCTGCACCGGCGTCTGGACCGACCCGATGTACGAGGCGAGCAAGGTCAAGGCCGGCTACCACGTGCGGATGTCCAAGGGCGTGCACCTGGTCATGCCCCGGTCGGCGATCGACGCCTCCACCGGGATGATCATTCGCACCGAGAAGAGCGTGCTGTTCTTCATCCCCTGGGGCGACGACCGCTGGATCGTGGGCACCACGGACACGGACTGGTCCGGTGACCGGGCCGAGCCCGCCGCGACCGTCGAGGACGTGGACTACATCCTGGCCCAGGCCAACCGGGTCCTGGACCGGAAGCTCACCCGGGCCGACGTGACCGGGATCTACGCGGGACTGCGGCCCCTCGTCGCGGCCGCGGAGGATGTGTCCACCACCAAGCTGTCGCGTGAGCACGTGGTCGACTCGCCCGTGCCGGGACTGGTGTCGATCGCCGGCGGGAAGTTCACCACCTACCGGATCATGGCCCGGGACGTGATCGACGCGGCCAGGGAAAGCCTGGAGGGCTCGGAGGTGCCGGACTCGGTCACCGACCAGCTGCCGCTGCTCGGGGCCGACGGCCTGCCCGCGACCCGCGCCGCGGCCCGCCGGACCGCCGAGGACTACAACGTCCCGGTGGAGACGGTGGAGCACCTGATCACCCGGTACGGGACGCTGGTGTCCGAGGTCCTCAATCCCGTGCTCAAGGATCGTTCCCTGGCCGAGCCCCTCGCGGACGGCTACCCGTACCTGCGGGCCGAGGTCGCCTACGCGGTCACGCACGAGGGGGCGCTGCACGTCGAGGACGTGCTGGCCCGCCGGGTCCGGTTGCTGATCGAGTCGCCGGACGCGGGCGTTTCCGTGGCCGCGGAAGTGGGCGCCATCATGGGCGGCCTGCTGGGCTGGGGCCGCCGACGGCGCGCGGCGGAGGTCAAGCGCTACGTCGAGTTCGCGGAGACGAGCACGGAGGCACTCCGCTCTCCCGACGATCTCCCGTCCTCGAACGCCGATCCCGAGGTCGCGGTCCCGGCCTGACCGCACGGTTCAGGCCCGGCCGGGCAGATGGGTAGCCGGGTAGCCGCCTGCGGGCGTTGAGGCGGCTACCCGGCAGTTCGTGGCGGGCCGGGCTCGGCTAATGCGAGCACAGCCCGATCAGGGTCAGCAGCATCCCGCCAACCGGGATCCGGCACGCGGGCCGGTCCGCCTGCCGCGCCGCCGGCGGACCGGACGGGCTTGCCGAGCCCGAGGGAGACCCCGACGGGGACGGCGAGGCGCTGCCCGGCGACTGCGAGGACCGCGGGGACGGCGAGGCCCCCGACGGTGACGCCGGAGACGGCTGGGTCGCGTCCGGCGACCACTGCGCCGAGGACGACGGAGCCGACGGGGACTGCCCCGAAGCCTGCTGTCCGCCAGAGGACTGTTCCGGCGAGGACTGCCTCAGGGAGGTCTGCCCGTCCGACGGCTGGCCCGGAGACGAGGACTGGCCCGGAGACGATGGCTGGCCCGAAGACGCGGACGTGGCCGAAGGCGAGGGCTGTTCCGGGGACGGCTGGCCAGGAGACGACTGCCCGGAAGACGATGGCCGGGTCGACCCTCCGCCGTCTTCACCCGAGCCAGGCTGACCGTATCCGCCGGCCCCGGAGGAATCAGCCCCGGAGAATCCGGCCCTAGAGGAGTCGGCTCCGGAGGAGCCAGACCGGTACGAGCCGCCCGGCCCGGACGGGACGGTCCCCTCCCCCTGTCCCGGGTAGCCGGAGCCCGGATACCCCTGCGACGGCGCCGCCGGAGGCGACGACCGCGACGACCGCGACGGCTGCGACGACTGCGACGACTGCGACGACTGCGACGAAGGAGCAGAACGAGGCGGCGGCGAGGCCGTGCGCCCCGGCCCGGCCGTCCGGCCCGCGGACGGCGCCCTGACGACCTGGTTGGACCGCACGTCCGCCGCCTTTCCCTCCCGGGACG
>WRBL01000125.1 GCA_009784565.1 Streptosporangiales bacterium | reverse complement strand
TGCCCTCCGGTTCGCTGAACGCCAGGGCGGCGACGGGCGCGCCCTGGTCGGCCAGGAAGGGGGCGACGAACCGCCGGATCTGCTCCGGCGTCCCGGCCTGGTACACCGGCGCGAGCGCCAGCAGCGGTCCGGCCATCGAGATCACGAAGTCGGGGCTGTGGCAGGCCCACTCCTCGATCAGGATGCTGGCCTCGACGCCGCCGGCGGCCGCCCCGCCGAACGGCGCCGGGATGAGCCCCTTGAGGAACCCGGCGGCGACCGCCTTCTCGAACGCCGGGCGGGCCAGCAGGGCGCGCCGCAGCGGGTCGCGTTCCTCGCGGACTTCGGCGGCCAGCGGGCGCAGGTGTGCCTCGGCGAACTGACGGGCCCCGAGTTTCAGGTTCTCCTGCTCCGGGCTGAGGCGGAACGAGACGGTCATGGTGGCTCCTTCGCGGTCAGGAAGGATCGACTGACCGGGTCAGCCGCGACCAGTTGTCCAGATCAGCGGACCGGCCGGCGATCTCCTGGCGGATCATTCCCTCGGCCCAGCCGCCCAGGGCAAGGCGCATGGGAGGCTTGTCGGTGCCGGCGACCTTCAGGATCGCCGCGGCCACGCGAGACACGTCGGCGACCGCTTCCGGCGGAAGATCCTTCAGCGAGTCGAGGGTGGCGCCCGCCGTCTCAGCGTAATCCGGGATGTCGTGGGCGGCCAGGGTCCACTTGGCCAGGAACCCGGTGCTGATCCCGCCCGGTTCCAGTTGCGTGAAGCGGATGCCCAGCGGGGCGAGTTCGGCGGCCATCGCCTGCGTCGCGCCGCCCATGGCCTGCTTCACGGCGGCCAGCATCCCCGTCGCGGGGAACGACATCTGCCCGAAGATGGACGACATCTGCAGAACGTGACCGGACCGCTGCCCCCGCAGCACGGGCAGCGCGGCGCGCAGCACGTTCAGCCCGCCGAAGAAGCCCGTGTCGAACAGGTCCCGGGCCTGCCGGTCGCTGGTTCCCTCGACCGGCCCGACCAGCGCGTACCCGGCGTTGTTGAAGACGACGTCGATGCCGCCGAACTCCTCGACGGTACGGCTGACCGCCGTCCTCGTGCCTTCCTCGTCGCGCACGTCAAGCTGGAGGGCGAGCGCCCGGCCGGGGAACGCGCCGGTCAGTTGCCGTACCGCGCTGGTGTCCCGCGCGGTCGCCGCCACCAGGTCCCCGTGCTCCAGTGCCGCCTTCGCGGTCGCGTACCCCACCCCGGACGACGTCCCGGTAATGAGCCACGTCCGCTGCCGCTTCGGATCTTCCTTCGTCATACCTGAGATGCTCGCCGGAAACCGGTCCGCCCGTCTTGACCGCGAGCGCCCGCTTCCTGTGCAGTCCGTGCCAGCGCGTCGCCTAGGCTGGCGGCGTGGCCGGCTACGAACGCGAATCGACTGTCCCGGGCGGTCGCGCTGACCTGCACATGCACACCAATCTCGGCGACGGGTGGATCAGCCCGGCGCGGCTTGTCGAAACCGCACAGCAGCGCGGGCTGTCGCTGATCGCCGTCACCGACCATGACCACGTTGAAGGGGCCCGGCGGGTCGGGGACCTGCTTTCCCGGCAGGACAGCCCGATGCAGATGATCACGGGAGTCGAGGTATCCACCCGCCAGGGCCACCTGATCGGCCTGTTCGTCGAGCGTGCGCCGAAGCCGATGCGCCCCGTCGAGGAGAGCATCGACGCCATCAAGGAGCAGGGCGGGCTCGTGATCGTCCCGCATCCGATGGGCAGGCTCGTGCCGAGCCTGTCCCGGCGCCGGATCGACTCGCTGCTCTCCGCGGGGTACGCCATCGACGGGATCGAGACCTACAACCCGAGCCCCGCCAACGCGGCACAGCGCGCTGCCGTGAAGGAGGCCAACGAGGAATGGGGCCTGGCCGATATCGGCTCCAGCGACGCCCACTTCTGGCAGCATGTCGGCGCCGGGTACACCCGCTTCCCCGGGACAACCGCCCAGGACTTGCGTCAGGCCATCGCCGGACGGGAGGTCCGGGCGGGAGGTCAGGAGCAGCCGCCCGCCCGGCTTAACCCCGGTTCCTACGTTGCCCAGTGCGCGTGGGCCTGGTTTGTCGATCCGCCGAGGCGAATGATGCGGCGGCGCCGCGAGGCGGCCCGTGAAGCCGTCGGCTAAGCGCGCGGGCCCGGTGAACTTCCAGGCCGCTTGGGGCGCGAGATGACTCCAGCACAAGCCGCAAACAGCCCATATCGCGACCGGCTCGCGCCCAAAGCCGTCCGCCCCGGAAGTCCGCCGGGGGGCGGTCAGGCGGAGACGGCCTCGGTCGGCCAGAACGGGCGGAACATGAACCACTGCGTCGGGCACGACCTCACGATTTCTTCCTGGCAGGAGATCATGTACTGCGCCAGCCGCCGGATCTCCTGCGTGCGCTCGGCCCGGTCGCTGACGGCGCGGGGGAACATCGGCGGGAACGCCCGCAGGCGGAAGCGGTTGCCGGGCGCGTTCCACATGTAGCCCGGCATGATGGCCGCGCCGGTGTCGACGGCCAGGACGGCCGCGCCCCGGGGAACGTGGGTCCGGTGGCCGAAGAACGTTACCTCGACGCCCCGTTTCACCGGCCGGTCGATCACGATCGCCAGTGCCCGGCCCTGGGTGAGTTCCTCTTTCCCGCGCCGTACTGCCCGGGAGACGGGGATGACGCCCACGCCCCGGTCGCGGCGGTGTCCCTGCAGCAGGCTGTCCAGCCGGGGATCACTGAAGGTGTCCGCGATGGCGGACAGCGGGACGTGACGAGCCGCGATCGCGCCGGCGAGATCCCAGTTTCCGAAGTGCCCGGTGGTGATGATCGCTCCCTTGCCGGGCGCCAGTGCCGCTTTCAGGTTCTCGTCCCACGTCGCGTCTTCGGTGAGGTCGGTCGTCTGGGCGTCGACCTCCGCCATGTCCAGATAGGGCAGGCAGAGCAATGAAGCGGCGGTCCGGCCGTAATTGCTCCACGAGGCCAGTGCGGCCCGCTTGACCCGGGGATCGCTGGCGGGGAGATTCATGACCCGCGCGAAATTCTCCTGGGTAGCGTGGCGCTTGGAACGCCAGCCCAGGTAGCTTGCCGAGGTCACTGTCGAGGCCAGGGCGTGTCTGACCGCGGGCGGTGTCCGTCCGGCGGCTGGAATGCCAGCACGCGCAATCCAATAAACCACTGTCAACCGACTCCCCATGGCGTGCAGCCTGGCTGGCAATTGCGGGAATGGAACGCCCCGACCGAAATCGGGTCACCGCAGACTACGGGCTTTTGTCCGGCGAACGCCTCATCATAGGCATTTGTACGCTAAGGCTTTCAAGAGGCTTCATCTCTCCGGTGAGGAAACGCTGCCTGAGCCTCTACTGCGGTCTATTCGCCAGCTTCCGGGGTTCGTGCTCCGCCTGGGCCGGCGTGGTCCGGGCCTCGGCCCGGTTGTCTATCAGGTCGCTGTGGCTCAGGGCCCACACGCCGGCCGCGAGGACACAGAGCCCGAGTACCTCGGCGGTCAGCGCCGCCGGGGACGTCCGCAGGCGCTCGCCGAACTGGAAGACGCCGAGCAGGATGGAGACGATGGGGACGAGCAGCGTGAACCCGGGCTGGGACGCGGCCAGCGGGCCCGCCTTCATCGCGTGCGAGGCCAGCAGCATCGCGGCGGCGCCGACTCCGACGAGCACGTACGGTGACCAGTTGCCGAGCACCGCGGCCGGGCCGTCAGTGAGATGAGAGCCCAGTTCCTTGATGACCGCGGCGAGGAAGCCCCACACCGTGCCGGTCGCGACGCCGAGCAGCGCGGCGCGGCGGGCCGGGGAACCGGCGCGGTTCGCGGCTGCCACTGCGGCGGCGACCACCGCGAAGACGGCCAGGCCGGAGATCCACCACAGGGCCGCGGGCGCGTGCGCCCGTCCTCGGGACGAAGAGGCAGCGATCAGGAAGAGAATCAGGCCAGCGGACATGGCGACGGCGGCCAGCCATTCCCGGAGGCGCACACCCCGGCGCTGTTCCCCCCGGGACTGAAGCACGGCCAGGTAGCCGAAGACGAAGAGCAGCTCAAGGGCCAGGAGCGGCTGGACGAGCGTGAGCGGCCCGAAGCGCAGGGCGGTGACCTGGAACGCGAAGCCGGCGAACATGAAGACGAAGTTGAGCAGCCACACCGGCCGCCGGGCCAGCCGGAATACCAGCATGAGGTCGAAACCGGCCCCTCCGGTCTCCCCGCCATCCTGGGACTGCACGGTGAGGCTGTGCGCCCCCAGCCGCTGGCACACGATCGACGTTGCGGTACAGAAACTCGCGGCAAGGGAGAGCAAGATCGCCACAACCATGCGCGCGGACCCCGAATTCCGTCTCGGCTCGCCTGTGTCCGAGGCAGGCCAGCGGTCACCACAACCTTGTCTGAGCATTTCACAAGCGGAGGAAATGTCATAACCCTGGCCACGGTGTCGGCTAGCCGACGTTCGGGGACGAACGGGACGCCGACGCGGTTACCGGCCTGTGTTGCGGAGGATGCGGATGGAGACCAGGGTCCATGCGACAAGCAGGATCAGCCAGATGACCAGCTGGAGCCATCCGGGCAGCCCCATGTGCACCGACAGCGTCAAGGTCGACTGATAGGCGGACGTGCGTTCGGAGGCGTTCCCGGGGACATGGACCGTCGTCGTGGCGAAGCTGGGGATGTAGTCGCCGATCACCGCGAAGGCCAGGGCCAGGGCGATGATGACCACGATCCTCTGCGGCAGGCTCAGCCGGTCGGTCACGCGCATGGTCCAACTGTGTCAGGACTGAAGATCATTTGGGCGGAGCCGGGGAAACGCCGGGTCGCGGAGAGGAATCACCTTCCGCCCCGTAAACCGGAAGCGCTGAACAGGCGTCATCAGATTGTCGAAAAATGGGGAGGCGGGCTGATGGTTTTCCTGGTCTACGAACTGTGCAAGTTGTCTTTCAAGCTATTTGCCTGGATGATGATGCTGTCAATCTGGCTGATGATGGCGATGATTGTCATTCCAGCGGCCGTCATCGCGTCTGCTACCGGCAACCAGCGCGCTGCGCGGCAGTGGCAGCGGTCGCTCAGGTGGCGGTGGCGTTTCTGACCCGTGGCCACGGATGGGGAGAGGCATGGAGCTCACGCAGGACCGGATCTACGAGATGGCGCCGTTCGCCAAGACCCTGGGCATCGAGTTCCCAGTGCTCACGCCGGAAAGCGTCCGGGCCGAACTGTCCACCCGGCCTGAGCTGTCCACGCTCGGCGGGGGACTGCACGGCGGCGCGGTCATGAGCCTGTCCGACCTGGCGGGAGCGGTCTGCACCGGCCTGAACATCCCGGAGGGATCCGGCTGGACTACCGTCGAGTCGACGACCTACTTCCTGCGGCCGGTGCGCAAAGACGAGACCGCCGCCGCCGTGGCCAAGCCGGTAAAGCTGGGCCGGTCCCTGATCAACGTCGAGATCGACCTGTTCGACAGCACTGGCAAACACTGCGCCCGCACCACGCAGGTCCTGCAGGTCCTGGACCCGTCCTGAGCGGTCAGCCGTCCCCGTGGACGAGGCCGGTGTCGTGACAGAAGTGGACACGTGAGAGGGGCATCGAGCGGACGCGCTGGATGGAGGCGTCCCAGGACGGGCGGTCGGCGGCCTGGCCGGACGGCAGGTCCTGGCCGAGCGGACCGGTAAGCTGGCGCGGCTTGTAGGCGGCGTCGCCGATCAGAAGCTCGGGGGAGCCGTCTCCGGTCTGGACCAGGACGGACTGATGGCCGACGGTGTGACCGGGAGTCGCGATGACGGACAGTCCGGGCAGGATCTCGGTGTCGCCGTCGAGCAGTTCGAAGCGGGCGTCCATGAAGTCGTACCAGTCAGCCGTCCCGGGCGACTCCCGGCGGGCCCGCTCGAGTTCGGCGCGCTGGACGTAGAACGGGGCGTGCTTGAACACCGCGTTCTGGCCGCAGTGGTCGAAGTGCAGGTGCGTGTTGATCACGAGCGAGATGTCGGCGGGGGAGAGACCGACCTCGGCTAGGGCGTCGGCGACCGACACGTTGACCACGCGCCAGTCGTTGAGCATCTTCTCTGGTCCGCCCGCGCCGGTGTCGACCAGGACCGCGCCGTCCGGATGCGTGATGGCGAAGCCGTGAACCGGCCACTTTTCCCCGCTACCGGGCGGCGTCAGCTGCGCCAGGTGCAGCCGCTTGATTTCCAGGGGCAACGGGACTCCAATCACGGCCGTACTGCGGGCCGCCAGACGCCGGACGACCTGTGCATTGTCGCATCCAGGCCAGCGGCGTTCACCCGGTCGGCGGCCAGTACTGCCGCGAGGCCTTCTCGCAGGTCCTGAACGAAATGCCCGGGAACTTCCAGTGAGGGGAAATGTCCCCCGGTCTCGGGTGACCCCCAATGGACGATCCGCCGGTACCGCTCCCGGGCCCAGGGGAGCGGGCATTTCTCGATGTCCCGGGGATACACGCTGATCGCTGACGGGACGTCGACGCGGAATCCGGGGTCGACCGTGTTGATGCCGCCATGGCTTTCGTAGTAAATGCGTGCCGACGACGCGCCGGTCCGCGTCAGCCAGTACAGGGTGACGTCGTCCAGAACGCGGTCCCGGGAAATCGCCTCGAACGGGCTGTCCTCGGTGTCGCTCCACTCAGCGAACTTGTCGAGGATCCAGGCCAGGAGCCCGACTGGCGAGTCGGTGAGCGAGTAGCCGATGGTCTGGGGCCGGGTCGCCTGCTGCTTCGCGTACGCCGCGTGCCGGTCCCAGAAGTCGCGGGTTTCCTCGGTCCAGGTGCGCTCGGCCGCGGTCAGCCCGTCCGTTGTCAGTCCGGGCGGCGCCTGCGCGGTCGTGGTGTGGATGCCGAGAACGTGCTCCGGGAACCTGCCGCCGAGGATCGCGGTGATCACGCCGCCCCAGTCGCCGCCGTGGGCCGCGAACCTGGCGTAGCCGAGCCTTCCCATCAGTTCCACCCACGCGGCCGCGATCCTCTCGGCTCCCCACCCGGTGGCGGCTGGCTTGTCGCTGTAGCCGAAGCCCGGTAGTGACGGGGCCACGACGTGGAACGCGGGTGCGTCCGGGTCTTCCGGGTCTGCCAGCTCGTCTATGACGTGGATGAACTCGGCGATGCTGCCTGGCCAGCCGTGCGTCAGGATCAGGGGAGTGGCGTCCGCACGCGCGGACCGGCGGTGCAGGAAGTGGATTCCCAGGTCATCGATGGTCGTGCGGAACTGGCCGATCCGATTGAGGCGTGCTTCGAACGAGCGCCAGTCGTACCCGGTGCGCCAGTAGTTCACGATCTCGGTGAGGTCGGCGAGAGGAACCCCCTGTTCCCATCGGCGCGAGCCGCGCTCGGAGCCAGAGACTGTCTCGGCTTCCGGCAGCCGCGCCGTGGCCAGCCGCGCGCGCAGGTCGTCGAGGTCGGCGTCAGCCGCGTGAGCTTCGAATGCTTGTACGTCGCTGGTCGGCATGAGACCCCCTGGTCAACGTAGAACCGGCTCTGACCTGTATGGAACCGTCTAAGACGGTTCTAGCATGACCGGGGTCGGCAGGCAACCGGCTAAGGTGGTTCTATGAGTGCCCGGTTTCCCGACTTCCGTCTCGGCAAGGTGCTGGCGACCAGCTTCACGGGAACTCTCTCGGAGCGTCACGGTGACGCCATGGAGCGCATCCCGACACCGGGTAGGCTCGTCGACTGGCTGGCGGTGAACGGTCTCGCCGTGGAGTCCTGCACCATCGCCCAGCTCGAACGGGCCTGGGAGCTGAGGGAGTCCATTCACGCCGCCGCGACAGCGGCTGCGCGCCAGGATCCGCTTCCTGCGCCTGCTGTCCGGGTCATCAATGACCGCAGCATTCAGGGCCGGGCCGCGGCCATCCTGACGCCCGACGGCACTCGGCAATGGCAGCTCAGCCCCGCTTCCCGCGTAGAAGATGCCCTCAGCGTGATCGCCGCCGACGCGGTCAGCATCATCGCCGGGGAACGCGACGGGAGACTGGCCCTGTGCGCGTCGCCGACCTGCCAGGCCGCCTTCTTCGACACCAGTCAAAGCCGCACCCGCAGATGGTGCGACATGAACACCTGCGGGAACCGCGAGAAGAAGGCGCGCTTCAACGCCAGCCAGCGCAAAAACCCCGGATAGCCACCGGCTATCTGGGTTCAGGCCGCATGATCTCTGCCGCCTACGCGAAGCTGCGTCAGATGTTCTGGAAGCGGCGAGCCTCCGTGACGATTTCGGCGACCGTGCTATACCACTATTCAGGACTCAATTTCGGCCCGCGGAACGTAGAACAGGTTCTCCTTGCGGACGGATAGACGGGATATCACCGGGTAATGAGCGGGGATGGATTCGGCTGAGAAAGTTCGTGTTCTGGCGGGGCGCTACCGTCTCGGCCCGGTGCTCGGCCGGGGCGGAATGGCCGTTGTCTGGCAGGCCCGCGATGAACTGCTGAACCGCGACGTGGCGGTGAAGGAGATCGTCGGGCCGCCGGAGATGACCGAGGCCGAACGCGAGTCGGCCCGCCATCGTGCGGTCGTGGAAGCGCAGACGGCCGCCCGGCTCAGCCACCCGAACATCGTGGGCATCTACGACATCATCACCGAGGCCGGGCGCCCGTGGATCGTCATGGAACTGATCCCGTACCGGTCGCTCCGTGACATCATCCGGGACGACGGGCCCCTCGCCCCCGCGGACGCCGCGCAGGTCGGGGCCGGCATTCTCGCCGCCCTGAGCGTCGCGCACTCCGGGGGAATCCTGCACCGGGACGTGAAGCCGGGGAACGTCATGGTCGGCTCGGGCGGCCGGGTGGTGCTGACGGACTTCGGGATCGCGCGCGTCGCCGACACCCCGGCGACCACCTCCGGCGCAATCGCCGGCTCGCCCGCCTATATCGCCCCGGAACGGGCCCGGGGCGAGCCAGCGGGCAGGCCCGCGGACCTGTGGGGCCTCGGCGCCACGCTGTACGCGGCGGTCGAGGGGCGGCCGCCGTTCGACGGGGAGACGGCCCTCATCACGCTGACCGCCGTCGTCACCACCGATCCGGAGCCGGCGCTTCACGCGGGGCCGCTGCGGCCGGTCATCAGCGGACTGCTCCGCAAGGACCCGGACGAACGCCTGGACGCCGCCGCGGCCGGGCAGATGCTGAGGAACCTCCTCGCCGATGACGGAACCGAGCGTGAGCCGGCCCCGCCGGGAAGCGACAGTCCGCCGGCCCCGCCTCCCGCCGGAGACGGCGGACGGCGCCGCTCGCGGGCGACGGTGGCGGCCGTGACGGTCGCGGGCCTCGTGGTGGCCGGAGCCGTTGCCGCCGGTCTCGGAACAACGCTGGCGGGCTCGTCCGCGCGGCACGGCACCTCCGCGGCGGGCTCTCATCCGTCGGCCCGCCCGTCGGCGCGGGCCGCCGGGAATCCCTCGAATCCCGCGAGTCCGCGAGGGGCATCCCAGTCCCCGGCGGCCCCGTCCAGCGCGTCCCCGACGGGCCCGGCCGGGGCGTCGTCGGGCGGGCACGGGGCGCTGCCCGCCGAATTCTCCCGGTTCACGAATTCCACGGGCTTCTCCATCGGCGTGCCCCGGGGCTGGCGCATCAGGCACTCAGGCCACTACGTCTACGTCTCCGACCCGTCGAACAGCGGGGTCTACCTGCTCATCGACCAGTCCGACCAGCCGAAGTCGGACCCGCTCGCCGACTGGAAACAGCAGCAGGCAGACCGGGAGGGCAGCTACCCGGACTATCACCTGATCCGCCTGGAGTCCGTCCATTACCCCCAGGCGGAGAAGGCCGCGGACTGGGAGTTCACCTACGACCGTGACGGCACGCCCGTGCATATCCTGAACCGCAACGTGCTGGCCAACGCCCACCACGCCTACGCGCTCTACTGGTCCGCCCCGGCGAGTGAGTGGAACGCGGACTTCCGCTATTTCCGGGCCTTCGCGTCGACGTTCCGCCCCGCGTCGTAACGATCCGTTTCCCCGCGTCTGGCGGGCCCCGGGGCTGGGTATCGCAGTGACGAGCGATGCGCGTGGGGAAATACGTCAGTTGACCGATTCACCGATTTATCCGGACAAATGTTGACAGTAATCGGCTGGGAAATTTAGCGTTAATAGACGTTCATGATTTACATGGTCGCTCACGATTATGTAAGGATTTTCCATGTCGAAGCGTCACGTCCTGTCTCGCGGTGCGGTATCCCGGCGCGCGGTCGTCGCGGGAGGGATCGGCGCCGCGGCACTCATCGCCCTGCCGGACGCCGGAGCCCGCGCCGCGACGATCAGGGGAAACGCGGCGGAGGCGGAGGCGGCGGCGAGCGACACCACCTACGCCTTCGCCTACGGCACCCTCAACGCCGCGCCGCACACCGGGGGATCGGTCGCCGCGACTCCGGCCCCGGCCGCCGGCGGAAGCTCCTCGGGCGCCGCCAATGCGCAGGCGGCGCTGCCCGCCGCCGTGCCGGTCGCCACGGTCCTCGCCGCGGCGCCCGTGACGTCCCCGGACCAGTCCTCGACCCTCCTGACCACCCTGGACCCGGTCACCGGCGGCCAGCGGGCCACGGTCACCCTCGTCGACAAGAAGACCCTCGCGACCACCGCGCGGGGCACGTTCGACATCACCGGGATCCCGTCGGGGACGAACATTCTCATCACCCCGGTCTTCGCGCCCGGCACCACGACCATCGGCCTGGTCCTCGCCATCACCGAGCCGAAGCCCGCCGGAACCATGCGCAAGATCGACCCGGTCACCCGCGAGCCCGGGAACTACGCCGCCACCGCCTACACCTCGCGCCACGCGCTCGCCTACTTCGACACCAGGACCAGCGCGATCACCGGCCCGTTCTTCCTGAACGATGCGGGCACCCTCGCGCTGACCACCGTCGCGGCCAACGGCACCGACCTGTTCGTGATGACGACCCCGGAACCCAGGCCCGTACCGACCAAACGGATCGCCGCTCCTGTCTCGCAACTGCGCGCATTCCCCCATGGCAGCGGCAAGGCCCGGTTCTCCGTCCCCGCGCCCGGCCCCTGGCCCGGCGGGGAACCGGTCGTCACCCTGGCCAGCGGAGACATCGCCCGCCTGGTCAACGGACGGACCGTGCAGGTCTTCGGCGCGAAGGACGGCGACCTCAGCCAGCACGCCGTCGCCCCGATCAGCGCCAGCCGGGCCAAGCCCAGCGCCGTCACCATGCAGACCCGGGACGACGGCACCGTGTTCCTCACCAAGCCCGGCATCGGCAAGGCCGTCATCGCCGACCCCGGGCGCGGCTTCAGATGCGTGCACGAGATCGCCCACCCTGCCCCGGCCAACCCGGGCGGGACCCCGTGGAGCAAGGCCGCGCTGTCCGCCGACGGCGCCACCCTGTTCACGGTCGGCGACGCCAGGGCCGGGGGACTGGCCGCCTACGACGTGAAGACCGGCAAGCTGTCCGGCGCCTACACCGGCGGCGAGCAGTACACCGGCGTCTACGTGATGCCGAGCGGCAGCCTGCTCGCGGTCAGCGGGCCCGCCAACCCGCGCCTGTCCTTCTTCACCTCCGGCCTGAGCCCCGCCGGCACCTCCGACACCGACATGCAGGTCGCGGCCGTCTACTAGCACCCGCCGCCTCGAAGGAGAGCAATGGCCGGATACGACACCGCCAACAAGATCCAGAACGTCTACTCCTCGGCCCGCAGCGAGTTCGGCGTCAACCCCGGCTTCTGGGCCCGCTACTTCTCGCCGTCCCCGGCCGCCGACCTGTTCAGCGCCGACGCCGAGTCCGAGTCCGTCGCCGCCTGGAACAGCGGCGGCAGGTACATCGGGTGCGTCAGCGCCCCCGCCCAGTCCCACCTGAGCAGCACCACCGCGCAGGGGCAGGCCGACGCGCAGAGCATGTGCGCGTCGATGCTGACCGCCTACCACGCCGTCACCCCGATCCTGCTGCCGTCCAACGGCGAACTGTGGTGCTGGCTGGACCAGGAGGCGTCCACGTCGCTGAGCCTCAGCTACTGGGACGGCTGGGCGAACTACATCGCCAACTGCAACTTCGCCGGCCTCGGCACCTACCCCCTGTACCCGGGGCTGTACTGCAACCCGTACTCGGCCTACCCGAACTGCTCCACCATCGCCCAGGCGACCGGCCTCAACATCCCGGTCGCGGTGTGGTCGAACGAACCGGAGCCGTGCGGCGGCATCAAGAGCCCGCCGTCCTGGAAGGCCGACTCCTGCACGTCCGTGTCGTCCTCCGCCGTGACCACGAAGCTGTGGCAGTACGGGGAACAGGGCGCGTGCGGCTACTCGGCCAACGTGGACGTCAACTACGCCGCCCCGGGCTGGAACTACCCGAACCACTGCTTCCGCATTTCCTCGCAGCCGTAGCGGAGTTACGGTCGTTCTATGACCGCTGCCGCTCTCATCTTCGGTGCCGAGGCCAGCTGCGGGCTGCTGTTCGTGGTGGCCGGCTCCGGCAAGGCGTCGCAGGCGGCGCGCGGCCGGGAGTCGGACACGGCGCTGCGGCGCCTGCTCCGGGTGCCGTCGCGACGCTGGCGCTGGGTCGAGTTCGGCACCGGGATCGTCGAGATCGCCACCGCTGTCGCCGTCGCCTTCTGGCCGGTGATCGCCGGGGCCGTGATGGCGGCGCTCGGCGTCGTCTTCTGCGGCCTGCTCTGGCGGGTGAAGGCGGCCGGGATCCCGGGCGGCTGCAACTGCCTGGGCGCGCGCCGGTACGCTGCCGAGGGAGTCGGCGTCCGCGACATCATCCGCGCCGGGCTCCTCGCCGTCACGGGCGTCGCGGCCGGGGTGACGCTGGGGTGGGACGGAGAACCGTTCGGGCTGTCGATGGTGGCGGGGTTCGCCGTGGTCAGCCTGGTCCTGGTGGCGCTCAGCATGCCGCCGGTGCGGCGGGCCTGCAACCGGCCGCTGCTGTCGCCGGTGAGCGGCACGCTGAAGGCGCTGACCGGGCACATCCTCTACCAGTCGATGTCCGCGTCCGCCGGGCCGTTCGCTTCCGAGGCCGGGTACCGGCGCGCGGGCTGCGACGACGAGTTCTGGTTCGTGCCGCGGGCCGGCGGCACGCCCGTCGTCTTCGCCGTCGGGCACAACGGCACCGGCTCCGGCCAGGGGCTCACGATCCGCATGACGCAGGCCAAGGCGGACACGGCGATGCCGGCGCGGAAAGTGGCCGTGCCGCAACCATAAGAGACTCAGCGGCGTTTTAGAGGGTAAACGGTCTTCCGGAAAAGACGGGACATCCCTCATGCGCTCGCGATCCACGCTCGCGATCCTCGCCGCGCCCTTCCTGCTCACGCTCGCGCTCGCCGGCTGCGGGCCCGCGTCCGCGTCGCCCGCTGCCAGCTCCAGCGCCCCGGCCGCGGTGAAGGACCAGTCCGCGGGGGCTTCTTCCCCGGCCTCCGCCCACGCCTCCGTGCCCGCGTCGTCGTCGGCGTCCTCAGCCGGGTCCGCGTCGCCGGCGGCGTCCGGTTCCGCCGCGGGCCAGCCCGCCGGGGGCCCGGTGCCCGGCGGGTTCGCCGCCGCGTCGGCCACGTGGGTCTCCGCCGACGAGGGATACGTGCTGGGCACCGCGCCGTGCTCGAAGGCCCCCTGCACGTCCGTCCTGCGCACCACCGACCGGGGCGCGTCCTGGAAGGGCCTGCCCGCCCCGGTGGTGCCGCTCGGCCGCCTCGGCTCCGCGAACCCCGAAGTGTGGGGCATCCGGTTCGCCACGCCGCTGCACGGATTCGTGTTCGGCACCGAACTGCAGGAGACGACCGACGGCGGTGAACACTGGCATCCCGTCGATCTCCCGGTGCAGATCTCGGACCCGTCGTTCGTGTCCCTGGAGATCACCGGCGGCCAGGTCCTGGCGCTCATGGAGCAGTGCGTGCCCGGCAAGAGCTGCTCCGGCCACGGCCTGCTGATGCGCCGCCCCCTCTCCGGCGGCGGCTGGCAGCAAGTTGCGCAGGTCACCGCCCCGAGCGCCATCGGCGCGGGGTCCGGCATGGCGGCGGTACTGAACGGGTCGCGTGTCCTGACCACCAGTGACGGCGGACAGTCCCTTGCCTCGTATGCCACCCCGTGCACCAACCCGGACACCGACGGAGCGGTGGCGGTCGCCGTGACCGGGCCGAAGAGCCTGGCGCTGCTGTGCGCGGGCGGAGCGGCAGCCGGCAGCGTGCGCAAGACGGTCTACGTCAGCTCCGACGGCGGAGCGCAGTGGACGAAGGCGGGCTCGCCGGCGCCCGGTGGTGACCCGTACGGCATCGCGGGCGGCACCGCGTCCCGCCTCGTCGTCGGGGCCGACAGCGGCGCCAGCTGGCTGTACTCGTCGGCGAACGGCGGCCGCACCTGGGGGACCGCCTTCGAGAAGGGCGACGGCGGCATGGGCTTCAACGACCTCGGCTTCACGAACTCCGGTGACGGCTCCGTGGTCTACGCCCCCGTCACCACCGACGACAACGGCCTGCACGACCCCGGCCGGCTCCTCCTCACCGGCGACGGCGGCTCCGCCTGGCACGTCGTCACCTGGTAACACCCCGGTCGTGACGGTACAGGTACATCGGCCCCTCGTCCGAAGGGTCATCGGAGGCCAGTTCGCCCGCCCAGCAGCGGCGGTAGCCCGCTTTCTCCAGTGCGCGCCAGGACGCGATGTTGTGCTGGGAGACAGCGACGACGACCAGCCCCGCGGCGGGATACCGGGCCAGGGCCATCCGGGTGAAGGCCGCGATCGCCAGGGTGCCGAGCCCCCGCCCGGTCAGTGCCGCGTCCCCGATCAGGTAGTCGATGCCGGCGGCGGCGTCCACGCCCGGCTGGCCGGTCTCGTGCAGAGCCGCTGCCCACTGCGGGTAATCGGCGGCCAGGTAGCGCTGGAAGAGCCCGGCAGGCGCGCCGTCCGCCTCGAGCACGAACAGCTCGGTGGGGTCGCGGCCGTCCAGGGTCGGCGAATACCTGACCTCGACCGCCGCCAGGCCCGGGTCCTCCCGCCACCACCGGGCCACGTGCGGCCGGGCCAGCCAGCCCGCCAGCAGCGGCAGGTCATCCGCGGTGAACGGGCGGAACGTAATCGCTGGCGGCCTCATCCGGCAAGTATCCCGCCACCGGTCAGGGGCCGGGGAATGACCGGCGGTTCACCAGCTGACTTTGGCCGCCACCGGCAGGTGGTCGCTGCCGTTGGCGGGCAGCGTCCACGACCTGTCCGGTTCCGCGCCGCGGGTCAGGATCTGGTCGATCCGCACCACGGGGAAGGAAGCGGGCCAGGTGAAGCCGAAGCCGTCCCCGGCCACGTCCTGGGCCGAGCGCAACTGAGACGTGAGATCGTGGAAGGAGCGGTCGGCGAGACTGCCGTTCAGGTCGCCGAGCAGCATGACGCGGTGACTCGGGTCAGCGGCGATGGCCTGGTCGAGTGCCCGTACGCCTATGTCCCGCGAAGTCGTCGAATAGCCGCCTCGGGGATTCAGCCGTACGGATCCCAGGTGGGCCACGTAGACCGTCAGCGGCCCGTGGTCCGTCGTCACCGTGGAACGCAGCGCCCGGTTCGACGGCAGCGTCTGCGCGGCGGGAACGGTGCCTCCCAGCGGGCCGGAGTCCGCCACGTCGACCGGCCGGGTGCCGGACAGCGGAAGCTTGCTCCACAATCCGACCGTGCCCCGGGCCGCGTGGTAGGGGTAGGCCTTCGCCAGCCCTTTCTCGTACGTGACCGTCGCCTGCGGGGTCAGCTCCTCCAGGGCCAGCACGTCCGCCCCGGAAGCGGTGAGGTAGCGGGCGGTGCCCGCCGGGTCCGGATTTCCGGCGTTGACGTTCTCGCTGGCCACGGTGAGGAACCCTCCCGGACGGGACTTGTCGCTGAGGGTCCCGGCGAACAAATACCCCCACACCATGACCGGTATCAGCAGCGCGACTGCCGCGGAGGCGGACCGGCGCAGCAGTGCCCCGGCCAGGAGTACCGGGACGAACAGCCCGAACCACGGCAGGGACGTGTCCGCCAGGCTGCCGAGGTTCCAGCGCCGCTCCGGGATCTCAGCGTGCAGCAGCATGACCAGGCCCAGCAGCACAGCCAGCGCCGCGAGGACACGGCCGCGTTTCCACGGCCCGGGCCGGGAGTCAGCGCGGGTCACCGGCGCGGCCGCGCCGGTGCCCTGCGCGGTCGTCGATTCCCGCGTCATCGTGCGGACGCCGCGTTCGCGCGATCCAGGGCCAGCACGAGGCTGTCCCCGGCCCGCAGTGCCTCCGGCAGGATGATGTCCGCCGCGCCCTGATGACCGAAAGTCGCGGCCACGATCAGGACGTCCCGTCCGTGCACCGTCTGCCGGGCCGCGACGAGAAAGCACCCGCCGGCCGCCTGCGTGCTGCCTGTCTTCAGGCCGACGATCCCGTCCTGGCCCAGCAGCGTGTTGGTGTTGCGGACCGTCCCGGCCACGGGAACGACGGCGTCGGGCATGTCCGTGATCGCGGCCAGCGCGGGCACCCGCATGGCGGCCGCGCCTAGCCGTACCTGATCGCCGGCGGTGCTGACGGTGGATGCGTCCAG
>WRBL01000124.1 GCA_009784565.1 Streptosporangiales bacterium | reverse complement strand
CCGTTCGCGTCGCACCCCACGATCCGCGTGCTGCGCGGTTCCCTGGGCGGCGGCGTCATCAAGCTCGCGGTCTCCGACGAACGGCCGCGCCGGTTCAGCGGCCCGGCCCGGGTCTACGACTCCCGGGATTCCGCGCTGGCCGGGCTCCGGAACGGAGAGATCCAGCCGGGCGAGGTGGTCTGCCTGGCCGGCATCGGCCTGCGCGGCGGCCCCGGCATGGGCCTGACCTCGGCGTTCATCTTCGCCCTCGACGGCGCGGGCCTGGGCGGCAAGTGCGCGGTGGTCACCGACGGGCAGATGTCCGGCCTGGTCAACAAGGGAATCGTGGTCGGCGAGGTCTCCCCAGAGGCCGCCACCGGCGGCCCGCTCGGCCTGGTCCGCGACGGCGACCCGATCACCATCGACCTGGACCGGCAGACCCTGGACCTGGACGTCGACCCGGCCGAACTCGACCGCCGCCGCGCGGCCTTCACCCCGCCCGCCCCGTCCGGCGAGGGCGGCTGGCTGGCCGTCTACGAGCGCACCGTCGGCGACCTCCCCGACGGCGCCACCCTGGCCAGCGACTGAGGAAACCTTTTCCCGCCAAACGGGCCTTCGTTCCTGTCCCGCCCCGGCGTCAGCCGTCCGCCGGGGCGATCAGGAGCCGTCGTCCGGCTCCCGTATGTCGAACCGCGCCCTCATCTCGCCCGCGAGGGCCGGATCGCGAGGCTCCACGAGATCAGCCACCTGATGCGCGAAGTAGGTCCGGTCCTCATCTCCGCTGATCCTCATCGACCGCATGAAGCGGTCAAAGAGATCGGTGGCCGACGGCGCTGGATCTCCGTCCGCGGAGAACGCCTGGCTCATGCCGTTGAACGGGCCGTCCGTCCCGCTCAGGTCATTCGCCGCGTCTGACAGCCGTTGAAGAGGATCGATGTTCTCGACGGCGTCGCCGATCGCGTTCTCGTTTCTGGCGAGCCACCAGACCAGCGCGCTGCCGGGGCTCTTCAGCACATCGCCGCCGAGGTACTGGCGCTTGCTCTGCTCTTGTCTCCGCTGGTGGTCCCAGAGTTCCCCGTTCTTCCGTACCTCCGCGAGCTCGTCGAGCCGCTTGCGGTCCTCCTCCGGAAGGGTGAGTTCAACCGACTCCGCCATGGCCCATACGCGCCCGTCGGTATCAGGCTGCGGTTCGCTCAGGACCCGGCGCATCTCGTGCTGGACGAGGGAGAGATGGACCGGATCCCGTTTTTCGGCGAGGCCCCGGGCCCGCTGCACGATGGAGTCAACCGCCACCGCGCTGGCGGCGAACGGACGCTGGCCAGGGTCAGGCGTCACCGGCTGCCAGCAGACCGTCCCGGACAAAACGAGGTCGTAGTCAGGTCGGCTGCTCGGGAGCCGCACGCCGGTGACCGGCTCTCGCTGGAACTCCGGTTCCGGGATCACCTCCGCCTGCACGGTGATGTCCTCAGACTCCGAGTCCGGTCCCGCCCAGCGCTCTGACTTCAGGTACGGCCGTCGAACAACCGTCAGCCACAGGATCCCGAGCAGCACTATCGTGACCAGGAGCTCCGCCCACACGGGCCAGTGCGCCAGCTTGACCAGCAATACCACGCCGACCAGCGCCGCACCGCCGAGCACCAGCCAACTCACCCGGATCTTTCGCTCCGCCCTCATGATGTCCCTTCTGGCTCTTCCCGTACGCCGGGATCCCTCGCCATTGCCACCTGTGCCGCGGTCATCCGCTGGCGCAGGATCGTGCTCACCGCCGGGTCGAATCCAGACCAGCGGCTCATCGCGTACAGCCGGGCGGCGGCCGCTACCCGCGACGCGACGGCCCTGGCCAGCACGTCAAGGAGCGCCTCCGCTCCGTCGCCGCCAGCGCAGGCCGTTCCCAGCCATTCCCCCGCGCGCGGTTCCCAGAAGTCAGCGTCCATGTTCGTGAACACTGTCTCCCAGGCGCTCACCAGCTGATCTCTCACCGTGCTCGCGCCGATGAGCATGCGCCCGCCGGGCCCGGGATCGGTGAACCGGTGCGGGTCAGCGAGCCCGAGGAAGATGCACGGTTCCGCGGGCAGCACGGCGGCGCGCCGGGTTCCCGATATGCGGTCCAGGGCCAGCCGGAGCAGAGACCGGTCCTCCAGTGCCAGGGCGACTGCCGCCTCCTCGGCTCCCAGCCCGGGCCGTCGCCGGGCCAGGTGGAGCAAGCGGACCAGCGCGGCGTCGGGGTCCCGGACGGCCATGTCGTCGCGGCACGCGCCCACGAGGACCGTTGCCCGCTGGATGCTGATTGACTCATCCCGAGACCAGTCGTAGATACGCTTACGGAACGTCTGGCTGGCCTGGTCCGCTCGGAGCCCGCGGCGCAGGACGAGCGCGGCGGCCCGCATCGCGCGACCGCCCGCGCCGGCCTGGGTCCAGCCAGCCACGAGTTCCAGCAGGCGCTGTTGATACCGGTCGGTCAGGCAGAGCTGCGTCAGGTTGCCGACGAGCGTGTCCTGCTCGGGCTCGGGAAGGGCTTCTGAGCTCACCGCGGTGGCGATCCAGGTGCGCAGCGGCTCGCGCGACTCGGCCAGGTGCGACCAGAAGTAGGAACGGATCACGGCGTCCCGCCCGGTTTCCCGGAAACCGACGTAGCCCTCCCGGTCACGCTTGGCACTGATGACCGCGAGGCGGTCTTCCAGGGGCAGTCTTTCCAACGGCGCGCGATCGCATTCGGGCTGGCCCGTCAGCTCGAGCAGCCGCCTCACACCTTCCTCAATGGAATCGGCATGCGCGTTCGGCAGCATTGCGGCGGCGAGCATGAGCGCACGCTGGTGTCCATTGGACGTATCCCGTACCAGTTCGCTGACTTCTTTGTCGTAGCCAGACAGCATCTTGTACGCGGTCTGGCACCACGCGACGATTCCCGCGTCCGGGGCTCCGGCCTTGGCGGTCTTGACATGACTGACATACGCCGGCACTTCCCGGATCGGCCGCTGGTCAGTAACGAACTCAGCCCCTCGCGCCTTCTCCGGCTGCGGGATCTCGGCCACGTCAAGGTGCCTAACCAGCACATCAGCGACCGGCGGCTGCTCGATCCCCGCGAAGTAGGACCTGGTTTCCTCCTCATAGCTCTCGGCTTCATCAGGAAGCACAGCTACCAGGTAGGCCGAGCGCTCCAGGATCGCATGCCGAACGTCGGGAAGGAAGCGTCGAACTTCGTCCCAGGACCAGTCGCCGGTGTTCCTCAGGTCGGCCCAGACCAGGCTTCCGTTGTCGACGGTGCCTGGATCGAGCGGCGCTTCCCCGTCGGAGCCCTTGCTCCGCACGGGCAGCTCGTGGATGGTGCCCACGCCGCGCCGGGCCCTGCTGAGCAAGATTCTCGCGGCAGTCGTCCGACCCGAGCCGTGTGGTCCGTACAGGTACACGGTGCCGTGGTCGCGGAGCTTCGCCTCGGCGATCCCATATCCGTCAGGAGGCACGAAGCGCTCGTCCAGCTCTCTTAAATCATCCGTTCGCTGCGTGCGGGGGGACGGCCCCTTACGCTCAGGCTCAGACGGATACCAGTAGTTGTACTGGTCCCCCGGTCCGCTGTTAACCCCCTTCGGGTTGCTCATGGGGGAATTCGTGAATGCGCCTCCGACGGATCCGACCTGGGTGACAGGACCCTCCACGTCCTTAGTCTCGTTCCGCACCGGCCCAGATCCGGAGACCGGGTCGCCCGTCTGCTCCGCTTCCCGGAGCGCAGGCACGAGTTCCGACAGCTTGTCGCCGATACGGCGCAGGTCCGCGTCGCTGTCCCGGGTGTCCAGGATCATCGACTGCATCATCGCGAGCCACTCCAGCTCTGGTGGCAGGTCCTCAGCACGCAGCCGGTCCGCCTGCCGCCCCTTCAAGACCGGGATGACGATCACGTTCGCGGCCCGGGCCTCGATGATTTCGCGGCGCACCCAGTCCTCTTCCTCTTTCAGGCCCGGGTGCGCAGTCCAGGAGGGTCCTATGATCGCCAGCAGCACACGGCATCCCCACACGCCGGCGAGCAAGCTCTTGTCATATGGCTTGCCTGGCTGGATAGAGCGAACCGCCCGGAAGATGGAACCGTCGCCGAACCGGTCCGTCAGGTAGCTTTCGAGGATATTCGCGGCCTCGTCGCCGTCTCCGGTGCGGTAGTTCACGAAGACATCGGGCATGACGGATCTCTCTTTCGCTATCAGGAGGCAGCGTGCAGCGCTGCCGCGAGCCGGGGTGCGAGATCGCGTACCGGCGGGCTTTTCGGATGACGGGCCAGCACCCGCGATAGCGTGCGCAGATCCTTGGCGATCGTCGCTGACCCGGGAATCCCCTCGCCGTCAAGCAGTCCGCTGACGCACGCGCACGCCTGCTCGACCTCTCCGGCCGCCGCGCAGGCCAGAGCCCGGCGGATGCCGAACCGGGCACGAGTCCGGGTCGCCGACCGCGGGATCCGGAGCAGTTGCGCCCCGAGTACCTCGGCCGCTTCGGCTGGCCTGCCCAGGTCATGCAGGCACCACCCTCGGACGACTTCCGCCGGATCGGAGAGGTTGCTGCTGCCGATGACCGGCTCATCGCCGCTGATACCGACCCGCCCGAGCAACGCGCCAGCCCGGTCCACGGCCCGCATCGACGCCGTATGGTCGCCCGCGAGCGCATAGCCCTGGGCTTCACGCAGTGCGGCCAGTCCGGCAATCCGCGGCGGCGGACCGAGGGCCCGGGCCCGCTGCGACAGAGACGTCGTCCGCGCGGCGTCCCCCTGGTACATCGTCACGAGCGCATGCCGCACGAGCCCGTAGCTCGCGAACTCCGGATCGCCGCCAGCACCGGCAAGGTCAGCGGCCTGGCTGGTCCAGCGCAGGGCGCCGGCATCATCCCCTGATTCCTGGAATAGCCAACCAATATACTCCGCATACCGGGAACTCAAGATCAGCATCTTGTTTCGGGACTTGAGGCTAGCGGCCTTAAGCAGCTCCTGGAGCAGGGCGTTCTGTGCTATCAGCGGATGAATCAGCAATTCTGGATCACTAATCTGCCCTAGCTGCCGATAGTGATCGAATATACTTCGGAAAGAGTCCACGATAATCGTGTTATCTGTCCGCTCGGAATCTGTTCTCGTGATTATTCCGACGCCCGGGATCGTCAGGATCCCCGCGGCGAGCACCTGCCGCCGAGTCGCGAGGCGATCCCGTGCCGGATCTTCGCCCGTAGTCTCTTCAGCCCGCGACAGACCACATGAGCGCAGGTCAGGACACCCATGGGCCGCTTTCCGCCGGTCGGCTGCCAGCGAGGCGAGCTCCCCATGCGCACACAGTTCCGCGTCGCAGAGCCGGGCCAGGTCCTGGCTGGGTTCCTTGAGCCCGCGTTCCACCTTGCTCAGGTGCGCCTTACTGTAATGCACGAGAGAAGCCATCCGTGTAAGCGTTAGATCCGCTTCCAGGCGCCTCCTCCTGAGTTCTGGACCGAAACTGAGATATTCGCGAGTCACGTGCTTCCCCGCCATCATCACCCGAACAGTTAAACAGCCGAAGACATCCCCATAAGGTTCTGTCGGCGAAAAGTGAATGGCAAGAGCTTTCCGAATGTTTCCCGTTTCCTCTTGTCTGGCAGCACCAGAAAACGGCAAGCGCTACTTCAATCACACTGGCGTTTCCCGCCAGCCTGATCAGTTGATCGTCAGGTCGCCCTGCACGTCACGCACCTGGACGACCTTGTCCGCCTTGCCGAGGAAGACGTTAGAGACGCCAGACTCCGCACCGCTCTCCAGAATCTGCCTCCACAGCCCGGCGACCTCGTCACGGAAATCCGGGCTCACTTCAAACTCCCGTTCCAGGACCAGAGCGAGGGGCTCCATCTCAGCCTCATCATGCCCGGCCGCGTCTAGCGCTGGGATGCCACCGGGACGCCGCCGCAACCGTTCCCGGACCTTCCCCACCAGCACCGCGATGGCCTGTTGTGCCTGCTCCGTCATGGACTCCGCCGCCTTACCCGCGGCAGCCGCGGCGATGGCCAGAGCCAGGGGATCTGCCATGACACGGACGCTACACGCTCCGCCGCTACCTCGCCAGCAGTGGATTCCGGGTCCTTCAGCAGTTCCGCGACCTGCTCCCCCGCGGCGGACCGCTGTTCACGCGGCTTAAGAACTGCCGTAGCGCCCTGCCCGCCACCAGCGTGCTGGAGAGCCTGGCCCGAGGCGCGAGTCAGTCACCATGCGACCAGGTCGTGAGCGGAGACGAAGGTGCCGGTCGGACGCCGACCGGCTCGCGCTCGCCGTCGTCCTCGTCTCGCAGGCGATCGCCGACCATGGCGCGGATACGTGACAGGCGGCCCCTGGCTCTGCGTTCATCTTCGCCCCATATGGTGGCTGATCGTCCGGTGTCCACGGAATCAGCCGAGCGGCGGAGGAGTACCTGAACATGGCCAGCGCGAGCACCTGGGAGCGGATCGAACGTCAGCAGGTGCGACGGCGGGACCGCCAGACACGCTCCGCCGGGCCGGGCGACCGGCCCGACCCTTCCCGCCCAGTCGCCAGCGACATGCTGCCGCAGATCAAGCACATCGTCGTCCTGATGATGGAGAACCACTCCTTCGACAACTACCTGGGCACCCTCGGCCGGGGCGAGGGGTTCCCGCTGGGAGAGGACGGGACGCCGGACGCCGGGAATCCCGACTCCACGGGGGCCGTCATCCGGGCCCGTCCCGCGGCCTCGACCACGCAGGAAGACGGCGTGCCCTGCCAGAGCTGGAGCGCCACCCACGCTCAGTGGGCCGGCGGCAAGATGAACGGCTTCGTGTCCTCGGTCGAGCAGGCCGCACCCGAGGGCGACAAGACCGCTCCCATGACCTACTGGACGGAGCGGGATCTGCCGTTCTACCACGGGCTGGCGCGAACCTTTCCGCTGGCGGACCGCTGGTTCAGTTCGTGCCTGGGCCCGACGTTCCCGAACCGCCGGTTCCTGATAGCCGGGACGGCCAACGGCCTGATGGACGACCTGCCCGTCAACCTGCTGGACGGGCCGCGGGCCGGCACGATCATGGACATGCTGACCCGGCACGGCATCTCCTGGGCCAACTACCGGCCCGCCGGAAGCGACCAGTCCGAGTTCCGCCGCTTCATGCGGTACCGGCGGCGCCGGACCGGGCACCATCTGGCTCACCTCGGCCGGCCGCTGCGCAAGGCCGGGTACGAGTTCGAGCGGGACCTGCAGTTCACGTCGGCCCTGTACCCGCTCGGGATGGCCGGCTATATGGCCCACGTCCGAAGCATCGAGCGGTTCTTCTCCGACGCGGACGCCGGGACGCTCCCGTCCTTCTCGATCGTCGACCCGGACTTCAAGAGCTTCTCGGAGGAAAACCCGCTCGACATCCGCCGAGGGGAGAGCTTCGCCGCCGAGGTCATCAACCGGGTCATGAACGGCCCGGGGTGGGCGGACACGCTGCTCATCTGGACCTACGACGAGCACGGCGGCTACTACGACCATGTCGCCCCGCCGGCGGCGGTGCCGCCGGACGACGTACCCGGCCACAGTCGCGTCGCGCACCCGTCCCCGCTGCGCCCCCCGCTCAAGGTGCTGTTCCCGGCGTATGTCCGGCACGCTGAGCAGCTCGTCGAGGGCCCGGGTTCCTACGACACCTACGGGTTCCGGGTTCCCGCCGTGGTCGTGTCACCGTACGCGCGGCCGGACTGCGTCCTGTCGGACGTATTCGACCACACCTCGGTCCTGAAGCTCGTCGAGGAAAAATGGAACCTGCCCGCGCTGACCCGGCGGGACGCGGCGGCGAAATCACCCCTCGGCGCGCTGGACCTGACGGCCCCGCCCGCGTTCTTGACGCCGCCGGAACTGCCCTCGCCGGCGCTGAAGTGGGGCAGCTGGTAGGTCACCGTGACGGTACCCTCGTTCTCCCCGGCGCTGGCTGCGGTCGCCTATGTGCGCGGCCGGTCGGAGGGATCCCCGCTGGACCGGCGGACGCGGATCACCCTGCACTTTCATCCAGAGCGCGACTTCCACGGGGTCAGCGTGCTGGAGAGCATGGCCCGCGACGGGATGTACCGGTCGCAGTTCGACACGGGGACCAGTAACGGCGGGCTGACCGCGTACCCCGGCGGGTGGCGCTGGCAGTGGGAGAGCCAGATGTTCGGCGGGGCCTACGACGAGACGCCCGCCGCGGAGCGGCCTCTGTACGGATCGCTGAACTTCCGCGGGCGGCCTCATGGCGGGTCGCCCCGGTTCGGGTCATCGTTCTTCCGGCTGAAGGAGACCGTGCTCGACCGCGCCACGTTCTGCTATCCGGACAGCTTCGACCGGCCGGTGAACTTCGGGACCGCCGACCGGGCCGGGGTCGTCGCTATCGCGGCCGCCGACCGCCGCGATTTCCTGGACGATTACGTCGAGGCTCACGTGCATGGAGGGATCCGGCTGGAAAGCGACGTCGAGGCCCTGGTGCTGGACCCGTGCTTCCGGGGCACGGCCGTCGAGTCGGCCGCGCGACGTCTCCCGTGCCCGGTCGAATGGCACGAGGGCTTCGTCCTGGATATCGAGCACGTGCGACGGCACCCGGGCTTCAGAACTCCCGAGGCGGTCGCCCTCGCCGAAGTACTCGCCGCTGTCGGCCCGCTGACCGCCGCGGCACTCGGAGACGTGTCCCTGGCCGGGCAGCACGCCCCCCAGACCGTGAAGTACGTCTGGCACTACATCGCACGCTTCGGGGAACCTGCTGAGACCTCAGTGGTCCGATTCGGGGGTCCGGCTTCGGAATCGTCGCCGCTGTCGGCCGGGTAAAGCATGCAGGCGGCTTTGGGCGCGAGCCGGTCGCAATATGGGCCGTTTGCGGGTTTTATCAGGGTCATCTCGCGCCCGAAGCTCGGAAATTCGGTGGAGACCGGGCGCAGGCGGACGGGGTCTTCCGTCAGTTCGATACACGGGTCATGGCCGTGACCTACCAGGCCGCGATCGACACCATGCTGGCCTCGATGCTGGCGCCGGGCGAGAGGGCCGCGTAGCTGCTGGCCAGCAGCGCGATGAGGGGGATCATGCTGTTCGGGTCCGTCCCCAGTCCGCCGAGGACCCCGAGGTCCTGGACCAGCACCCACACCGCGAGGCAGAACACCGACCCGGCGATCACCACGGCCCGGACCAGGGACGACGGCCCCCGGAACGTGCCCAGCAGGCACGCCCCGCCCACGACGATCAGTACGGCCACCACGGCCAGGTTGACGGCGAAGGCGTTCGCCGCCGTGAACGCGCTGAAGCCGTTCAGCAGCGAGGCCAGGAATCCCGGCTGCGGCGTCTGGGCCATGGAGGACGCCATGCTCGCGACCGCGCCACCGCTTCCGCCCTGCCAGAAGCCGTTGTCCGGCCAGGCCTGCAGCGCCGCCATCCCGAGGAAGAAGACGCCCAGCAGGCCCATCAGTGCCTGGCCGGGGCGCCGCGTGCGCCACGCGCCGACCGGAAGCATCAGGAGCACTCCGGCGACCGCGTAGAGCAGGACGGCCCCGGGCGCGCCGTCGAGCCAGCTCAGCCCGGGCGCGAGGATTCCGCCGAACGACTCGCCGAACGCCCACACCCCCAGGCCCCACGCGACGCTCGCGGCGCCGCCGAGCCGGGACCAGCGGCCGCCCGGCACGGCCAGCAGCCACAGCCCGATGCCAGCCTGGATCCAGATCGCGGCGGCGGCCTCTTGCGCCGGGTGATGAACCCATCCGGCCGCTCCCCAGTTCACCAGGGCCCGCACCCAGCCCGGGGAGCCCTGCGCCGAGGGGACGATCACCTGGGACGGGAGTCCGAGCGGCATCTGCGGCTGGGCCTGCAGGAGCCCGTCGATCAGCCACAGCAGGCCGAATGAGATCCGCAGCGTCCTGCGTCCCCGGGGCTCGCCCGGCGGGAGGACCCAGGCCAGCACTCCATGCCTGTTGCTGTTATCACCTTTGAGGCCGGGCTTCCCGCCACGCATCGCGGTCCGCAGCAGCCAGAGGAAGGCCAGGGCCATGACGATCACGAGCCCCTGGGTCAGAATCGCCGCGTGGAACGCGGCCAGGACCGCCGCACCGGAATGGCCGGGCCCAGAGTGCATGTTCACTCGGCACCCCCCACTCTCGCCGCCGGCCCGAGGCTTCCAACAGGTTAGTGCAGGTCAGTGGTAGGCGCGGGCCTGGAGGGTGAAGAGCTCGGCGTACAGGCCTCCTTCGGCCATGAGCTCACGGTGGGTGCCGGATTCGGTGAGCTGGCCGTGGTCGAGGACCGCGATGAGGCTGGCCATGCCCACCGTGGAGAACCGGTGGGAAATGAGCACGGTGACGCCCCCGTCTTCCCGCCCGGCCTGGCCGGCCGACGACGCGTACCGCTCGAACAGGTCGTGCTCGGCGGACGCGTCGAGGGCCGCGGCGGGCTCGTCGAGGATCAGCAGCAGCGGGCGGCGGCGCATCAGGGCGCGAGCCAGGCCGACCGTCTGCCACTGGCCGCCGGACAGTTCCGCGCCGTCGGCGTAGGAGTGGCCCACGTACCCGTCCAGGCCGCCGGGGACCGCCTCCAGCACCCGGTCCGCACGGGCCCGTGCCGCGGCGGCTCCCACCGCCTCGGTGTCGTCGACATCCGCGACGGAGCCGTGACCGATGCTCTCGCGCAGGGTCAGCTCGATGCGCTGGAAGTCCTGGAACAGGGCGGCCACCCGGGACCGCCACTCCCCCGGGTCAGCCCCGGCCAGGTCCTGCCCGTCGACCAGAATCCGGCCGCTGGTCGGCGCATACAGGCCGCACAGGAGCTTGACCAGGGTGGATTTGCCCGCGCCGTTCTCGCCGACCAGGGCCAGGACCGCGCCGGCGGGAATGTGCAGCGAGACGTCCGACAGCACCGGCCGGGTCGCGCCCGGGTAGGCGAAGGAGACGTTCTCGAGCGTGATCCCGCGGCTCAGCCGTTCCGGGACGGCGGCGGGCAGTGCGGGCAGACTCTGGGCGGCCGAGGCGGCAAGAGCCCGCAGGCCGGTGATCCGGTCGCTGGTACGGGACGCGACCTGCAGCAGGGACAGGATCCCGAGGGCGCTGGAGACCTGCACGCTTACCTGCACCGCGAGGGTAATGACGAGGACCAGGCTGCCCACGGAACCGCCGGAGCCGTGCCCGCGAAGCACGCCGAACAATTCACCCGCGACGGCGCCGCCGTAGCCGAGGGCGAAGAACCCCTGGCCCGCCGCCCGGTACAGCGCGGCCTTCAGCTGGGCCCGCCACATCGCCGTAGTCACCTGGTTCCAGGCGTCCCGCTGGCGGCGCAGGATCTCCTCCTCGGCTCCGAACAGCCGCAGTTCGGTCACCGAGTCCGTGACGGTCGACAGCTCCAGGAAATGCTTGGAAAGCCGGAGGCGCGCGGCGTTCCGCTCCCGGGTCCCTTCCACCAGGGCCTGCGCTCTCCGCTCGGCCAGGACCGGCACCACGGCGCAGAGCGGCAGGAACACGAACCACGGGTTGACCAGGGCCAGCAGGACGATGGTGATGACCAGTTGCAGCAGCAGGCCCGCCAGCTGCAGCATGCCTTCCAGCGCCAAGGACGTGGCGTGCAGCCCGTCGCGGACCAGATCCACGCTGTCGGCGACCCCGGGCGAGTCCAGGTGGTCGATCCGGGGCGGCCCGTTGACCAGGTCCATGAGCTCGCCGCGCAGCCGCATCTGCCCGGCCTCGGATACCTCGAAGTGATCGACGTGCGCGAAGTGGCCGAACGTCAGCTGGACGACGAGTGCCGTCGCGGCCAGCACCGCGGCGGCCAGCGCCGAACCCGGGTGGCGGGCCAGGACGTCGTTGGTGAAGTCGCGCAAGGACAGGGCCGCCAGGGGCGCGGCTACGTAGGACGCCACCACGAGCACCGTGGCGCGCAGCAGCCGTACCGCGTCCACCCGCAGGCCCAGGGTGAGCAGGAACCGGGCCGCCCGGAAGATCCTCACGACAGCTCCTCAGAAGGGGATTCATCGGCGAACCGGCGCGCCTGCAGTTCGAAGAGTTCCGCGTACGTCCCGCCCGCCGTCATCAGCGAGGCGTGGGTGCCCCGCTCGGTGATGCGGCCGCCGTCGAGAACCACGATCTGGTCGGCGCGCCGCACCGTGGAGAACCGGTGCGAGATCACCAGGGTCGTCAGCCCGCGAGTCAGTTCCAGGAACCGGTCGAAGAACGCGACCTCGGCCCGCACGTCCAGTTGCGCGGTCGGCTCGTCCAGGACCAGGACGGACGCGCCGCCTTCGACGGCGAACAGCGCGCGGGCCAGGGCGATCCGCTGCCACTGCCCGCCGGACAGGTCCACGCCGCCGGGGTACCGGCTGGACAGCACGGTGGACAGCCCGTCCGGCAGCGCCGCGATCACGTCGGAGGCGCCCGCCCACTCGACGGCCCGTGCCAGGGCCTCCTGGTCTCCCATCCGGGACGGGGCGCCCAGCCCGATATTGGCGGCCGCGTCGAGTTCGTACCGCACGTAGTCCTGGTGGATGACGGCGAGGCGGCGCTGCCAGGACCGGGGGTCGAAGGAGCCGAGGGGTGTCCCGTCCACGGTGATCCGCCCGCTGGCTGGTTCGTGCAGCCGGGACAGGAGCTTGACCAGGGTGGTCTTGCCCGCTCCGTTCAGTCCTACGATCGCCGTGGACGTGCCTGCCGGGAGGGTGAGGTCGAGCTGGTCGAGGACGGGACGGCTGCCTCCGGGGTAGCGGAAGGTGACCTGCTCGAACGTGACGCGAGAACGCGGGATCCGCCCGGCGCCGACGGCCCCCGGCCGGGTCAGCGACCGCCGCGCGGCGGCCCGTTCGACCGCCAGCATCGCGCCCCGGCCCCGCATGCCGTCCTCGGTCTGCACGTCGGACTCGGGGAAGTAGGACCCGAACCGCAGCGGGACCAGAAGTGCCTGCAGGGCCAGGGACAGTCCCAGTACTCCGAGCCCGCCCCGGCCGAAGGCGTCCCGCAGCATGACCAGGGCAAGCGCCCCGCTCGTCAGGGTGACCAGGCTGTAGACGGCGAACGGCCATACCGCGTTCCGCCGGCGGACCCGCCACACCAGGCGCTGCCAGGCCGCGGAGTCCTTCCCGGAGCGCTCCCGCCACCAGGGCAGCGTGCCCAGTACCCGGATCTCGGGGCCGAAGGCGGGCTCGCTGCCGGTGTCCGCGATGTAGAACGCCCGGCGCAGGACCGACGCGGAGTCGGTCCGCAGTCTGGAGTACCGGGCCTGCAGCACCCGGTGTCCCATCCGGGGCACCATCGCGGCCACGGCGATCACCAGGGCGGCCGCCGGGCCGAGCAGGATCCCGGTGATCACGACGGCGGCGGCGAGCTGCGCGTACCGGGCGACCAGGGTGATCATTCCGGCGACAGCGGATCCCGGAGTGTTGTAGTACTCCACCAGGCCCCGGCGCGCGTCGCCCAGCAGGTTCAGCATGTCCGGCTCTTCCAGCAGGTCGGCGGGCGCGTCCGTCAAGGTCGCTCGCATCAGCCCCCGGGCGCACACGCCGTCGACGCGCCGGCTGATCAGCTCGGTGAAGGCGGCCTGGAACGGGGAGAGCACGGTCTGCAGCAGCAGCGCGGCCACGGCCAGGCCGACCGCGGCCAGGGCCGTGCTCCAGCCCGCCCGGCCGGCCGACGTCACCCGCTCGATGGCCACGCTGGTGCCGATCATGAAGCCGAGCGGGAGCACGCCGACGATGAGGTTGAGGGTGATCGCGGCGACCGCGGCCGGGCCCGCCGCGGGAAGCATCCGGATGATCTCCTGCCAGCCCCGGCAGCGTCCCAGCCACCACCGGGCCAGCCGGTTCCAGCGGGCGGTCACGAGATCCGCGTCACGTCAGGCACCGGCCGATCTTCCCCGGAATCCTGACAAATTCGCAACTGAGATTTTCTTCCCGCCCCGGCGGCAGCCGTCCCGGCGAGAGTTGCCGCGCCGCATTGTAATCGAGGGGTAAACTCCGCTGCCGTGAGCGCATCTGAGGGAGTACTTGTCACCGGCGGGGCCGGCTTCGTGGGCGCGACGCTGGTTCGCCGCCTGGTCGAGAGCGGTTACCGCGTCCGGGTTATCGACAATCTGACGACGGGCGACGCCGCCCATCTTGAAGGCGTGGACGCCGAGCTGGTCAAGGGCGACATCCGCAGCGCCTCGGACCTCGACTCCGCGCTCGGCGGGATGGACTCGATCGTCCACCTGGCCGCCGCGGGCTCGGTGGTCGGCTCGGTCGCCGACCCGGCCATGAACTTCGACGTCAACGTCAACGGCACGTTCCAGGTGCTGGACGCCGCGCGCCGGAACAACATTGCCAAGACCGTGCAGGCCTCCACCGGCGGCGCCCTGATCGGCGACGCCAACCCGCCGGTCAACGAGCAGTCGCTGCCGAAGCCGATCTCCCCCTACGGGGCGAGCAAGCTGGCCGGCGAGGGGTACGCGCACGCGTTCGCCAAGACGTACGGGATCCGCACGGCCGCGATCCGCTTCGGCAACGTGTACGGCCCGTGGTGCGGCCGCAAGCGCGGTGTGCTGAACGTGTTCTTCGAGTCCCTGCGCGACGACAAGCCGATGGTCGTCTACGGTGACGGCACCTCGTCCCGGGACTACGTGAACGTCGTGGACATCTCCAACGCCCTGCAGCTGGCCCTGGAGAAGGACGACCTGCCCGGCGGCACCGTGCTGCACGCCGCGTCCGGCGTGGAGACGTCCATCACCGAGCTGGCCGACCTGTGCCGGAAGGCGGCGGGCAAGCCGGACCACCCGGTCGAGTACCGGGAAGCGCGCCCGGGCGAGGTGGGCCGCAACTTCGCCTCCTACGACCTGGCCCGCGAGGTCCTGGGCTACAGCCCCTCGGTCAAGCGCGAGGACGGCATCCCGGCCCTGTGGAAGTGGTTCAACGAGTACGTCTTCACGAAGTAACACCGAACGCAGCCGACGGCGGGCCACCCAGCACGGGTGACCCGCCGTCGTCTTCTCCACAACCTTGCATTCCTAACGGATCATGCTCGCCGGTGACGCGGCACCGGCCCCAGTACCGCGTTGCGGGGGTTCCGTACCGCTTCCAGGCACCGGTCACGGTGATTGAGCAGCAGGAACGCCGTCTCGTACGGAACGACGGAAATGATCCTGAGCAGGTCGAGCGTGCACTCGTCGATCATCTGCAGGCCCCGGCCCGGCTCTTCGCACCGGGTCGCGTCCCAGCATCGCGCGTGGATCCGCGACGCTTCCTTCAACGCCCTCCGCGCAATTGCGTCCGGCGTATTTTCCTTGATTCGCCTCCAGTTCGCGTACTCGTTGACCAGCGCCGGAACGGCACTAGCGCACAGAATAATCTCGGGAACCATCATGCCCCTTGTGGCTCGCTTGGCTTGGATTGATAGATAGACCCTAGCGCCCGCTGTTGCCGTTGGTACGGAACAGAAAGTAGTGAACGAATCCATGTTGTCAATTCGTCGTCCTCATGAAATTGAGGACTATTTCTTGGGTCACGCGCCACGACCAAAATAGGGAGCCGAAGATCCACAGAACCATTCGGAATAACGGGTAGGCTAACTCACCCAGCACGGAACCTGAAGGGATGCGCGTTGAATAACATGGAGTCGGGTCGCAACGACATCGACGACCTCACCCCGATCCTGCGCAACCTGGCAGGGCAGCGCGGCACCCCTGAAGCCCAGAAGAGACTAGCCAACGACCCGGTTACCCGACTTTTTCTGGACGCAGGTGTCCGCGTTCTCGCCAGCCACGCGGGGGCGGCCTCCGGTCCTCTGGTCTTGCGGGAGGCCGCAAGGATCGACGAGGAGCGGAATGCGAATCTCACTCCTAACGACGCGAAGTTCCGGGACCGCTGGCCATTCATCAAGAAATTCCAGGCGGACCTGCTCTCCTTCTGTCTCGCCCAGTACCACTGGTCTCTCCACCTCACCGATGAGTCGGGGATCACGAAACAGCTGACCGAGCCCTCCAGCTTCTACGACGCGGTCCAGAACGTCTCTTATCACGACCTCGCGCACAAGCTGGACCAAGGCGTCAGCCATGCCGCCGTCCTGGCGTCCCTTGCGGCGGGAAATGACCCGGAATCCAATAAGGCAATCCGGGAAACCAACCTGGACCTCCGCGCGAAATGGGAAAGCGTCTGCACGCAGGTTTACGACCAGAGGGAGATGAGCCTGCGCCCGGGATTAACGTTCGAGCAGCTCGCGGACCTGCTGGTCATCCTCGCCGATGGGATCGCGTTCCGCGCCCTGTCGGACAAGGGTTCCGGGCTCATCGACCGCAACCGGCGGGACTCCCTCTTCGGGATCGGCGCGGCGGCGCTGTTCGCGGGACTCGCCGACCCGGGAGACGGGAAAACCCTCAAGATGATGCTGGACAAGCTGGGAGAGAACCACAAGGCCTGACGTATCCGCGTTCGGCGCACTTGCGGCGGGGAAGATCCACTGTATGGGTGGCTTCCGGAAGCGGCGGGCCGGGCTCGCTGTCGCAGCGGCACTGGCCTGCGCACTGACACTGACGGCGACCGCGTG
>WRBL01000123.1 GCA_009784565.1 Streptosporangiales bacterium | reverse complement strand
TGCCGGACGGTTACGCGCGGGGCGCGGGGGCGATCAGCAGGGGCTGGGTGACGCTTCCGATACTGCCGGAGGAATCGCTCAGGGTGCCGGTGGTCGAGCCGACGCCGTCGCTGGCGAGGTCGGAGCGGGCCGAGATCAGCACCCACTCGTCCTCCGGGTACCGGTGCAGCGTGACGGTGACGGCCGGAGGGACGTACAGCCACTCGCTCATCTCGAGCCGGGCGCTCACGCCGTTGGCCGAGTCAGCCACCACCAGGACCCGGTCCAGCGGGTGCATCTTCTCCCCGGCGACCAGGGGGATCAGGGGCCGCATCCAGACCTGCGCGTAGCCGGTGCCCCGGTAGGCGCCGCGGATCCGGCGGCCCTCGACCGACTCGCCGTAGCCCCAGCCGGGCCGTCCGAAGCCGCCCTGCGGCTGCGGATCCGGCAGTGCCGGGACCTCGACCTCCTTCGCGCCTTTGAACTCGGCGCCCTCCAGGAGGCCGTCCGGGCCGGTCGCGATCTGCCAGGCCCGCGCGAGGGCGACCTTCTTGCCGCCGGAGGTCATCGTCGCCTCGATGAGCCGGATCCGCCGTCCGTCCCGGACGACCTCCGTCGTCACCTGGACGTCGGAGCGAGGGATCGTGCCGAGGAACTCGACGGTGAGCCGGGCGATCCGGAACCCGGGCTCGGGATGGTTCTCGCGGATGACGTGCCCGATCAGCGCGCACGGCGGCCCGCCGTGCTGGGCCCTGGTGTCCCAGGGGCTCTCGGTGGCGATCGTCGCCGTGAAAGTACCGTCCGGCCCGGGCAGGTAATACGCCTCGGGTGCCTTGTCATCGCGCGCTCCACTCACGGCGCCACCTTATACCGGAGCGGCTGGAAGCTACTAGCCGGTAACCACGACGGGTGAGCGCCCCCGTCTCCGGCGGCGGCCAGCAGTTCCCGGGCGAGAGCGGCGACGGACTTGCGGAGCTCGGGGGAGCCGACGACGCGGAACGGGACCGGGAGGGCGGCGAGCTGCCGGGCGTACCAGTCCGGGTCGCTGGTGCTGGCGCGCAGCAGGGTCCGGTGCTCCCCGTCGGGTTCGAGAAGCGCCAGGCTCCGGGGCAGCCACCGCGCCGTGTGCTCAACCCGGGCGTCGACGATTACGCGGATGTCGTAGTCCCAGCCCTGCGACAGGTGCTCCTCGAGGACGCGCCGGGCGTCGAGGCCGGGCGGCGGGTCGAACGTCTCCGCCCGGGCGAAGACGGCCGCGATCCGGTCCACGCGAAGGACGCGCCGGGCATCACGGGTACAGGACCAGCACAGCAGGTACCAGAGGCTGTGCCGCAGCACCACGGCCCACGGCTCGACGTCCATCTCCCGCTCCGTGCCGCCGGCCCGGTAGGTCAGGCGCAGCCGCCGCGCGGTCGTGCAGTACTCGATGAGCCGGGTCGTCAGCTCCGGGCTCACCGGCGGAGGGTCGCTCGGCACCAGCGCGGGCACGGCACCCCTCGCGGTCTGCTCTCGCACGGCCCGGACCGGGCCCGCGACGCGCTCCGGCAGTACCGCCACGATCTTGGCCAGGGCCCCGCCCACCAGGTCCGCCGGGTCGGCGGCGCCCGGGTGTCCCTCCAGGACCGCCATGACCAGGCCCATCGCCTCGGCGGAGGTGAACGTCAGCGGCGGCAGGCGCAGGCCGCGGCCGACGCGGTAGCCGCCGTACGGCCCGGTGACCGACTCGATCGGCAGGTCCGCCTCGCGCAGGATCGCGACGTAGCGCCGGGCGGCCCGCTCGGTGACCCCGAGCCGCTCGCCCAGCCGCCGCGCGCTGATGCCGGGAGTGCCCTGAATGGCCTCCAGGGCCAGCAGCGCCCGGGCCGCGGGACTCGTCTCGTCCGCCATGGTTCCCCGCTCATTCCAGAAGCGATGCGTCCGGGATAAACGCTACCGCGCCGGGCGGGCCCCGGGCAGGTGCCGCCGGGAAGCGGACAGGATGAGCGCCCAGCAGGCGACGGCCAGGCCGGTGATGACCCACAGGATGACCATGGCGGGGACGGCGCTGGTGAGCGCGGAGATGACCGCGGGCGCCAGGAACCCGGCGTAGGCCAGGGCGTAGAACGCGCCGGTCAGGCCGGCCAGGTCGCCCGGCGCGGCGATCGCCTGGACCTCGAGCAGGCCCGAGACCATGGTGATGCCCAGGCCGGCGCCGACGATCACGTTCGCGGCCAGCCCGCCCAGGACCGACTGGCCGGCGATCGCCAGGACGCAGCAGGCGATCCCGGCCGCGAGCAGGAACACGCCGGCGGCCAGGCCCCGCGCGGAGCCGGGGGAGTGCAGGCGCTTGGCGAGCGGCTGGACCAGGCTGGAGGCTCCGAGGGCCACGACGGTGGTCGCGGTCGCGAACACCAGCCCCCAGGAGCCGGTGGCCCCCTTGAGCTCGGTCGGCAGGTAGCCGTAGGCCACCGCCGCGCCGCCGAAGATCCACGGAGCGCCCAGCGCGACGACGCGGACGAACCGCCGGTGCCGCGCGCCGGGGATGCTCAGCCGCCGCCACAGCGGCCCGGACAGCGCGGTCCCGGCCAGCGGGTCGGCGTTGGTCTCGGGCAGGGCGCGGATGACGAACGCGAACGGCAGCGTCACCGCGATGTGAATGCCGAACGGCAGCACCTCGGGCACCGGCCCCCACTGGGCGATCAGCCCGGCGACCAGGGCGCCGAGCGCCGCCCCGGCCGAGAAGGCCAGCGCGGCCCGCCGGGCGCCGGAGGAGGCGTCGGCGCGGTCGTCGAACGGCGCCTGCGACAGTTCCTTGACCCAGCTGCTGCCCACGGCCAGGGCGATGCCGACGGTGACGCCGGACAGCAGCCGTCCGGCGGCGAGGAACACCGCGCCGAAGGGCCCGAGGGCCAGCAGGGCGCTGCCCGCCACGGCGGCGCCCACGCCCGCCAGCATCACCGGGCGCCGTCCCCGGATGTCCGACAGCGGTCCCGCGATCAGCAGCGCCGGGGCCAGGCCCAGCACGTAGACGCCGAGGAAGGAGTTGACCATCAGCTCGGAGTAGTGGGCCCGCTGCTCGTACATCAGCAGCAGCGGGCTGAACTGGTTCCCGCCCCACGAGCAGGCGAAGACCGCGCCCCAGGCGCCGGTCCAGGCCCGGGCCGCCGAACGCCCCGCGGGCGGGCCGGGCGAGCGCCGGGACGCCCGCCGCGCCGGCCGGATGGCGGGCCGGCTCCCGGCCGTCATGACGTCACCCCGTGGCCGGCGACGTGCTCGGCGAGGACCGCCCGGTACGCGGGCGCGTCTCCCGCGTCGAGGGCGGCCACGAGGCGCCGGTGCTGGTCCAGGACGGCGGTGAACTGCTCCGGGCGGACCCGGAACATCTGGTGGCGCAGCCGCTGCTGCCGGTCGCGGAGGAAGCGGGTGAAGTACCGGGCGACCGAGTTCTCCGACGCGTCGACGATCGCGGTGTGAAAGGCGTCGTCGGCCTCGACGAACGCGTCGGTGTCGCCGTCGGCCAGGGCGCCCTCCTGGGCCGCGATGGTCTCCCGCAGCACCGGCAGCAGTGCCGGGGAGCGGCCATCGGCGATGACCCGGTCCGCGGCCGAGGCCTCCACGGCCTCCCGCATCTCCAGCACGTCGCGGGCCTCGCTCGGCGACATGGGCCGGATCACGGCGCCCTTGCGGGACTCCAGGGACAGCAGCCCCTCGGCCGCCAGCCGCAGGAACGCCTCGTGGACCGGGGTCCGGCTCAGCCCGAGCTGCCGGCACACCAGCAGCTCGCTGGTCATCGTCCCGGCGGCGAGCTCGCCGCGGATGATCGCCTGCTTGGTGCTTGTGTAGGCCCGCTCCGAGGCGCTGAGGGATTCACCGGGCTCAGGGATGGGAGGCATGCGAGCCAGGCTAACCTATTGCATGCAACGCTGTCGATTCAATACATGCATGAGGTGACGAGACCCGCGGCGGCGCTACCCCTGGCGCTCCCCGGCGGGCTCGCCCTCCACGGACGCGGCGCCGGGCACCGCGGCGACGGCCCGCTTGCCGCGCAGCAGCGACGCGAGCCCGGCCAGGACGGACAGCGCCGCCGACACGCTGAACACGATGAGCAGCCCGTCGTGGAACGGCCCGGCCAGCAGGCTCGGGAAGAACTCCCGCCCGGTCAGCGCGGCCCGCGAGGCCTCCGGCAGGTGAGCGAGGACGCCGGTCGGCGCCAGCAGGTGCTGGATCGGGTTCACGCCCAGCACCGACGCGAACAGCGACGATACCGGCGGCAGCGTGGCCAGCTGGTGCGCGACGCCAGCCGGCACGCCCATCCGGGTCAGCCCCGAGGCCAGGGACGACGGCAGCGTCGACGAGAGCCCGGCGATCATCAGGGTGAACACGACGCCGATGGACACGGCGGTGCCGGAGTTCTGGAACGTGGACCGCATGCCCGAGGCCGCGCCGCGGTCGGCTGCCGGGACGCTGCCCATGATCGAGGACGTATTGGGCGAGGCGAACATGCCCGAGCCGATCCCGTTGAGGGCGACCAGCAGCGCGAACGCCCAGTACGGAAAGTCGGTCGGCAGCAGCATCAGGCCGACGAACGACAGCGCGAACACCGCCATGCCGGAACTGGCGATCCCGCGGGAGCCGAACCGGTCCGACAGCATCCCCGACGTCGGCCCGGAGACCAGGAACCCGGCGGTCATCGGCAGGATGAAGATGCCCGCCCACAGCGGCGTGGAGTCGTAGCTGTAGCCGTGCAGCGGAAGCCAGATGCCCTGCAGCCAGATGATCAGCATGAACTGGATGCCGCCGCGCGCGATCGACACCAGCAGCCCGGCCAGGTTCCCGAACGTGAACTCCCGGATCCTGAACAGCCCGAGCCGGAACATCGGCTCGGAGATGTGCGTCTCGATGTAGACGAACACGGCCAGCATGACGAGGCCGCCGACGAGCTCGCCGAGCACCACCGGGCTCTCCCAGCCCATCGACTGGCCGTTGTAGGGCTGGATGCCGTACGTGACGCCGACCAGGATCGATCCCAGGCCCAGCATGAACGTGAGGTTGCCCCACCAGTCGATCCTGGCCTTGCGGCGCACGCCGACCTCGCGGAGCTTCCAGTAGGCCCAGATCGTCCCGTAAACGCCGACCGGGACGTTGATCCAGAACACGGCCCGCCAGTCCCACGCGGCGAGGATGCCGCCGAGCACCAGGCCGATGAACATGCCCGCGAGGGCGGAGATCTGGTTGGTGCCGAGGGCGAAGCCGCGCTTCTCCGGCGGGAACGCGTCGGTGAGGATGGCCGCGGAGTTGGCCATCAGCATGGACCCGCCGATCGCCTGCAGGAACCGCCACCCGATCAGCCACATGGCCGCCTTCGCCCCGGACAGCGGGTCGAACGACAGCAGCACCGACGCGATCGTGAAGACGACGAAACCCCAGTTGTACATCTTCACGCGGCCGAAGATGTCGCCCAGCCGGCCGAGGTTCACCACCAGCACCGCCTGCACGAGGCGGTAGCCCATGATCATCCATAGCAGGTAGCTGATGTTGCCCGCCGACAGCGGGTCCAGGTGAATGCCGCGGAAGATCGCCGGCAGCGCGATGATGACGATCGAGCCGTCCAGCGAGGCCATGAACATCGACGCCGTCGTGTTCGCGAGGGCGATCCACCGGTAATTGTCCGGCCGCCCGCCGGCCGCCGCGCCGGGCGAGGACCCAGACCCCATTACAGTTCCTCCGCCAGTCGCTCCAGCAGCGGCGCGGCCGCCCGGAGCCGGTCCAGTTCGGACGGCGTGAACCCGCCGTCCAGGGCCCGCGCGATCAGCTCGGTCCGCTCCCCCCGCCGGTCATGCACGTCCTGCCGCCCCGTCTCGGTGATTGACAGCACGACCCTCCTGCCGTCCTCGGTGTCCTTCTCCCGGGCGACGAGGCCGCGCTCCTCCAGCGCGGCGATCGTGGCGCCCATCGACTGCGGGCTGATCCGGTCGGCCCGCGCCAGCTCGCTGGAGGTCGTCGGCCCGCCCCGGTCCAGCCGCGACAGGGCCGATGTCTCGGGCAGCGTCAGCTCCCCCCGCACCGGCTTCTGGCGCAGCTTCCGGATCAGCATTCCCACGCTGACCCGCAGCTGCCCGGCCAGCTCGAAGACCTCATCCGGAACGGATCGTGGTGACTCGTCCATTCTTCAAGTATGACTGATAAGTCCGGCCTTAGCGATCCGGGGGCGGCCGAAGGCGGCGAAAGGGGAGCGGTTGCGGGCCGGAAGCGTTCAGCGGGAGGCGAGGTAGCGGCAGAAGAGGGTGCCGTCCTCCTCCAGGACGCCGGACAAACGCAGGCGCCGCGCGGCGCCGAACGGGGCGCCGGAGACGACGCCCGGGGCACCGGGGCCGGCCAGGACGGGGCTGATGGTCAGGCACAGCTCGTCCAGCAGACCGGCGCCGGCGAGCTGCCCGAGCAGGTGCGGCCCGCCTTCGCACAGGATCTGGCCCAGTCCCCGGGCGGCCAGCGCGGAAACGGCCTCCGGCAGGTCCACCAGGTGCTCCCCGGCCACGATCACGTCCGCGACCGCTGACAGCGCCTCCCGCCGCGACGCCGGGGCGGACGCGCAGGTGATCACGATCGTCCGGGCGTCACCGGGAGCGCCGGCGATGAACGGGGCGGCCGGGTCCAGCTCCAGGGACCGGCTGACCACCGCGATCGGCGGAGCCGCGGGCCGGCCCTTCCGCAGGCCCAGCGGCCCCCACAGGTCGTGCTTGTCCCGGGTCGGGCGGTAGCCCTCGGCCCGGGTCGTGCCCGCGCCGACGAGGATCACGTCGGCCAGTCCCCGCAGGGTCCAGAACACCCGCCGGTCGCCGGGCGAGGACAGCCCCCCGGACAGCCCGTCCACCGTCGCGGCGCCGTCGGCGCTGGTGACCATGTTCGCCCGCAGCCAGCGGCCGGGCGGGCCGGCGTACAGCCGGGCCAGTCCCGCGTCGTCCGGCAGCCCGCCGGGCCTGTCTCCAGGCGCCGTGATCACAGCTTCGACATCAGGACGGTAACGGCGCGGCCGGCGACCTCGACCTTGCCGCCGGAGCCGTCCACGGACGCGTCCAGCTCCGGGGGAACGCCGTCTTCGGCGGTGGTGTCGATGACGATCTCCCACTCGCCGCCGAGCCGGTCCGGGAGCGTGAACGCGATCGGGTCGGCGCCGGCGTTGAACAGCAGCAGGAACTTGCAGTCGGTCACCGGGTCGCCGCGGGGATCCGGTTCGGTGATGGCCTCGCCGTTGAGGAACACCGCTACCGCCTTCGCGTAGCCCTGCTCCCAGTCCGAGGACGTCATCTTCTCCCCGGCCGGGGTCAGCCAGGCGATGTCCGCGGTGCCCTGGAAGAACCGGCGCCGGCGGAACACGGGGTGCCGCCGGCGCAGCCGGGCCAGCCGCCGGGTGAAGGCCAGCAGGTCCCTCGACGCCGTGGCCCTGGTCCAGTCCACCCAGGACACGTCGTTGTCCTGGCAGTAGGCGTTGTTGTTGCCGCCCTGGGTGCGGCCGATCTCGTCGCCGGACGCCATCATCGGCACGCCCTGGGACAGGAACAGGGTGGTGAGGAAGTTCCGCTGCTGCCGGGCCCGCAGTTCGTTGACCGCGGGGTCCGGCGACGGGCCCTCGGTCCCGCAGTTCCAGGACCGGTTGTCGTCGGTCCCATCCCGGTTGTCCTCCCCGTTGCCCTCGTTGTGCTTGCCGTTGTAGGAGACCAGGTCGAGCAGGGTGAACCCGTCGTGACAGGTCACGAAGTTGATCGACGCCATCGGCCGCCGGCCGGACGTCTCGTACAGGTCCGAGGAGCCGGTGAGCCGGGAGGCGAACTCGGCCAGGGTGCCCGGCTCGCCGCGCCAGAAGTCGCGGATGTTGTCCCGGTACTTGCCGTTCCACTCCGTCCACAGGGGCGGGAAGTTCCCGACCTGGTAGCCGCCCTCGCCGACGTCCCACGGCTCGGCGATGAGCTTGACCTGGGACACCACCGGGTCCTGCTGGACGAGGTCGAAGAACGTCGACAGGCGGTCCACGTCGTGCAGTTCCCGGGCCAGGGCCGAGGCCAGGTCGAACCGGAACCCGTCGACGTGCATCTCCAGCACCCAGTACCGCAGCGAGTCCATGATGAGCTGCAGCGAGTGCGGGTGCCGGGCGTTGAGGCTGTTGCCGCAGCCGGTGTAGTCGATGTAGCGCCAGGGCTCGCGGTCATCGAGCCGGTAGTAGGCGTCGTTGTCGATGCCGCGCAGCGACAACGTGGGCCCGCGGTGGTTGCCCTCGGCGGTGTGGTTGTAGACGACGTCGAGGATGACCTCGATGCCGGCCTCGTGCAGCGCCTTGACCATGGTCTTGAACTCGCCGACCTGCTCGCCGCGCATCCCGGCGCTGCAGTACCGGTTGTGCGGGGCCAGGAAGCCGATCGTGTTGTAACCCCAGTAGTTGGTCAGCCCGCGCTGGTTCAGGGCCTGCTCGGGCACGAACTGGTGGACCGGCAGCAGTTCCACCGCGGTGACGCCGATCTCCTTCAGATGCTCGATCACCGCCGGGTGGGCCAGGCCCGCGTAGGTGCCGCGCTGGTGCAGCGGGACCTCGGGGTGGCGCAGGGTCAGGCCGCGGACGTGGGCCTCGTAGATGACGGTCTCGTGGTACGGGGTGCGGGGCGGCCGGTCGTTGCCCCAGTCGAAGAACGGGTTGACCACGACGTTCCTCGGCATGAAGGGGGAACTGTCGGCGTGGTTGGGTCTTCGGGGATCGGACCACGTGTAGTCGAACAGCGCCTCGTCCCAGATGACGTCGCCGTCGACGGCCTTGCCGTAGGGGTCGAGCAGCAGCTTGGAGGGCGCGCACCGCTCGCCTCGCCCCGGGTCCCAGGAGCCGTGGACCCGGTATCCGTACCGCTGTCCCGGGCCGATCGCGGGGAGGTAGCCGTGCCAGACGAAACCGTCGACCTCGGTGAGCGCGATCCGTTCCTCGGTACCGGAGTCGTCGAACAGGCACAGTTCGACGCGCTCGGCGGCCTCCGAGAACAGCGCGAAGTTGGTTCCCCACCCGTCCCATGTCGCCCCAAGCGGATACGGAGCGCCTGGCCAGATGTGCATTCGCCTCCCTACGTTACCGAGCGCACGATGCTACCCAGTCAGGCTACGCCTGCGGGGGGTTGGACCCGGTGCAAGAGTCCTTACCCCGTATGAGGCACGCGTGTAACGAGAGGGACGCGATGATCCGTTCGGAAACGTAGGTTTTCGGACCGGTAACGGCCGATGATCACGTCCGCGGCCCCGGGGTGGGCGCCGAGCGGGGCGCTGACCGCGGCCGCCCCGGCGGCCAGGGAGGTGTCGCGGATCTTGTCGGCGAAGTAGCCGGGGGCCAGCAGGTAGGTGGCCACGATGACCGGGCCGTCGCCGCGCAGTGCCGCGACCGCCTCGGCGGGCGCAGGGGACGCGGCGGAGGCGTAGGCGGTGACGACCCGCCGCCAGCCGCCCAGGGCCCGCAGGCGGGGCGCCAGGGCCGCGTTGACCGCGTTGGCGGCCGGGTCGGAGGATCCAGCGGCGGCCAGCACGACGCTGGTCTCGGACCGGGGGCCGCCCCACGCCTCGCCGAGGCGCTGGTCGAGGGCGGCCAGGAGGGCGGGGTGCGGGCCGAGCGCGTCCGCCAGGACGACATCAAGCCCCGGGCACGCCGAACGGATCTTCGCTATCTGCCCGGGTATGTCGGCTTTAGCGTGGTAAGCCGAGGCGAGCAGCAACGGCACCACGACGCACCGGGAGTGTTCCGGGGCCAGCGAGCCGAGGACCTGAGGGAGCGACGGCGCCGCGTGGTCCAGGAACGCCGTGCGCACGTTCAGCCCGGCCGCGCGGGCGCGGGTGACCGCCAGCAGCCCCTCGGTAGAGGCCGCGGCGCGAGGGTCCTTGGACCCGTGCGCCACGGCCACCAGAGGTGGTGCTTGTGTCACACGTGCAGGCCGCATTCAGACTTGCCGGTGCCCGCCCAGCGGCCGGAGCGCGGGTCCGCGCCCTCCTCGACCCGCATGGTGCAGGTGGAGCAGCCGATCGACGGGTAGCCGTCGTAAACGAGCGGGTTGACGAGCACGCCGTGGGTGGCGATGTAGTCGTCGACCTCCTCGCTGGTCCAGTCAACGATCGGGTTGACCTTGACCATCTGCCGCTTCTCGTCCCACTGCACGACCTTGGTCTCCGCGCGGTTGGCCGTCTCCTCGCGGCGCACGCCGGTGAACCAGGCGTCGTAGCCCTCGAGGGCCTTCTTCAGCGGCTCGACCTTGCGCAGGTAGCAGCACAGGTCGGGGTTACGGCCGTACAGCCGCGGCCCCAGGTCTGCGTCCTGCTCCTCGACCGTGCGAGACGGGGTCACGTTCACCAGGTTGATCGGGTAGACGGCCTGGACGGCGTCCCGGGTCCCGATCGTCTCGGCGAAGTGGTACCCGGTGTCGAGGAACACCACGTCGATGCCCGGCTTCACCGTGGAAGCCAGGTGAACGACGACCGCGTCGCTCATCGAGGATGTCACGCAGATTCGGTCGCCGAACGTGTCGGTCGCCCATCGAATGACGTCTTCGGCGGAAGCTCCCTCGAGTTCTTCCGCTGCCTTTTCCGCGAGGCTGCGCATGTGCCGCGGATCCTCCTGGTGTCGTCCGGTCCCGTCTGTCTCGTCCGCATCGGGGATTAGCCCTAGCGAAAAGGCTAGCTTAAACCTTTCGTTCACAGTGCGGCCCCCATCCCGGCAAATCGTAGCTGGAAAGTTCTCGTGCAGCTCCGGCAGTGCCACTCACCGTCAGCCGCTCCTTGCGGTTCGAGGTCTTCTTCCCCGCAGTAGGGGCAGTAGAACGGCACCGCGCGTCCCGACGGAGAACTCACGATAGCTCCTCATCGCTCGCGCGCTGCGTCCACTGGGAGAATGTCTCCTCTTCCTTGCGGTTCTCGCTGAACCGCCGCAGGACCCGCTCTACGTAGTCGGGCAGGTCCTCGGCGGTGGTCTTGAGCCCCCGCACCTTCCGGCCGAAGCCCGACTCCGCGGCGTCGCCGCCCCTCAGGGCGCCTCCCAGGTGGACCTGGTAGCCCTCGACCTGGTTGCCGTCGGCGTCGGTGACCAGCTGGCCCTTGAGGCCGATGTCGGCGGTCTGGATCCGGGCGCAGGAGTTCGGGCAGCCGTTGACGTTGATGGACACCGGCGTGTCGAAGTCCGGCAGCCGGTCCTCCAGCTCGTCGATCAGGCTCGCCGCGCGGCCCTTGGTCTCCACGATCGCCAGCTTGCAGAACTCGATGCCGGTGCAGGCCATCGTGTGCCGCCTGAAGACGCTGGGCGTGGCGGACAGGTCCGCGGCCTTCAGTTCTTCCTGCAGGTCGCCGGTCTTCTCGCCGGGCACGTCGAGGATGACCAGCTTCTGCTCGTTGGTGGTGGACAGCTGGCCGCTGCCGTACTTGTCGGCCAGGTCGGCGATGCGGTGGAACGCGTCGCCGTCGAGGCGGCCGACCTTCGGGGCGAACCCGACGTAGTAGCGGCCGTCCCGCTGCCGGTGGACGCCGACGTGGTCGCGGACGTGGTCTTCGGGTGCGTCGGGGGCCGGGCCCTCGGGCAGCGTGTAGCCGAGGTACTCGGTCTCCATGACCTCCCGGAACTTCTCCGCGCCCCAGTCGTTGATCAGGAACTTGATCCGCGCCCGGTGGCGGAGGCGGCGGTACCCGTAGTCGCGGAACACGCTGGCGACCGCGGCCCAGACCTCCGGCACCTGCCCCGGCCTGACGAACACGCCCAGCCGCTTGGCCAGCATCGGGTTGGTGGACAGCCCGCCGCCGACCCACAGGTCGTACCCGGCCTCGCCGGTCTCCGGGTGGACGACGCCGGCGAACGCGATGTCGTTGATCTCGTGGTGGCTGCACTGGGCCGAGCAGCCGCTGATCGACGACTTGAACTTGCGGGGCAGGTTCGAGAACGCCGGGTCGCCGATGTACTTCTCGTTGATCGTCTCGATCTCTTGCGTGGCGTCGATCACCTCGTCGGCCGCGACCCCGGCCAGCGGGCAGCCGAGGATGACGCGCGGGACGTCGCCGCAGGCCTCGGTGGTGCCCAGGCCGATCTCGTCCAGGGCGTCCCAGATCGCGGGGACGTCCTCGATCCGGATCCAGTGCAGCTGGACGTTCTGCCGGTCGGTGACGTCGGCGGTGCCGCGCGCGTAGGTGTTGGCGATGTCGGCGATCGCCCGGAGCTGGCGGGTGGACAGCTGCCCGCCGTCGATCCGGATCCGCATCATGAAGTAGCGGTCGTCGAGCTCTTCCGGCTCGAGGATGGCGGTCTTCCCGCCGTGGATCCCGGGCTTGCGCTGGGTGTAAAGCCCCCACCAGCGGAACCGGCCGCGCAGGTCGGCGGGGTCGATCGAGTCGAACCCGGCCTTGGAGTAGATGTCGATGATCCGCTGGCGGACGTTGAGTCCGTCGTCGTTCTTCTTGTTCTCCTCGTTCTTGTTCAGCGGCTCGAGGTAGCCGAGGGCCCACTGGCCCTCTCCGCGCTTTCGACGGGTCTGGGCGGGCCGGCGGGCCACGGGGGCCTCAGTGACGGGCGACATGCGGCGGTGTTCCTTTGCTGCTGAAGATGATGGTGGTCGCAGGCACGCACGCGTTGGTGGCAGCCGCCGCCGGCTATTCGGTCGCTTCATCGCGGGAAAGAAAAAGGCCGCACGGCTTGCGGTGCGCGCCCGGGGTTAAAGATCTGCGGTGGCGTCGGAAGGGCCAGAGCCTCTGTCGAGGCATGCAGTTAACGTCGGGCGACGGTTAGCGTACGGTGCGACACATTGCGCTACGGACGCGCGCGAAGTCGACGTGACGGCGCACGACGAGCATGGGGTCCATAACACTCACCTTGCAAGGATCACACGGTTTGGCCTGGTCTGTCCAGTGCCAGGAAGTCATACAAGGGTCAACCGGCAGCCGGCTGCGCCTATTCCACTCGCGCCGCCGTGCATCGAAGAACATGAAAAGTTTGTCACCGGGGGCGCCTGGCGACCGCCCGGGCCGGGAGGGTATTTATCCCTGTCGAACCCAGCTGACCTGGGGTTCTGCGGCCTCCGGGGCGTCGGAGAACTCCGGGGGCAGGTGCTGGCAGTCGCACCAGCTGCCGCCCCGGCACTCGGAGTGCCGCCGCTCCCGGCACGAGACGCAGATCACGCCTGCAAGTATGCCCCGCCCGGGGCCGACCCGGACGGGGCATGGGCCTTCGTGACCTACTTGATCAGGCCGAGCTTGCGGACGGCGTCGCGCTCCTCGGTCAGCTCCGTGACCGAGGCGTCGATCTTGCCGCGGGAGAACTCGTTGATCTCCACGCCCTGGATGATCTCCCACTCGCCGTTCTTGGCGCGGGCGGGGAAGGAGCTGATGATGCCCTCCGGCACGCCGTAGGAGCCGTCAGAGACGACCGAGGAGGAGGTCCACTCGGTGCCGTTGACCCAGTCGTAGACGTGGTCGATCGCCGCGCTGGCCGCGCTGGCCGCGCTGGAGGCGCCCCGGGCCTCGATGATCGCGGCGCCGCGCTTGGCGACGGTCGGGATGAAGGTGTTCTCCAGCCAGCCGGAGTCGACCTGCTCGGCGGCGCTTCGGCCGTTGACCTTCGTGGTGAACAGGTCCGGGTACTGGGTGGCGGAGTGGTTGCCCCAGATGGTCATCTGCTCGATCGCGGTGACCGGGACGCTCAGCTTCTCGCTCAGCTGCGACAGGGCCCGGTTGTGGTCCAGGCGGGTCATCGCGGTGAAGCGGCTGGCCGGGACGTCCGGCGCGTTCTGCTGGGCGATCAGCGCGTTGGTGTTGGCCGGGTTGCCGACGACCAGGACCTTGATGTCGCTCGCGGCATGGTCGTTGATCGCCTTGCCCTGCGGGCCGAAGATCCCGCCGTTGGCCTCCAGCAGGTCCCCGCGCTCCATGCCCTTGGTGCGCGGCCGGGCGCCGACCAGGAGGGCCACGTTGGCGCCGTCGAACGCCTTGTTCGGGTCATCGGTGATGTCGATGCCGTCCAGCAGCGGAAAAGCGGAGTCGTTGAGTTCCATCGCGGTGCCCTCGGCCGCCTTCAGCGCCGGGGTGATCTCCAGCAGGCGCAGCCGGACCGGGACGTCGGAGCCCAGCAGCTGGCCGGAGGCGATGCGGAAAAGGAGGGCGTAGCCGATCTGGCCGGCCGCGCCGGTGACGGTGACGTTAACAGGCGTAGTCATGCGGGCAAGGTTAACAATCGGCGTGCCTTCGCCGGGCAGCGGCACACCCTGGTTTCGGGGCGATTCGGGCTCTACAGTGCTTATCCCGGGGGCGACCCCGGACCCCGGAAATGCAGAAAGCCGACGGGGCCATGACCTTGGTCACTTGCCCCGCCGGCTTCACCGCGTGCATGGACGTGCTGACGCTTCTTACTTCCCCCGATGACTCGCCTCCCGGGGCCGCGCCCGCCTGAGAAAATCAGGCGGCGTTGGCGCGGCGCATCCGGCGACGGCGCTCCGCGGAGCGCTCATCCTCGTTGAGTCCGCCCCAGGTGCCGTACTTCTCGGGGCGGGCAACGGCGTAGTTCAGGCAATCGACGCGGACCGGGCAGCTGGCGCAAATGGCCTTGGCCTGCCGCTCCCGGACATCCCGCTCCGGCTGCCGCTCGCCGTCAGGACCGAAGAAGATCATCAGATCCTCGCCACGACACGCGGCAGCGTCCTGCCACCCCCAGTTAGGGCGGGGAAGCATCGCCGTCTGCCTGCGTACCTGAGACATGGATCAGTCACCTCAAACAAAGTTGGTGCAGTCTTGCGTTACCCTTGCTAGTGGCTCGTTAGCTCGCGAGCCCAGACGCCCTGGTGCGGTAACTGCCGTTCGCAAACATGCAACGCTCCAGGTGGCCGCAGTTGTTCCCGCACGCTTACACGCGTACGCAGCGGCGTCCCGGGCAATGCTCGCAGGCAGGCAGTGCTTACCGACTTCACGGCGGATACTGGACCATGCGTGACCGACGCCTGCCCCGCTGACGGTGCCCCGTATGCAGTGCCCCAGCACAGGGGCCCCAACGCAGGGGGCAGGAGAGCCTGAAGACAATAATGCCATCCCGCCCCTTGCCCGCGCAGGGCGGGTCCCCATTTTCCTCGCTCGCGCCCCGAGTTTTTTCCAGCCCCCGCTCAGAGAGCGATCCCAGGGAAGCCCGGCCGGGGGCGTCGGTGTGCCGTACAGTCGTAACTTGGGGCTTTTGCCAGGACCGCCACGACCCCGGGTCGTGGTCGCTAATCTGGATGAACTGGACAAACGCTGGGCTGGGGGCCAACCATGGGCAGCATGTCAGGGTCGGACGCAGCACCGCTGCCCCGGCTAGGCGAAGTTTTCTTTGACGTTCGCGGCAGCACTCGCAGCATGAGGCTGAGCTGGTACTCCGATACCGGCGTCGCGGTTTTCAGCATCTGGCAGGGCGGAACCTGCACCGGCACGTTCCGGCTGCCCGCGGGGGACCTGGGCCGCCTGATGGAATCCCTGCGGCGAGGCGGCCCGGAGGACGAGCTGTCGACCGCGCGGCAGCTGGCCCAGTCCAACGGCGTCGCGGCGCGCCCGGAACTTTCCGCCGGGCCCGGCGCGGCCGGGCCCGAGCCGTACACCGGCATGATGGCCTCCCTGCCGGAGCCCGAGATCACGACCGGCGCCTACCAGCGGACCGCGGTGGCCGCGCTGCCGGCCGCTCCCGCCGCCGCGCCGGCCGCGGAGGAGACCCCGGCCCCGGCGCCCGAGCCGGCGCCGCCGGTCTACCCGGACCCGTACGGGGGAGAGGGCGGAATGCAGCCGTTCCCCGACGCTCGTCCCTACACCGCGTCGGTCGTCGCGGACTACGATTCGATGCCCGGCTATGACGGGATGTCCGGGTACAGCGGCCTGTCCGCCGCCAACGGGCAGGCCGGCTTCAACGGGCAGGCCGGCTTCAACGGGGCGGCCGGCTACGACGGCGGCTCCACCGTGGACTACGGGGGATACCCGGCGGCGAACTACGGCGCCTCGCCGGACTACGCGGGCTACCCGGGGTACTCCGGCCAGCAGGCTCCCGCCGCGGCCCCGGCCGGGGAATCGACGCAGCTGCTCGGGCCGGACCAGCTAGCCCACCTGATGCAGGGCCAGGGGGAGCCGCCGCCTCCGGAGCAGGCCGGCCAGGCCGTGCCGGCGGGCGACCCCGGCGGCGATCCCGGCTTCTTCGGCCGCCCGGACCCCGTCTACAGCCAGCCGTGGCCCGCCGGGCAGCCGGATCCGTACGCCGTGCCCCAGCCGCAGGGATACGGAGAGTCCGCCTACCCCGCGCCGACACCGGAGATGAACCCGTACTCGCCGGCTTACGCGACGGCCAGCGACGGCTACGGCGGGGCCGCGGGGCAGGGGCCGGAGGCGAACGGGTGGTTCGGCGGCCCGTCGGCCGGTTTCGGGGACCAGCCCCGGACCTCGATCTACCCGGGTGCCGCCCCGGACGGGCTGGCCTACCCGGGGGCGCCCGCCGCCGCGAACGG
>WRBL01000122.1 GCA_009784565.1 Streptosporangiales bacterium | reverse complement strand
ATATGCACGCCCTTGGACGCCCGTACCCGGAAGCCGGACCCGGGACCGGCGCCGCCGGCCATGTCCTGGACGCCGTCGGTCCAGACGCCGGCCGCGCTGATCACGTGCCGGGCCCGCACCGTCAGTTCCCGGCCGGACTCGGTGTCGAGGACACGGATCCCGGTGACCCGGTCCCCGGAGCGCAGCAGGCCCGTGCACCTGGCCGAGGAGGCGACGACGGCGCCGTGCGCGGCGGCCGTGCGCGCCAGCATGACGGTGTGCCGCGCGTCGTCGACCTGCGCGTCGTGGAACGTGATCGCGCCGGTCAGAGTGTCGGGCCGCAACGCCGGCGCCACGCCCAGGGCGCCGCGCTTGGACAGGTGACGGTGCCGGGGCACCGTGCGGGCCCCGCCGAGCATGTCGTACATCGCGATGCCCGTGCCGACGTAGGCCCGTTCCCAGACCCGGTGGGTGAGCGGGTACAGGAACGGCACGGGCCGCACCAGGTGCGGGCACAGCAGGCGCAGCATCAGGTCGCGTTCCCGCAGGGCGTCCCGGACCAGCGCGAAGTCCAGCTGCTCCAGGTACCGGAGCCCGCCGTGGATGAGCTTGCCCGACCGGCTGGAGGTCCCGGCCGCGTAGTCGGTCATCTCCACCAGCGCGACCGACAGCCCGCGCGACGCCGCGTCAAGGGCGGTACCGCAGCCGGTGACGCCGCCGCCGACCACGACGACGTCGAAGGTCCCGTCCGCCATCCGCGCCAGCGCCGCGTCCCGCTGCCCGGCCGACAGCCGGGACGGATCATCCGTCGAATCTGTCATGCGCTCCTCCACATCGGCTCCGCCGCGGCCCGGTGAAGCCGGTAGCGGGCGAAGGCCTCGTCGTACTGGGCGGCCGCGCGCGGGTCAGGGTCGATGACCGCTTCCGCCGCGGTCCACGCCTCGGTTCCGGGGCCGGGGACCGAGGCGTCCAGGCCCGACCGCCGGGCGGCGAGCACCGCGCCCCGGGCGCCGGCCTCGGGGGCCCGGGCGACATGGACCGGCCGCCCGAGCACGTCCGCGAACAGCTGCAGCCACGGCCGGCTCCGGACACCGCCGCCGCAGGCCAGCAGCTTGCCGGTGAGCGGGGTGACGCCGAAGCAGTCGCGGGCCGCGAACGCGATCGCCTCGCACAGGCCGCGCAGGATGTCCGCGCGGGTGGTGCCCAGGCGCAGGCCGGTGAACTGCCCGCTGGCGGCCGGGTTGACGAACGGGGCCCGTTCCCCGGACGGCGCCAGGTAGGGGAGGACCTCGACGCCGCCCGCCCCGGGCCCGCTGGCCTCGAGGGCCTCGCTGACCTGGTCGTGACGCATCCCCAGGATGTCCAGGGCCCAGTCGACGGACGCGGTGCCGACCATGGCGGGCAGCGCGCGCAGCCACCGTCCGGGCTGGCCGGTGGCCAGGTGCATCCCGGTGACCGGGCCCGAGGCGTCGACCCGGTCGACCAGGACCTGGCAGGCCAGGGTCGTCCCGATGATCAGCACCCCGTCGCCGACGTCGGCGGCCCCGGCCCCGATCGCGCAGGCGGGCAGGTCGAACGGGCCGCAGGAGACCGGGGTTCCCGCCGGGAGCCCGGTGATCGCCGCGCCCGCGGGGGACAGGGGAGCGGACGGCAGCGGCGTGGCGACCGGGGCCAGCAGGTCCGTGTACCGGCCGAGGCCGCACAGCTTGACCGCCGGGGCCGAGTACCCGCCGGCCGCCGGATCGCCGAACGGCAGCGAGGCGTCGGACGCGTCCGTCGCCCGCAGCCCGGTCAGCCGCTGCATGATGATGTCCTTGCAGTAGCCGGCCGTCCCGGCCCGGTCGAGCGCGGCGGGCTCGTGGTCGGCGAGCCAGCGCAGGATCACGGCCTGGGCGCCGGGGAACAGGGCGTTGCCGGTGAGCCGGTAGACGCTCTCGGCCGTCCCGTCGGCTTCCCAGCCGGACAGGACGGATGACCCGCGGCCGTCGAGCCAGGACACGGCCGGGCGGACGGCGTGGCCGCCGGCGTCGGCGAGCCAGCAGCCGTCGCCCTGCCCGGTAATGGCCAGCAGTGCCGGCCGGGTGCCCGCCGCGGCGGCCAGGACCCGGGTGATGCATCCGGCGACGCTGGCCAGGACGTCCTCGATGTCCTGCTCGACCTGCCCCGGCGCCGGGGTGGACAGGTGAGTCCGGCAGTCGGTGCTGGCGATGACGCCTCCCGCGTCGTCGAACAGGACGGCTTTGGTCACCGAGGTGCCGATGTCGACACCGACGTAACTGGGGGGCTTGTTCACAAGCGCACCTCCGGCGAGAGGCAGGGGATCAGGAGGAGGTCACGGTCTGGCCGTACCCCTGGAGCTTCTTGCCGACCCGGTCGATCTCGTCGGGCGGCAGGAGGCGCGGCTCGCCGATCAGCCGGGCCTGGTAGTACATGCGGCTCACCCACTCCAGGTAGACGCTCCTGGTGTAGGCCTTGGCCAGGGACTCGCCGTAGGTGGTGGCCCCGTGGTTGCGCAGGATGACGCCGTAGCGTCCCTCCATCGCGGCCACGCTGTTGGCGGCGAGTTCGTCGCTGCCGTAGGTGGCGTACTCCGCGACGCGGACCGGGCCGCCCAGCAGGGCGATCATGTAGTGGACCGGCGGCAGTTCATCGACCAGCGCCGACAGGGTGCTGGCGTAGATCGGGTGGGTGTGGACCACCGCCGCCGCGTCGGTGCGCTGGTAGACGCTGGTGTGCATCGGCACTTCCGACGACGGTTCCAGGTCCCCGTCGACCTGCTCCCCGGAGACGGTGATCACGCAGATCGACTCCGGCGTCAGCGACTCATACGAGGTCCCGCTGGGGGTGATGGCGACGTGGTCGCCGGACCGCACGCTCAGGTTGCCCGAGGTGCCCACCGTGAGATCGTCGGCCTGCATGCGGTGGCAGAACTCGACGAGTTCGGCCCGTTCCCTGGCCAGAAGCATCCGGCTCTCCTTCCGTCGGTTACGAATCTGATAGCCCGAATCCGGGCTCTTCACCCGGACCGGGCGAGTTCGGTGCGCCTGCGGGCCCCGATTCCCTGCTCGCCGGGGTCGCTGGCGTCCTTGAGGAAGACCGACAGCACCGCAACGATCAGGTACAGGACGCAGAACGCGATCGCGACGGCCGCGCCGCCGCCGACCGGGTAGAAAAGGGTGACGATGGCGGGGCCGATGAACGCGGCGCCGCCGGCCCCGAGGTTCAGGATCGCGAGCGACGCGCCCTTGTCGTTCAGCGTGACCATCGAGGGCATGAGCGCCGACAGCGGCACGAAGCCGGCCAGCAGGATCCCGTAGATGACGCCGCACGCGACGGTGACGCCGAAGCTGTGGGACCCGACCGCGGCGAAGTACCACAGCGGCGTGGCGATGGCGCACCCCACGCAGCCGAACCAGGTGACCGTCCGCCGCCAGCCGAAGAAGTCTCCGAAGATCCCGAAGAACAGGTTGGCCGCGATGTTCGCCCCGTAGGCGATGGTCGCCAGTTCCGCGACCTGGGACGTGCTCAGGAACCCGCCGCCCGGGGCGCCCGGGCCGATCGTGAACGGGAACATCGCGAAGAACCCGTACTCGGGCGCCGTGTTGACGATCCGGACCAGGCCGCCCGCGAGCACCCGCTTGTCGCGCCACAGGATGTCGACGCCCTCGAACAGCCGCTTCAGGCTGCGCGGGTTGGCGACGGTCTCGTCGGCGATCGGCCGGGTCCCGCTGGGGTCGTTGACCGCGACGCAGCCGATCAGCCCGCCGGCCGCGACCAGGATCAGGGACAGGACCATCGTGTCGTACAGGCTCATCCCGAACGGCCCGATGGCCAGCGCCGCGATCCCGGAACCGAGCGTGGGCAGGCCTCCGGTGAACGCGAACCAGAACCAGCCGGCCACGGTCCCGCGCATGTGCTCCTTGCTGGTGATCTGGGCCCAGACGAGGAACGCGAAGGCGAACAGCGGGTAGGCGAAGCCGCGCAGCCCGTAGATCAGGTAGATGAGCGTCGCGTTCTTGGTGGGGATGGCGACGGCGAGGAACAGGATCTCGAAGATCACCCACCAGGCCGCTCCGAGCCACATCACCCGGCGCGGGCCCCAGACCGTGGACAGGGTCCCCGAGAACCAGGACGCGATCAGGACCGCGATGCCGTACACGGTGACGGTGGCGAAACCGGCTTCGGAGCCGGACAGGCCGCCGCCGGAGGGCAGGGTGAGGAACCGGGTCAGGTAGGTGACCTCGACGCCGTCTCCGATCATGAAGATCAGGACGCCGAGGAACCCCCAGGCCAGGTGCCGGGGGATGCCGATCCGCTCGATCCAGTGAACCCGTTCTCCGTTCATGTGCCGCTCCTTCCTCGCAGCGTTCACCACATGGCGTGTTTTCACATGAAGTCTGTTACTTTTCACACAGTAGAAGTGAAAAACGAGGGTTCGTCAACACCTGACTTGGGAGTATCGTGAACCGCACCGAGGGCGACCGGGGAGAGGCGGAGGATCAGTGGACAGCGGGCGGATGGGTCCGGATCAGCGTCAGCGGGCCATCATCGAGCACGTTCTCGACCAGGGAACGGCCACGATCGGGGACCTGGCCGCGCTGTGCGACGTCAGCGAGATGACGATCTACCGCGACGTGGACCAGCTAGAGCGCCAGGGAGTGGTACGGAAGTTCCGCGGCGGCGTCACGGCCCAGGCCTCCGGGGTCTTCGAGTCCAGCGCCGCCTACCGGCTGCGCCACCGGGTCGCGGAGAAGGAAGCGGTCGCCCGCCAGGCCCGCGAACTGGTGGAACCCGGGATGTCGGTGATCCTCGACGACGCGACGACGACCCTGGCCCTGGCCCGCCTGCTGGGCGACATCACCCCGCTCACCGTCGCGACCAACTACCTTGAGGCGCTGCGGGTGCTGAGCGCCCACCGGGACCTGAGCCTGATCGGGCTGGGCGGGACCTACGACCACACCCACGACTCCTTCACGGGAACCGCCTGCGTGGACGAGATCGAGGCCCTCACCGTCGATGTCGCCTTCGTGTCCGTGTCGGCGATCTCCGGCGGCTACACCCACCACCAGGAACAGCACATCGTCGCCGTCAAGCGCGCCATGCTCCGCTCCGCCCGCCAGCGGATCCTCCTGGCCGACCACTCCAAGCTGAACCGCGACGCCCTCCACCGCCTCGCCCCCCTCAGCGACTTCGACCTCCTGATCATCGACAGCGGAGCCTCCCCCGAAGCCCTCCGCGACCTCGACCAGCAGGGCACCCCCTACAAACTCGCCCCCCTGTAGCCGAACGGATCTCCGTTCTACGCCCGTCAGATCATTTGCTGTTTTCCTAACCTGGACCTTAAACAGCAAATAACAGCGCGCTGTCCTGCTCCGATTGCAATTCACTTGCTGTTTAAGGGGTAGATTGACTATCGTGCAAGCTATGGCTGCGGTACTGCGCCTGAACGTGTCGTGGCTCGGCGGAGGGCCACGGCATCTCGGTGACCTGTCGGTGGTCCAAGGCGACGATGATGTGCTGACCTACGACGACGGCATCACTCTGCAGGTAATCCTGCTGGACCCGGCCGTGTACGCGTCGGTGGAGGAGTTGGCGTCCGCTGCCCGCAGGGCGGACCGGCCAGGACGAGCTGTTCTCGCGGCGGGAGCCGTCCCAGTGAGCTGGCGCTCGACCCTGCGGAAATCGGAAATCAGCTTCATGGATGTCGGCGGAGTTGCCGAGATCGTCTGGCCGAGGATCCGGGTATCCGCTGGGCAGTTCACGGGACAGACGATCGTCCGCCGCCGCACGCCTGTGCCCCTGCAGAAGGGGCATGCGCTGGTAGCGCAGGAACTTGTGATCGCGGGAAGCGAGGGCGAGCGACTCGCCGTCACAGAGCTAGCGAGCCGTGCGAGGGTGAGCGTTTCTACGGTTTCTCGGGCGGCCGCGCGACTCGCGGAGCACGGACTCGTGGAGAGACGGCAGGACCGGCGGCAGATCCGCGTAGAGGTGACGGACCTGGCTGCCCTCGCGGAGCTGCTGGCAGAGCGGACGAAGTGGCCGGGCTCGGAGAGCATCGGCGGGTACGTATGGGGGCGGACCATCTGGGACGCGGTCGCTCTAATCTCGCGGAACGCGGCTCAGGGGGGCATCGCTGCTTCGGTCACCGGCCGGGCTGGCGCGGCTTTCCTAGGAGTTTTCGGTACATCTCCGCCCGCGGAAGCGCGATTCTGGGTTACTCTCGACGAGTCATCGTCCCTAGTCGAGATTGCTGCGACGCTTGGACTGGAGCCAGCGCCGCGGGAATCAGCGAACATCCGGTTGTCCGCCGATCCATGGCGGGTCGGCACTTCTCGCGGTGAGGCCGGAATATTCGACGGGCTGACGGCGACCGTGGCGCACCCCGTCCGTGTGTGGTGCGACCTGCGCGGTGAGCAACGAGGCGTCGACTTCGCGGCGCAACTCTGGGGGAGTGTCAGCAATGCACGGGAATCAGGCGCGGGCCGCCGATTATGACGATCCGATGAGCGCCAGGCTGCTGGGGACCGCCGCCGATGTGCTTCGGTCTTTCGGCAGCGCGTTCGGAGGCAGGCACCTCGCCATCGTGGGCGGTGCGGTGCCGAGTCTGCTCGCCGGGAAGTTGCCCGCACGGATGAGTCCGCACGTCGGCACCGCCGACCTGGATTTTCATCTGTCGCTGCATTTGCTCGATGGCGAAACCGCAGACTACTACCAGGCGATCATCGACGGGCTGCGATCACTGGGCTTGCGGACCGATGTGCAGAATGGCCGTGAGATCAAGTGGCGCTGGGTCGGCCGCTATCGAGAGGCGCGAGTCCAAGTGGAGTTCCTGTGCCCTATGCGAACCCGCGGCGGTCGGCCGGAGGAGCCAGCCGCTGGCACTCCAGCTGAGGCGAACATCGGGCCAGCCGGGGAGATCACAGCCCTGGCAGTCGGTTTCGGGCACCTCGTGCCGTCGGACACTGTGACGGTCGAGCGCCGTGTGGGCACCAGCCGCGGAATGCTGGGGTACGAATTCCCGGTGGCGGGACCAGCCTCATGGCTGAGCCTGAAGACGGATGCGATTATGCGCCGAGACAAGCCGAAAGACGCCTACGACGTGGTCTGGCTCCTCAACGCGCTTGGACCGGACGAAGTCGCCAAGCGCATAGCGGAGAGCCCGCTCCTCGCCGGCGGGCTGGCAGATGACGTCATCGGGCAACTCGGCCGCCTTGTCAACGATCAGTTTCGGGACAAGGACGCCGCAGGCCCCGTCATGTACGCGGCTTTCCTCGGCAACGACGGCAGTGACACCGAACGACGCCACGCCCATGGGACAGTAGCGGCCTTCGGGCGGGCCCTGCGTGGCTATGAGATGACCCTTTAGGGGCACCTGGCGGACGGCCGCGACAGGGCAAACTATCCGTCCGCGTTGGAGTCGCCCACGCCCGGGGAGCCTTCCCGGACGCCCCCGGCTGCACAGTTACATTGGCGCCCTGACCGTCGAACTCAGCGAGGACCATTGCCAGGCCCTGGACAAGGCCAGCGAGATCCGCCTCGGCGCTTCCCACGAAGCCGTCGCCGCCGCCCTGATCCACGGCTTGGACGGCGATCGCACCCTCCTCGGCCCCCGCCGGTCCCCGTGATCTGACCGGATCTCCGAACCCGGATATCCGGACGGCTCGTCTGTTCGTCCAGGGGACCTGTTCACCGCCGGGGTGACTATCGGCGGCAGCGACACCGGGCCTGAGCCACGGAGTCGGCTCAGGCCGGTTTCCTGGCTACTCCGCCCCACATCGTGGACTTGGCGGCTGCGTCCTCGGGCCTGGCCGGGCGCCATTCCGGGCAGCGGATCACTCCGGGCTCGACGAGGTCGAGGCCGTCGAAGAAGCCGAGGATCTGCTCGCGGCTGCGGGGCGTGACCTGCTGCGCCATCAGCTCGTTCAGCCGGGAGGCCATCTGGGCCATCGCCGGCCCCTGGATGTCGGACGCCGGATGCGATATCACCAGGTAGCTGCCGGCCGGCACCGCGTCCATGAGCGTGCGGATGATCGCGCGCGGATCGTCGGTGTCGGGTACGTACTGCAGCACCGCCATGAGCACCACGCCGACCGGCCGCGTGAAGTCCAGTACCCGCGCGGCCTCGTCAAGGACCTGCCGGGTGTCCTGGATGCTGGAGTCGATGTAGGAGCACGCGCCGCGCGGGTCGCTGGCGAGAAGGGCCCGGGCGTGCGAGAGCACCATGGGATCGTTGTCCACGTAGGCGATCCGGGACTCCGGCGCGATTTCCTGCGCGACCTCGTGGGTGTTCGCCGAGGTGGGGATGCCGGTCCCGATGTCGAGGAACTGCCGGATCCCGCACTCCCTGGCGAGGTAGCGGACGGCGCGGCCGAGGAAGGCCCGGGTGTTGCGGACCGATTCCACCATGTCGGGCAGCGCGGCGATCGCCTCATCGCCGGCCAGCCGGTCCACCTCGAAGTGGTCCTTGCCGTTCAGCCAGTAGTCCTGGACCCGGGCGATGTGCGCCTTGGTCGTGTCGTAGTCCGGCACAGCAGCCAACTCCTCCGCGCTCGCGGCCTGAAGCCACTCACCGTTTGCTGTCATCTGGACCCCGCGTCCCGTCAGCCGTCGTAAGGAGTATCCACCCTGTGCGGGTTTGTCGTAAGCCTATGGTCGCAATGTGTCGGCCTCCCGATTCAGCGGAAGGGCCCAACCCGATCCCGCCGAACGGATCTCCGTTCCACGCCCGTCCCTCACGCATGACGGCCGCGCTCACGGCCGGCTGAGAATGACGTGGGTGACGCCGCTGGGACTGGCCACCGTCTCGATTCCGAAGCGGTCTTCGAGCGACTCCAGCCCGTCCCACAGCCGTTCCCCGCGTCCCAGCACGATGGGGACCACGACAATGTGGAGGTAGTCGATCAGGTCGGCGGCCAGGAACTCGCGGACGGTGGTCGGGCCGCCGCCGATGCGGACGTCCGCATCGCCGGCCGCCTCACGCGCCTGCGCGAGCGCCTCGGCGGGGCTGGCGTCGAGGAAGTGAAACGTGGTCCCGCCGTCCATCTGGACGGAGGGCCGGGGATAGCTGGTGAGGACGAACACCGGGGTGTGGAACGGCGGGTTGTCGCCCCACCAGCCGTTCCACTCCTGGTCGGGCCAGGGGCCGTGCTGAGGGCCGAACTTGCCTCGCCCCATGATCTCGGCGCCGATGCCCGGGTCCCAGGCACGGGCGAAAGCGTCGTCAACGCCGGTGCTGCCGCCGTCCTGGCCCGTCATGGAGCGGAACGTGCGGGTCGGGAAGAACCACTCATGCAGCCGGCCCCCCGCGTGCCCGAACGGAGCCTCCAGGGTCTGCCTCTCGCCGGTGCCGAACCCGTCCAGCGACACCGAGAAATTATGCACCCGCACTCGCGGCATGACGCCCTCCTAATGCTGCCTCCAGGTGCCGACGATCCGCCGGCCCGGAAGTCATCGCCCCGGCTTATGATCGTGATGAGGAGCGCGATCATGAACGAACCGGCAGGGACCCCCGGAGACGAGGCGGTGCGCCGCTACCTGGAGGAGATGGACGGCGCGTCCCGGCCGGTGTTCGACCGCCTGCACCGGCTGATCACGGCGACATGCCCGGACGCGACGCTGGCCCTGTCCTACGGGATGCCGACCTACCGGATCGGCCGCCGCCGTCTCAACATCGGGGCCTGGAAGCACGGGCTCTCGCTGTATGTCTCGCCCGGCCGGAACGGCGGTTTCACCGGGCGGCATCCCGGACTGGCCTCGGGCAAGGGCACCATCAAGCTCACGCCCGCTGCCGCCGACGGCATTCCGGACACCGAGTTCCAGGACCTGATCCGCGCCGCGCTGCTGGGCTGATCCAGGCTGGCGCGACGAGGCGATTTACCGCGGAGAACCGCCTCAGCCACTGGCGACGACGGTCACCGGAACCACGACGGTGACCGGGCGCGCGGAGCCGGGGCCGGTGTTCACGACATCGCGATAGCCGCCGGCGGCGAGCTGCCGCTGGTAGGTGAGCCGCAGCCAGGTCCGTCCGGGTTTGCGGGCGACGAGACGCACGCTCGAGCCGTCACCGGACGCTGAGTCCAGCGACGCGACGGACGGGTCGCCGACCGTGCCGGTGACCCGGTTGAGCGGGTTGCCGAGCGCCAGCGCCGCGCCGCGGGCGCTGCGCACGCCGGCGGTGACCGTCTGCGCCGCGCCCGGCGCCAGGACGACGGCAGCCGGACTGGCGCTGACGGAGTACGGCGCGACCCCGGACGGCACCGGCTCATCGGAGGTCGACGCCACGATGCGCAGGATCGCGTTCCCGTTGGCGTCCCGGTGCCGGTCGTCGAAGATCAGGCGGTCGGTGTAGAGCCGCCGGTTGGTCGTCGGGTCCGGGCGCCCGTGATGCACGTAGTACAGCTGACCGCCGTCGGGGGAGGCGATGAAGCCGCCGTGCCCCGTGGAGTACATGCCGATCTGGGCGTTCTGGCTGAGGACCGGGTTGCCGGAGTACTTCTTCCACGGCCCGAGCGGATGATCCGCGGTCGCGTACCCGACGCCGTACTCCGAGGTGGCGTAGTTGTTGGCCGAGTACGTCAGGTAGTACACGGTCCCGCCGCCGACCGTCCGCGCCCAGGTGGTCGAGCCCTCTTCCCAGCGGCGGTCCTTGTTCTGCCCGCCGGTCGCGGCGTAGTCGTTGACGTCGGCGTTCTCCCACGCCTGCTTGTCGTGGTCGTAGTCGAGGATGTGAACGAAGCCGTCCCGGCGCTTGGCGGAGCCGGAATCGCGGCGGTTGGCGTTGACGTAGGCGGGGTCGATCGACGGCATCGTCTGCCCGGCCGGGTCGTGCCACCACGCGCTGGTGAGCGGCACCGCGATGAGGTTGGACTCCTCGATGTACTTGCCCAGGTCGTAGTCCCACACCCAGTTCCGGTAGGCGTTGCGCGAGACGTACAGGTACAGCTGCCCGGACGGGGAGAAGAAGATGTCGGGATCGATGAACGGGATGTACGTCCCGAGCGGCGCGGTCTCGCCTTCGGCCAGCGTCGCGGGCGGCTTCTTCTGGTCCGATCCCATGATCAGGTTGACGTCGTGATAGTCCGGATCGTAGGGCCACCAGTCGATCGGTCCGGCGGCGATGTTGCGGAACGGCCCGGCCGGTGACCGCGACACGGCCATCCCGGTCTTGCACGGTTCCTCGAAGGCCGCGTACCCGAACCAGTTCTCCGCGTTCGCGTCCGAGCGTGCCGCGTAGATCAGGAAATACAGCCCGGTCTCGGTGTTGTGGTACACCTCCGGGGCCCAGAACCAGTCGTTGCCCCACTGGTTCGGGTCGTCGGCCGGGAGCGCGCCGCCCGGGAGCTTCTCCCAGGTGACGAGATCGGCCGACCGGTAGATCGCGAAGTACCAGCCGTCGTCGGCGTCCTCCGTCGAGTACGCGTAATAGCAGGCGCTGGCCCGGTCGTAGAGGGTGAACGGGTCCGCCGCTCCCATCGCGGCGTTGTTGAAGTACGTGGCGTTGGTCCCCGCGGGTCCGCCTCGCGCCGCCCCGCTCCGCACGGCGGCCTCCGCGCGCCCCGGCCCGAGAGCCCCGGCGCCGGCTGCCGCGGCACCCGCCGCGGCCACGCCCATCCCGAGCGCGCGTCGCCTCGTGTACCTCTTCTGACTACCGTCCATCATCGCCTCCGGGGAGTTCTCCCGCGGCCCATCCGCTCCGCCGAGCGTCCGCCCCCCACCGGGTTCCGTCAAGATCCGCCTTCCGTCCCCGCACGAACCCGCGGTCGGTCAGCCCAGCGACGCGGTCGCCGCGCGCAGGTCCTCCAGGGCGGCGAGCGCATGGTGCGCGAGTCCCCGGCCGTCATCGTGGTCGCCTTCGGTCCACCGGGCGTAGCCGCGCTTGAAGGCGAGGACCCCGAGTTCGCCCGCGAGGTGCGCGGTCGGGTCGGGGACGCCGCGGGCGATGAGCGCGGAGGTCATGGCGCTGGCGAGGCCGACGCTCTTCAGCGCGTCCCGTTCCTGCAGTTCGGCGCTGGCCGCGATGGCCGCCTTGAGCCGGGGGCCGAGCTCGCGGCTCGCCGGCTTCATCTCGCTGGAGGCCCGTTCCAGGCCGGCCGCGACCGCCTCGAGCGGGGTAGCGTCGGCGGGCGCCTCGGCGATTCCCTCGGCCAGGAGCCGGCTCAGCGTTTCCTGCCCGGCCACTAGGACCTCGCGTTTGTCGGAGAAGTGCCGGAAGAACGTGCTCCTGGTGACCCCGGCCCGCTCGGCGATCTGCGCGACGGTCGTGGCGTCGTAGCCCTGCTCGGTGAAGAGGTCCGCGGCCGCGACCACCAGTCGTTCACGCGCTCCCGGTTCCCATCGAGCCATGCAGCCAGTATAGGCGATGCGACATGTGTCCCATCACCGTGTAGAGTGATGAGATAAGAGTCCCGTCACCCTGGGGGAGCATCATGCACGTTTTCGTCACCGGCGGCACCGGCACCATCGGATCCGCCGTCGTCGCCGAGTTGCTCGGCGGCGGCCACACGGTCCTCGCGCTGGCCCGGTCCGACCGGTCCGAGCAGGTCCTGAAAGACGCCGGAGCCCAGGTCCTCCGCGGAGGACTGGCCGACCTCGACGTCCTGCGTTCCGGCGCCGCCCAGTCCGACGGCGTGATCAGCCTTGCCTTCAGTCCCGGCTACGACAGTCCCGAGGGACTCGCCGCGGCCATCGCCGAGGAAAGCGCCGCGATGGCCGCCCTGGGGGACGAACTCCTCGGCAGCGACCGCCCCATCGTGGCCGTCTCCGGGACGCCCTGGGCACCGGGCCGCGCCTCCACCGAAGAGGACCCGCTGCCCCTCGAAGGACCGGTCGCCGGCCGGGCCCGTTCGGTCAACGCGCTCCTGGCCCTGGCCTCGCGCGGGGTCCGCGCCACCGCGGTCCGCATGCCGCGCACCGTCCACAACCAGGGCCAGGGAGGATTCGCCGGGCTGCTGGCCGACCAGGCGCGTCGCACCGGAGTCGCGGGCTACCCGGGCGACGGCAGCCAGCGCTGGCCCGCCGTTCATGCCCTCGACGCGGCCGTCCTGTTCCGGCTGGCCCTCGAATCGGCCCCGGCCGGAACGGCCTGGCACGCCGTCGCCGACGAGGGCGACGCGGTGCGCGACATCGCGGCCGTCATCGGCCGCAGGCTGGGCCTGCCGACCGGGACCGTGCCGGAGGAGAACTTCGGGCCGTTCGGGCCGATCTTCGCGATGGACCAGCCCGCCTCCAGCGCCCGCACCCGTGACGCCCTTGGATGGCGGCCGGCTCACCCCGGCCTCCTCGACGACCTGGAGAACATCTCCTAGTTGGAGACGACAGGCCCCAGATGTTCGATAGCGTTTCCCCTGGTTCAAACGTGCAGTTCTGATGCGTTCATGCTGGAGGAGTACCGACGGTGGCTATGTCCCGTTCCCTGCCCGACGACCAGCCCGCCCCGGTCCGCCTGTACGGCGAGCACCTGGCCGGAGACCCGGCCGAGCTGTACCGGTCGGTGCGCTCGGAGTTCGGCGGGGTCGCCCCGGCCCTGCTCGACGGCGACATCCCGGCGTGGCTGGTCGTCGGCTACCGGGAAGTCCACACCGTCACCAGCACGCCGCGGCTGTTCGCCCGGGACTGCCGCCGCTGGAACATGTGGGACGAGATCCCCGACGACTGGCCGCTCCTGCCGTTCGTCGGCTGGGCCCCCTCGGTGATGTTCACCGAGGGAACCGAGCACCGCCGCCGGGCCGGCGCGATCGGGGACGCGCTGGACGCCGTCGACCGCACGGACCTGAAGACCATCTGCGAACGCGTCGCGGACCGGCTCATCGACGACTTCGCGACCGACGGCCAGGCCGACCTGATCGAGCAGTACGCGACCCGCATCCCGATCGGGGTGATCGCGCGGTCGTTCGGCATCAGCGAGGAGGACACGCCCGCGCTGGTGCAGGACATCGCGGACTCCCTCGACGTCGCGGAGAAGGCGAACGCCGCCCACGAGCGCAACCACGCCCGCATGCAGGACCTCGTCCGGGCCCGCCGCGCCCGGCCGTCGGAGGACGTGCCGTCCCGGATGATCGCGCACCCGGCCGGGCTGGAGGACGAGGAAATCGTCATGGACCTGCTCGTGGTCCTGGCCGCCGCGCAGCAGCCGACCGCGAACTGGATCGGGAACGCGCTGCGCCTGATGCTGGCCGACGACGAGTTCTCCCTGGCCCTGCAGGGCGGCCGCGCCAGCGTCGGGCAGGCGCTGACCGAGGTCCTGTGGGAGGACACCCCCACGCAGAACTTCATCGGCCGGTGGGCGGTCCAGGACTGCGAGGTCGGAGGACAGCGGGTCCGCAAGGGCGACCTGCTGATCCTCGGCCTGGCCGCGGCGAACATGGACCCGCGGATCCGGCCGGACGCGCGGGCCGGCGCGGGCAACCGCGCCCACCTGTCGTTCGGACAGGGCGAGCACGGCTGCCCGTTCCCGGCACCGGAATTGGCCGAGATCATCGCGCGGACGGCGATCGAGGTCCTGCTGGACCGGATCCCGGACGTGGGGCTCGGCGTGCCGTCGGGGGAACTGCGCTGGCGGCCGTCGCTGTGGATGCGGGGCCTGTTCTCGCTGCCGGCGCGGTTCACCCCGGCGACGCGTGTTACCCGGCCGGGGTGAACTCGACCGGCAGGGTCGCCGGGCCGCGGGTGAACACGCCGCTGTCCGCGGGCACGAACCCGTCCCGCAGCCGCACGCCCGGCATCGCGTCCAGCAGCTGACCGGCCCCGGTCTCGATCTCGGCCTTGGCCAGCAGCGCGCCGACGCAGAAGTGGCGGCCGAGCGCGAACGCCAGGTGACCGGCCGCCGCGGAGAACGCGTTGTCGGTGTCGAGGTCGCCGCGGTGGATGTCGAACCGGTCCGGGTCGGAGAACCGGCCCGGGTCGCGGTTGGCGGCGCCGATCAGGCAGGTGACCGTGGAACCGGCCGGGATGGTGCCGCCGCTGACCGTGACGTCCTCGCTGGGCTGCCGCATGATCATGTGAACGGGCGGGGAGTAGCGGAGCGTCTCGGCGAACGCGCGGGGGATCAGTGACCGGTCCCCGCGGACGGCCTCCAGCTGGTCGGGGTGCTGCAGGAGGTTGGCGAACAGGCTCGCCATCGCCTTGTCGGTGGTCTCGCCGCCGGCGGCGAGCAGCAGGCTGACGAACGCCTTGATGTCCTCGTCGCTCATCCGGGTGCCGTCCACTTCCGTGGTGCACAGTGCCGACAGCAGGTCATCGCCGGGCTGCTCGCGCCGCCGCTGGATGACGGGGATCATGTACTCGGCCAGCTCGTCCCGGGTCCGCAGCCCGTCCGCGGCCACCTTCTCGTCCCCGGACAGGTTCCCGAGGAACGCGATGATGGAGGTGTACCAGCGGTGGAAGCGGGCGTGGTCGCTCTTGTCCAGGCCCAGCATGTCGACGATCACGCTGATCGGGAAGTGGGAGGCGAAGTCGGAGACGAGGTCCGCCGACCCGGCGGCCCGGAACTGGTCGATGAGCTCCTTCGCGTTCCGCTCGATCACCGGCAGGAATTTCGCCTGAAGTTCGGCGCCGCGGAACGCCGGGGTGACCAGCGCCCGGCGCACCGAGTGCTCCCGGCCGCTCATCTGCAGGATCGTCCGGCCGTGAACCGGCTCGAGCTGCCAGTCGTAGTTCGCGGTCGTGAACGCCTCTTCCTTGAAGGCGCGCTGCACGTCCTCGTACCGGGAGATGACGTAGCTGTTCATCGCCTCGTGCCAGAGCAGCGGGTAATCCTCCCGCATGACCTGGTAAGACGGATAAGGATTCGCGGCGAACTCTTCAGAAAGAAGATCCGGAACCTTTTGCGTGGCCGCCACGGCACTCCTTCGATATTGATCTGCAAGTCCGCGCGTATCCTACGGAAACCGCCTATTTTCGTCCAGACTTGAAATTTCCCTGGCCTCATCAACCGTCGCGGGAGCACCGTCAATGACCAGCATTACAGTCTTGGCCGAGGAGGGCCCGGTCACGCTCGGGTTCGATGACCTGGTGCTTTACCACGGGCACGCGGCCCTGGCGATGCTCGCCCTCACCTTCCGCGCGCAGGAGGCCGCCTTCCGCTGCCTGCTGGGCGACACCCCGCCCGCGCGCGCCGCGATCGCCGTCCGGAGCGGGCATCCGGGCCCCGGCGTCCGCGACGCCTTCGAGATGGTGACCCGCTGCGTCACCCGCGGCGCCTACACGGTCGACCGCTCCCTCCCCGGCCCCCGCCTCAACCCGAGGGCCGACGTCGTCTACGCCTTCGAGATAACGATCGCCGATGTCGGCTCCCAGCACATCGCCGTCCGCGAAGGCGTCCTCCCCGAGGAATTCATCCGCCTGGTCAGCACCACCAAGAACGAAGAGCAGAACGCCCGGTTCAGCGAAATCAAACGCGAAATAGCCACCGCGGCCCTAGCCGAGCCAAACCCGGAAAATCTCTTCCTCCTGTCCCCGGTCACACCGCCAGTCAACCCCGCTTAATTCCGAACGGATCGT